>CAXUEE010000183.1:6663-7917 GCA_964249905.1 uncultured Acidobacteriaceae bacterium
CGGCCGGGCCCGCGCCCACGACCACCACGTCATAGTATTCCTGGCTGGCCTGCACACTCAGACCCACCTTCTCCGCCAGCTGCGTCGTCGAGGGCTGGACCAGCGAGGTTCCGTCCGGAAATAGCACCACCGGCAGCTTCGCTTCATCTACTTCGCGCTCGCGCAGCAGGGTAAACGCCTCCGGATTCACATCAGGGTCCACCCACTTGAACCCAATGCGATTGCGCGAAAGAAAATTCCTGACCTCATGATCGCCGGCGCCCCAGCGCGGAGAGATCAGCTGGATCCCGTCGTACGGCGGCTTGAATCCCAGATACCAGGCCTGCAGGAGATCGTCGAGGACCGGATACAGCTTCTCCTCGGGTGGATCCCAGGGCTTGTTCAGGTAATAGTGAATGCGGGCGGAGTTGATGGCGCGAATCGCAGCTTCCGTGTCGGCATAGGCCGTAAGCAGGACGCGCTTGGCCTCCGGGAACAGCGGAATCGCCGCTTCCAGGAAGTCTACGCCCGTCATACCCGGCATGCGCTGGTCGGAAAGAATCAGGGCAACCACGTCCTCGCGCTCTTTCAGCTGCCGGCAGATATCCAGTGCCGCCTGGCCCGATGCGGCGCGCACAATACGGTGTTTTTGACCGTAGTGGCGGCGCAGATCCTGAACCACAGCTTCCAGTACGCTGATGTCGTCGTCGACCGCGAGAAGAATAGGTTTCGCCATGGTCCGATTATGCCCCGTCTCTGTGGATGGGTACGAGACAGAAGTCTCAAGATTTGGATGAGGGGAAGAGGAGGACGGTTCAGAAATCGGTTCACTCGGGCCGGACTCGCGCTACTCTGGAGGACGGAGCGGGCCGAGTGTACGAAAACAGGACAGGCTCGCCGGTACGACCAGCCTTGGCCGATGAAGAAACTGCGGGCGAAAAAAAACCACGCCACGCAGGAGGTTAGGACGAGATGAACCGGATAGTGGTAGCAGATGACCAGGCGATCTTTCGAGCCGGTACGGCACGGGTGCTTGCCATGGAAGAGGATATGCGTATCATCGCGCAGTGTGAGGACGGGCCGCGGCTGCGCGCGGCGATTCAAAGCTTTCGCTCCTCGGTAGTGATTTTCTCTAGCGGCCTGGGACTGGATCTTGCGGTCACCTTGGGGCAACTCGAAGCGGCAGGCAGCAAAGCCATTCTGGTCGTCGATAAAAACGAAGAGGTGGCGCCGGCATTGCTCGACAAGCTCGACGGCATGATCGGTCGTAACGTC
>CAXUEE010000184.1:0-7870 GCA_964249905.1 uncultured Acidobacteriaceae bacterium
ATCCGAAACCCCCGCCGCAGAAAAAAAGCCCGCCGATCCACCCGCCCGGAAAAGTGATGTTCTCGCACCAGCAACGTCGTAATCACAAAGCCGCTGATCACAAAGAAGAGGTCCACGCCCAGATGCCCATCGATCCACACCGGCCCATGCCCATTCGCCTTCAGGTGATCGAACATCACCAGCAGCACGCACCCTGCACGAACCCCGTCCAGCGCAGGGAAGTACGGCATCCGTCCATCCTGTGTAGCTTCGAGCGTCGACCGCATCTCCGCTGAGTGTAGCCACTTTGCGGCACAATGAAGAAAGCACGAACCACATGAACCACACCAGGAGGCGCGCATGACCCGGCAAAAGCAATGGATCGGAGTTTCGGCGGCGCTCCACGCCCTCCTGCTCGCGTTCTTAGTGCGCAGTGGTCACATTCACGTCGCACCTGCCCGCTATCCAGGCACCCGCGAAGGCACGCATCTTGCCCTCGTCTACAACCCGGGCCGGGCAGCCGCCGCTGCGGTACAAGCCCCGGTGCGGCCGGTTGAAACACCCTTGTCTCATCAGCTGAAGCTCAAACCCGCCCCGGCAAGACCAGCAGTCACGGCAGCTTCCTCCTCGGCTAACGCCGGCTCCTCCTCAACAGGCAACAGCGCTCTCGGCGCGGGCAACGTCACCGTGGCCCTGGCCACCTACTTCCCCTGGCCCCGCCCGGACCTCTCTACTCTTCCTCACGGCACCCGCGGTGACGTAATCGTCGACGTCACTATCGACCAGGAAGGAAGAATCGTCGAAACAGAAGTCGCGCAGAGCATGGGTGCGGCCATCGACAGCTCCGTGCTCTCCGCCATTCAGACCTGGACCTTCAAGCCGGCGACCAAGGACGGCGTAGCCGTGCCCAGCGAACAAGAGCTGCTCTTCCACTTCGAGCACGCGTGACTCCTGCCGGCGACCACCCGAATCGTCTCGCCTTCGTTGTCCCTTTCCTGTAAGAGATCCCGCCTTATCCAGCAGCAGGCACCCTGTGGCCTGACTTCTTCAGCCTCTGGCTGAGAGTTGGTCTGGTTCTGTGCACGCGAGCACAGCCGACCCCTGGAGGCACCCTATGTTGGACGAGCTCATCGCATTTCTACTTTCTCTTGGCATCTTAGGCGCGCTTGTTGCGTGGGGCCTGGTGTGCAATGTCTGGCATCGCCAGATGGACAGCGAGAACGCACCTTCAGCGGAGCCGTTCCGTGAAGGACCCGCCCAGCTTGCAGAGTGGTGGAACAGGTAATCCGTTCCAGGCGGAGCGCGCAGAAGGGATTGGATCTCTTCGGCTTTTGCCTACATCTCAGCGAAACAAAAACTAAGAGCAAAAAAGAGCGCTTACGATAAAAGCGCGTGATGCTCCTCGGTTCTCTCGTGCATGCTCCGCGAGAAATCTGCAATCTCACAGAGATATTCTCCGGGGTGCGAACGGATCTTCAGATACGGAGCCGGACCACTCTCCCCCTTATTTCTGCTTCTCCGCAGAACGTGCCGTCGCTCCTACTCACCACCCGGGCCTGATCCTTGTTTCGCAGCTGAAAAAGGAGCGCATGTTTTCGTATCCGAGGAAGCAAAAGGGTCGCGATGGGTAGTCACCAGGAGACGATCGAGGAGATCTTCGAAGCGGCGTTGGCTCAGCCCACGCAAGACCGAAGTATGTTTCTCACGGAAGCATGCGGCGACTGTTCTGCACTGAGAAAAGGGGTAGAAGAGCTTCTGGCCCTTGACGAGCAGGCAGGCAGCTTCCTCCGTACGCCGCTTCTGCTCCCAGGGAACGGCCCAGGGCAGAGGGCTAGCTCGCCTCATGAACCTGAGGGGGATCTCTCCTCGCTTCCGATTGGGAGTGAGCTTGCCGGCCGCTTTACGCTTAACCGCTTCATCGCCCGCGGAGGCATGGGCGAAGTCTACGAAGCCTGGGACCAGGATCTGCAGGAGCGCGTGGCGATCAAGACCATTCGCCCAGACCTCGCTGCCAGCGCGGAAATCATCGAGCGTTTTCGTCGAGAGGTGCGACAGGCACGCGCCATCTCCCATCCCAACGTCTGCCGGGTACACGAGCTGTTCTGCGAGGAGAACTTAGCGGGAAGAAAGATTTGGTTTTTCAGCATGGAGTTTCTCGACGGACACACGTTGAGCGAGCACCTGCGGCACTACGGGGCGCTTCGGCCGGAAAGGGTTTCGGAGCTGGCCGGACAGCTTGTCCAGGGTCTCGTCGCCGCGCATGCCGTGGGTGCAGTCCACCGGGATCTCAAGACGGGGAACATCATGCTGGTCAGTAGTGGCCCCGGAGGACTCCGAGCGGTGATCACGGATTTCGGGCTTGCTCTGAATGTGCTTCGCCCCGAGGCGGGTCTTGCAGAGCGCGCCGGGCAAGGCACGCCAGCTTTTATGGCTCCGGAGCAGCGGACCACCGGCAAGGTGACGATGCAGGCGGATCAGTACGCGCTCGGCATCATTCTGCACGAGATGCTCACGGGATCTCGCGCCACGCAGCGCGCTTCGGAGCGAAGCGGAAAGAAGCAGGAGGGAGGTCTTGTCTTGGGAACGCTTCCGCACCCCTGGGACAAAATCGTAAATCGTTGCGTAGCCATCAAGCCGCAAGACCGCTTCGAGAATTTAAACGAACTCCTGCTTCTCCTGAAAAAGCAGGACAAATCGAAGCACAAAGGCTGGTACCTTATGCTGTCCTGTATCGCTATTGTTCTCTTGGCTGGGTCGTTCCTGGGGAGTCGCACGGAGACGACGTCACTCGCCGTGCTGCCCCTGAGAAATGGGACTGGCGATGCGACTCAGAATTATCTAAGTGCCGGTGTCAGCGAAGCTTTAACCGATGACCTGGCGCGGATGCCGGGTCTCGAAGTGACTGCCGGAAGCATCGCGCAGCGCTACCTGGACAAGAGCATCGATCCGGAGACGGCGGGAAGGGAAATGAACGTTCGTTCGGTCGTCGAGGGCTCGGTTACCCAGGATCACGGGGCACTTCGTGTGCCGATTGAAGTAATCGATGTAAGGACGGGGCGGCAGGTATGGGGCAAGGTATATGAGAGTAGTCTTTCCAAGATCGCCGAGCTCCAGCATGAGATCTCGACCGATGTGGCGTACCACCTTAAGGTGCCGCTGGACGCTAACACGGCAGCGCGGCTGGAACGGCAGTACTCCGCAAGTGGAGGCGCTTATGATCTTTATCTGAAAGGCCGCTTCCATCTTGCGCAGCGAACTCCGGATGCGTTGCGGGCTGCGGTTACAGACTTTCAGTCTGCGCTAGCTGCGGATGCGCGGTATGCGCCGGCCTATGCGGGCCTCGCTGATTCCTACAGCTTGATTGCTTTCTACGGTTCAGATAAACCGATCCCACTGCTTGAAAATGCCATGAACGCTTCGCAACAAGCGCTCGAACTTGACAGTACGTTAGGAGAAGCCTATGCGTCGCGAGCTCTTGCAAAGATTCATCTTGACTTTGATTGGAAAGGAGCTGAAGAAGATTACCGTCGGGCTATTGAGCTCAATCCAAGCTACCTGCCGGCTCATACGTGGTACGCCCTTACTCTTCTTGCTCCTACTGGCCGGTACACAGAAGCCGCAGGTCAGATCGCATACTTAGATTTGGCTGACCCAAATGCTCTCGTAACAATAGTAGGTACTGCAACTGAAAAATACTACGCAGGCGATTACGAAGACTCGGCTCGTCTGCTGCGAACAAGTCTGAAGAACTCACCCAATTTCGAACCCGCGATCGTGGTTCTTGCCTGCGATTACCTCGCTGAACGCAAAAGTCAGGCGGTCATTGATCTTATAAGCGCCAGTTCTATACCATCCGGAAGGTCACGACAACTCGCTTTGCTACTGGGTACGGCCTATGCTCAAGGCGGACAATCGAGCGAAGCTCTAAAGCAACTTGACTACGCAAATGCTCAAGGTGATCGTGGTGAAGATCTGCCATATTGGACAGCGGCACTCTATACCGCTTTGAATGATCACTCGAAAGCGCTCGACTTTCTGGAGGTCGCCTATGATGAGCGTGAGGCAGACATAATCTTTGTAGACGTAGAACCCGTGTTAGCACCTTTACGGGCAGACCCAAGATTTAGGACTATGCTTGAACGGATGAAGTTGCAATAAATACTTTACAAGAGGGAAGACATTTATGGATCGTGAAGAACTACTGAGACATCTCGGTCTCAAAGGCGACGAACTACGGGATTTTCTCCGCAAATTTGCTGACTTTCAGCGCGAACTCAGTCCAGCTCAACGCAAAGTTCTTTTGGGCTCGCTCCCGAGCCTCGAGCGAGCTAGCCAGACTCTCGGCACTACAGCCGAAAACTTGGAAGAGCTGTTCCGTGAAGAACTTAATGACCTTAAGGATGTCATAATTTGTGGATTTGAAGACGTTCTTCATGATACTGAGCAGTAAGAGTGACATAGGAATCGTCGCTCTTAGTCCATCAAAGACGATGCTTCAGAGAGCGGCACCGGGCTTCCGGGCCGCTCGTATCTGAGTAGTTTCATTTAGTTGGATAGGGCGGTGGGGTAATTTGCTCAGAATTAAAGTTGACGGCTCAGACCGCGTGGTGTCTGCCGAGAACACGCTGCGCACTATGATGCCTATCGCCTTATCGCTTGGGGTATCTCGCGTTGCTGATATCACGGGTCTGGATCGCCTCGGGGTTTCAGTGTATTCCTCCGTCGTTCCTGATTCGCCGGATCCACTCTCGGTCTACGCCGGAAAAGGACTCAGACGTGTTGATGCGAAAGTGGGCGCTGTGATGGAGGCCATCGAGCGCCAGACAGCCATCTGCACCAGGCTGCCCTTTGTAGAGGCTAGCTTCACATGCCTGAGCCGGACTGGATCAACTCTCGATCCTCGCAGCGTCAATCAGCGGCTCAAAAACGACTACTCCGAAGATACGACTTACTGTTGGAGTGAAGCCACTAATTTGATCACTCAGGAAAAATGCTGGGTGCCTTCTCGCTATGCCGGCTATCTCTGGCGCGAGCTTCCGCATCCCTCTCCTTTCGTCACCAACGACACAACCGGCCTAGCCTCCGGCAACACCTTTGAAGAAGCCGTCTGCCATGCCCTGTGCGAGCTGGCCGAACGCGATGCCTGGACCATGGTGGAGTTAGGAGCGCGGCAGCTTCCACGGGAACGGCGCTCGCTGGCCTTCGGGATCGATCACAAAGATGGGCCGGACGACTTTGAACTATATCCCTGTCTCGACCTTTCCAGAGACGATCCACTGGTGCATCGGTTCCGGCAGGCCGGTCTTTCTCCCATAGTTCGAGACATTACGTCCAGCCTCGGCGTGCCCACCTTCTTCGCTTCCGTGGTCGACCAGAGTATTGAAGGTGCTCCGATGGCGCACAGCGGTCTGGGAACGCATCCCGACGCGCGGGTCGCGCTGCGCCGCTCGCTGACCGAAGTCGCGCAATCTAGATGCGTCGACATCCAGGCCACTCGCGAAGATATCCTACCCCCCAATGCTAAGCGCAGCTCCTTTGCCCTGCATACGCGCCGGCTCACTGAGATCAACCGGAACAGCTGGTGCATCACTTCATCCCAGCGGAAGCGCTCGTTCAGCGAGGTGCCGTCTTACTGTTTCGCGTCGGTCCAGGAAGACCTGGATTTCCTGGTGCAGCGCTTCGCCGCGAACGGCTTAGAACAAATCCTCGTTGTAAATTTCACGCCGACTGCGGAGAACTACTCAGTGGTTCGCGTCATCGTTCCCGGCATTGAGCTGTGGGCGACGGACCGCGGCAAGCTTGGCCCGCGCGCGCATGCGTATTGGCAGGCCCATGTCTGACACGGTCGTTTTTCTCGGCCCGAGCCTGCCGCGTAGCGAAGCTGCTTCGCTTCTCAAGGCCGAATACCTGCCGCCCATTCGTCGCGGTGACCTGGCTGCTTTATCGGAAGAGGTGCGCTTTGTCGGTATCGTAGACGGCGAGTTCTACCAGAGTCTGGCCGTATCTACCAAAGAGATACTTATGCTGCTGCGACGTGGAGTCAGTGTCTTTGGCGCGTCCAGCATGGGTGCCTTGCGTGCCGCCGAGACTTACCAGTTCGGCATGGTTGGCGTTGGAAAAATCTTCGCCTTCTATCGTGACGGTATCTTGGAAGCGGATGATGAGGTCGCTCTGACCTACGATCCAGTGACCTTCAAGGCGCTGTCCGACCCGCTCGTGAACCTGCGAGACGCGCTGCAACTCGCCACCGAGGCAGGCGTAATTGCGGAAGAGCAGCGCTCGACTCTCGTTGAGCGGATGCGCGTGATTTACTTTCCGCACCGGTCTTTTCGCGCGCTTGAAGCGATGTGCCCTACACTGATCCCGTTCTTTCAGAATCGCGTTCGTCCTGACTTGAAACGCGAAGATGCCCGGCAGCTTCTCCTGGTCATGGCAGCGGCCAGAGAGCAGCATCTGTCCCAGGGTTAGCAGATAATCCGCAGCCAAACGGAGGTAAGAAGATATGGAGACAGCAGAAAATTCCAAGGATGTAACCGAGCTTCTACAGGCAATGCGAGCGGGAGATGAGAAAGCCACCGCGCACCTCTTGCCTCTGGTCTACAACGAGCTTCATCGCCTGGCAAAGTCGTATATGCGGCGCGAGCGCCAGGATCACACACTGCAGGCGACGGCGTTGGTAAACGAGGCCTATCTGAAGCTGGCGCATGGAGACGTCAACTGGGCGAACCGAGAGCACTTTATCGGAGTCGCTGCCCATGTGATGCGGCGCGTGCTTGTTGATTATGCGCGGCAACATAGGGCAGAGATGCGCGGCGGTGCTCGCAAGCGGGTGGAACTGGAGGAGGGTCTCGCCATCACAGCGGAACATATCGACGACGTTTTGATGGTGGATCAGCTGCTCGAACGCTTGAAGGTGGAACGGCCAAGGCAAGCGCGGGTCGTGGAGCTCCGCTACTTTGGAGGTCTGTCGTTTGAGCAGATTGCTCCACTGCTTGAGGTGTCCGCCCGGTCCGTAAAGCGAGACTGGACGCTTGCCAGGCTCTGGCTCTTTCAGCAGATGCGGCCGGATCAGAACCTGGCTCCGGATCACTAGAGCACATGTCCTCTTTCCTGAAACAGTTCCGCATTCCTGAGTGAAGGCGGTCAAAAGACGGCCTTCCCGGAGGACGTCATGTTCAGGCGCACAACTGCTTCATTCCTTGTTTCCGCAACTCTCTCAGCGCTTCTTTCTTTCGCAGGGGTATCTGCTTCAGTCGCTCAATCCACACAGGTAAGAGTGAAGATACCGTTCGCCTTCCAAGCTGACCAACAGGAATATCAGCCTGGGGTCTACACCTTCCAACTAAGTCCTACGTCGAATCGTGTGCAGGTCGTCGGGAGCTCGCACACAGGTCAGTTCCTGTCTTTGCCGGACGAAACGTTGAGCCCGGCAGATAAGGGGAAGGTCGTCTTCAAACGATACGGATCAACGTATTTTCTCCGCGAGATCTGGATGGCCGGCAGCAAATTCCATGTGCATACCTTGCCCTCCAGGGCAGAGAAGCAGCTGCAGCTTGCCAGCAATCCTACCCTGCCGCACACGAACACCGGTGAAGAACTGGCCCTGACACAGACACCGAAATAGCCTTGAGTGCCGCCTGAGAAGACTCTCAGGCGCGCCTTCTTCTGCGATGGAAGTCGATCTTATTTTGCCGTCCTCTTTCCGCAAGCTACGGATGCTGCTTTGGATCTCTCTATCTCTCTTTCTGCTGCAAACGACGATTTCGCTCAAGCAAACGGATGTCGCATCAAGAACAAAAAGGTTCAACACGTTTACACCGGGACACACCTTGGTGGACAAGCTCGTGGTGCGTGTGGAGTGCGGTTCAGCGGGCGCGATGAACGCCGTGAC
>CAXUEE010000185.1:0-7807 GCA_964249905.1 uncultured Acidobacteriaceae bacterium
CTTTCGGGTGGTCGGACCAGCATCGTTGCTGGGCCGGTACAGGCGCTTCCGGCAGCGGGAAGAGGCGGGCGGTGCGGTTCGGTAATCGTCACAGACGTTCGTTTACCGTTCACTTGGTTTGACACTCCCTCGCGCGCTTCGCTATAAAGCAGACAGTCTTTCTTTGATCCGAACTGAATTCGAACCGCTGGGAGATGTGTTTCCAGCCTGTTTACGAGGTATGAGGGCGGCTTCTTCGCTGCCTCTTTGGCATGGGCGACATTCTGAATCAAGTGGGTGAACTCATCCTCGGCTCCGTGCCGACGATGGTGTTCTTTGTTGTGCTGGTGGTGGTGTACGGGTTTCTGGTGCGCCGTCCGTTGGACAAGATCCTGGCCGAACGGCGCGCGCGGACGACGGGCGCGGTGGAGCAGGCGCAGGGAGCTTTGTCTGCGGCGGAGGCCGAGACGGCGGTGTTTGAGGACAAGATGCGGGCCGCGCGCCGGGAACTGCTTGAGCTGCGCGAACAGAAGCTGAAGCAGTGGGCTGCGGAGCGCGAGCAGGCGCTGGAACAGGCGCGATCGGTGACGGCCGAGAAGGTGGCGGTGGCTCGGCACGGCCTGGAGCACAACGTGGAGGCGGCTCGGGAGCAGATTGAGCGCCTGAGCGGCGAGTTGAGCGCCCAGATTGTGCGGGCTGTGCTTCCGGAGACTGTGCCGGGTTCGGAGGTAGCGCAGTGAGGGGCAAGCGTGCGATCTCCCGGTCTCTGGCACTGGCTGTGCTTGGAATGACCTTGTTCGCTGCGGCCGGCAGGCTAGGTGCGCAGGAGCGGTCTGTGAGCAGCGCGGGCGGCAAGCAGGCGACCCCGGCCGGCGCCTCGCCGCAGGCAAACCAGGAAGAACGGGACGAGAACGACGTGTACCGGCACTCGGCGATGGTGGCCAGGTTAGGCCATATGGCCGGCATGAGCACGGAAGCGGCGTCGACGGCGTTTGAGGTGGGCAATTTCGCGCTGCTGGCGATCGGTGTCGGATTCCTGCTGATGAAGATTCTGCCAAAGACGTTTCGCGACCGGAGCTCAGCGATCCAGAAGCATTTGCTGGAGGCGCGGGTGGCGACCGAGCAGGCGAGTGTGCGGCTGAACAGCGTGGAGGAGCGGCTTTCCAAGCTGGACGAACAGATTGCCGGGATGAAGGCGCAGGCGGAGAAGGATACGGCTGCGGAGGAGGCTCGGCTGCGGGCTTCGGTCGAGGAGGAGAAGCGCAAAATCCTGGCGGCGGCGGATGGGGAAATTGCCGCTGCTTCGCAGCATGCACAGCGGCAGCTCCAGCAGTATGCGGCGGAGCTGGCGATTGAACAGGCGGCGCGGAAGCTGGTCATTACGGCGGAGACGGATCGGCTGCTGGTGCAGAGCTTTGCGCGGCGGCTGGGGATGGACGATTCGAAGGGTGGGCAGAACTGATGGCCGGACCCTCCGTGTTCGCGCCGAAATATGCTCATGCGTTTGCTTCCGTGGTGGTTTCCTCCGGGTTGGACGCAGGCGCCGCGCAGGCGCAGATGAAGGATTTTGCGGCGACCTTCGCCGAGAGCCGGGAGCTGCGCGAGATCTTTGAGGATCCGTCGGTGCCGTCGGAGCAGAAGTTGAGCGTGCTCGATGTGCTGGCGGAACGGCTGGGGATGATGCGCGAGATTCGGAATTTTATTGCGGTCATCATGGATCATCAGCGGCTGCCTGAGCTGAGCGAGATTCTGGCCGCGTATGATCAGGTTGCCGACACGAACAAGGGTGTTGTGGAAGCGCAGGTGACCAGCGCGCGTGAGTTGAATGGAGAGGACCGGACCGAGTTGGAGACCCAGGTGGCCAAGCTGGCCGGCAGCGCGGTTCGGATCACGTATGAGCTGGATGGAGCGCTGCTTGGCGGGGCGGTGGTTCGGATTGGCTCGACGGTCTACGATGGGTCGGTTCGAGCGCAGCTGGAGCAGATGAAGCGGACCTTGACCAGTGCGATCTAAGGGGACGGTTCTCCGCTTTTGGATTGATTTGAGACACTTTGGTGCAGAACACAGGATTGGACGATAAAGCCTATGGCAACGATGAGAGCTGATGAGATTACCGCGCTGCTGAGCCAGAAGATTGCGAACTACGAGCAGCGCGTGCAGGTGGATGAGGTTGGGACGATCATGTCGCTGGGCGACGGGATCGCGCGGGTGCATGGGCTGGACAAGGTGATGGCGGGCGAGTTGATCGAGTTTCCGCATGGCGTCGCCGGCCTGGCGATGAACCTGGACGAAGATCAGGTGGGCGCGGTGCTGCTGGGCGACTTCGCGGAGCTGCGCGAGGGCGAGCAGGTGCGGCGCACGGGCAAGATCATGTCGGTCCCGGTGGGCGACGCGATGATCGGGCGCGTGGTGAATGCGCTGGGCGAGCCGATCGACGACAAAGGGCCAATCGTGACGGACAAGTCGCTGCCGGTGGAGCGGCTCGCTCCGGGTGTGATCGATCGCCAGAGTGTGCGTGAGCCGATGGCGACAGGCATCAAGGCCATCGACACGATGATTCCGATTGGGCGTGGACAGCGCGAGCTGCTGATCGGCGACCGGCAGACGGGCAAGACGGCGATCGCGCTCGACACGATTATCAATTCGGCCAAGAACGATCTAATTTGCATTTACTGCGCCATCGGGCAGAAGCGGTCGTCGGTGGCGCAGGTGGTGCAGACGCTTGAAGAGTATGGCGCGATGGCGTACACGATCGTGGTGGCCGCGACGGCTTCCGAGCCGGCGCCGATGCAGTATCTTGCTCCGTTTGCCGCGACGGCGATGGGCGAGTTTTTTCGCGATAGCGGCCGGCATGCGCTGATCATCTACGACGACTTGTCCAAGCACGCGGCGAGCTACCGCGAGATTTCCTTGCTGCTGCGCCGTCCTCCGGGGCGTGAAGCGTACCCGGGCGACGTGTTCTATCTGCATTCGCGTCTGCTGGAGCGTTCGTCGAAGGTTTCGGACAAGCTGGGCGGCGGTTCGCTGACGGCGCTGCCGATTATCGAGACGCAAGCAGGCGACGTGTCGGCGTACATCCCGACCAACGTCATCTCGATCACGGACGGTCAGATTTTTGTGGAAACCGACCTGTTCAACTCTGGAGTGCGCCCGGCGGTGAACGTGGGCTTGTCGGTTTCACGCGTGGGGTTTGCCGCGGCGATTAAGGCGACCAAGCAGGTGGGTTCGACGTTGAAGCTCGACCTGGCGCAGTACCGCGAGCTGGCGGCGTTCTCACAGTTTGGCTCGGACCTGGACAAGGTAACGCAGAACCAGCTGAACAAGGGTTCGCGCCTCGTGGAGCTGCTGAAGCAGCCGCAGTTTCAGCCGCTCTCTCCGGAGAAGCAGGTCGCCATCTTGTATGCCGGTGTAAACAGCTTGCTTGATGACGTTGAGGTGAAAGATCTCCGCGCCTTTGAGGACGGCTACTACCCCTATTTGGAGTCGGCGCATCCGGATATTTTGAAGGACATTGCGACCAAGAAAGCGCTCGACGATGATCTGCGTAAGCGCTTGACGGATGCGATCCAGGAGTACAAGGGGACTTTCCTGGCGGGACTGAAGGATAAGGACAGCGCGAGCGCAAAAGAGCTGGTTGGGTCTGAGGCAACAAACGCGGCGGCGATGGTGGGAAACAAGTAAGCTGATCGGCGCACAGCTATCATCGGAAGGGAGAATGAATGACCCAGACACTTTTGACCATTTTCATCCCCACTCTGATGGTCCTGGTCGGGATCTTGTTGAACCGAAACGACAGCTCTCGTCTGGATGGCCGCATTTTGCAGATGGAGGGCAGGATTGATGGACGCCTAAATACATTGGAGGCTCGCCTGAATGGAATCGAAGGACGTCTGCACTCCGACATGATCTTGGTGATCGGGAAATTGACCGAGCTGGATGTGCGGATTGCGCGCCTTGAAGCTCAAAGGCAGGATAAGTAACGATGGCCAATGTTCTCGATCTTCGGCGCCGCATTCGCAGTGTGAAGAACACGCGGCAGATCACCAAAGCGATGAAGATGGTCTCGGCCGCGAAGCTGCGCCGGGCGCAGGAGCGGGCGATGCAGGCGCGTCCGTACGCGCAGATGCTGGTGAATGTGCTGGAGTCGCTGGTGCGGCGGACGGACCTGTACAACGAGCAGACGGGCGAGATTCTGAATCCGCTGCTAGTCCAGCGCGAAGAGAAGAATGTGCTGGTGATCGTGATTGCCGGAGACAAGGGGTTTGCGGGCGGCTTCAACTCGAACGTAGGCAAGGCGGCGCAGAAGTTCATCGATCAACGGACGGCGAGGGGACAGAATATTGACCTTGAGCCGATCGGCAAGAAGGCGATCGGCTTTTACAAGCGGCGCTTTGAGCCGGCGCAGTACGAGAAGACGGAAGAACGGTACGACAATGATCTATCGGTTCACTACGATTCGATTCGTCATCGCGTCAAGCAGGTCGAGGTAGCGGCGGAGCATCCCGATCTGCTTTTGCGGTCGAATTATGAGGATGTGGCGGAGATGGCGCGGTCGATCGTCGCTCGCTATGAACGGGCGGAGATCGATTCGGTGTACCTGGTGTACAACGAGTTCAAGTCGGTCCTGCAGCAGCGTATTGTCGTTGAGAAGCTGCTGCCGATCGTCGAACTGGGCTCGCATGCGATTGAGACGGCGCAGGAGATGACCGAAGAGGAGCGCGAGGCGGCGGTTCGCGCGGCGGAGTCGGAAGGTATCAGCGTGCATGCGCCGGACAAGAGCGCCTTTGAGGAAGAAGCGAAGAAGTTCGGCACGGCCGACGTGGATTACTTGTATGACCAGTCGCCAGAGGAGCTCTTTCGGCACTTGCTTCCTCGGTATGTGACGACGCAGATCTTTCATGCGCTGCTCGAGTCGACGGCGGCCGAACATGCGGCGCGTATGACGGCGACGGATGCGGCGACGAAAAATGCAGGGGATTTGATCGATTCGCTGTCGCTGACCATGAATCGGGTGCGGCAAGCGGCGATTACCAAGGAGATTATCGAGATTGTGAGCGGAGCGGCGGCGCTTTAGGCGGTGACGCGGGCTCGAGATGAAAGAGACTATGGCAGAAAATATTGGCAAGGTAATTTCGATCAGCGGACCGGCCGTTGACGTGCAGTTCGAAGAGAAGGCGATGCCGCCGATCTACCAGGCGCTGCGGATTACGAGCGAGGGCTTCGACGTACCGACGCCGCTCGACGTGGTGGTGGAAGTACAGCAGCATCTGGGCGAGGGCCGCGTACGCTGCATTGCGATGGTGGCGACCGAGGGCATGGTGCGCGGCATGAACGCGCACGACACGGGCAATGGCATCCTGGTGCCGGTGGGTCGCGAGACGCTGGGACGCGTGTTGAACGTGCTGGGGCAGCCGGTCGACGAGCTTGGGCCGGTGAACGCCAAGGTGCATATGCCAATTCACCGGCAGGCTCCGGCGTTCGATGAGCAGTCGACATCAGAAGAGATGTTCGAGACGGGCATCAAGGTCATTGACCTGATCCAGCCATTTTTGAAGGGCGGCAAGATCGGCTTGTTCGGCGGCGCGGGTGTGGGCAAGACGGTCGTCATTCAGGAATTGATCAACAACGTGGCCTCGCAGCATGGAGGCTTCTCAGTGTTTGCGGGTGTGGGCGAGCGGACGCGCGAGGGCAACGACCTGTGGCACGAATTCCAGGAGTCGGGCGTCATCGATATCCACGACTTCAACAAGAGCAAGGCCGCGCTGATTTATGGGCAGATGACTGAGCCGCCGGGGGCTCGCCTGCGTGTGGCGTTGACCGGGCTGACGGTTGCGGAGTACTTCCGCGATGAAGAGGGCGCGGATACGCTGTTGTTCATCGACAATATCTTCCGGTTTACGCAGGCGGGGTCGGAGGTTTCGACGCTGCTGGGACGCATGCCGTCAGCGGTCGGATACCAGCCGAACCTGGCGACCGAGATGGGCGAGTTGCAGGAGCGCATTACCTCGACCAAGAAGGGTTCGATTACGTCGGTGCAGGCGGTGTATGTGCCGGCCGACGACTTGACCGATCCGGCTCCGGCGACGACGTTTGCCCACCTCGATGCGACCACGGTGCTGTCGCGTCCACTGTCCGAGCTGGGCATTTATCCGGCGGTCGATCCTCTGGCGTCGACCTCGCGGATTCTTTCGCCGCGGGTGGTTGGGCAGGAGCACTATGATGTGGCACAGGGCGTGAAGCGGATTCTGCAGCGCTATAAGGACTTGCAGGACATTATCGCCATTCTGGGCATCGACGAGCTGTCCGAAGAGGACAAGATCACGGTTGCTCGGGCGCGCAAGGTGCAGCGCTTCCTGTCGCAGCCGTTCCATGTGGCCGAGATCTTTACGGGTATCCCGGGCGCGTATGTAAAGGTCGAGGACACGGTGCGCAGCTTCAAGGAGATCATCGAAGGCAAGCACGACGATATTCCGGAGCAGGCGTTTTATCTCAAGGGCGGCATTGAAGACGTGAAGGCCGCAGCTGAGAAGATGAAGCAGACGGCATAATGGCAGACCCATCACAAGGCGGAAAGTTGGCGGTGCGGCTGGTGACGCCGGACCGCATGCTGGTGGATGCGACGGCGGATGCGGTCGAGCTGCCGTCGGCTTCCGGGTATCTGGAAGCTCTGTACGGCCATGCGCCTTTGCTTGCGGAGCTGGGTGCGGGCGAGGTGCGGCTGCACGGAGGAAGCGCGGGCGAGCAGAGGTTCTTTGTGGCCTGGGGCTTTGTCGAGATTTTGCCGGAGCGGGTAACGATTCTCGCGGAGACGGCTCTGCCGCCCAACGAGATCGATCGCGGCAAAGCCGAGCAGGAGTTGCAGGACGCGCAGAAGATATGGGCCGAGGCGGGCGATGACGCCGGTAAGTATGAGGACGCGAACGAGCGTACGCGGAAGGCGGAGGCGGAGCTTGCGTCGGCGGAGGGGAAGGGCTAGGAAGGTACGATTAAGCCCGTAATTTCTTACGAGCTTTAGAAAACGCAGATTCCCTACGGGAATGACAACAAGTGGGTGAGCCTGGAGAGGCATCCTAAAAGGTATGGCTTCCGCCTGTGTCATTGGTTCGGGTCCCAACGGTTTGTCGGCGGCGATTGTGCTCGCGCAAGCAGGGCTCCAAACCAGCGTCGTGGAGCGGAGCTCGCGGATAGGCGGAGGGTGCTCGACCGCTGAGGTGACGCTGCCCGGGTTCCGGCATGATCTTGGGTCGTCGGTCTACCCGATGGGGTATGCGAGTCCGTTTTTCCGATCACTGCACCTCGATGTGGACTGGATCGAGCCGCCGGCCTGCTGTGCGCACCCGCTCGACGACGGGACGGCAGTGATGCTGGAGCACTCGGTGGAGGCTACGGCGGAGAGTCTGGACGCGGAGGACCGTGCTGCGTATGGGACACTGCTGCGTTCGACGGTCGAGGACGTGCCGAAGTTGATCGGCGAGCTGCTTGGACCGGTGGTGCACCTGCCGCATGCTCCGATGGCGCTGGCCCGGTTCGGGCTTCCAGCGCTGCTTCCTGCGACGACGCTGGCACGGTGGCGCTTCCAGGGGCCTCGGGCGCGGGCGCTGTTTGCGGGGATGGCAGCGCACTCGGTCCAGCCTTTGGAAGAGCCGACCTCGGCCGCGGTGGGCCTGGTGTTGATGGCGGTGGGACATGCGAGCGGTTGGCCGATCCTGCGGGGTGGGGCGCAGACGCTCGCGGATGCGCTTGCCGGCAAGCTGGAGGCGCTTGGGGGGGAGATCCGGACCGGGCAGGAGGTCACGGAGTTAGGGCCGGAGAACGTGACGATGGCGGA
>CAXUEE010000186.1:0-250 GCA_964249905.1 uncultured Acidobacteriaceae bacterium
GTGCCGGTGGTGGGGAAGCGGGAAAGGAGGGTATAAGCTACAGGAAGATGCAGTGCGAGGCAGGGCCGAACGAGTGAAGATTCAGCTAGCAACGGGGAAGTACTACCCTGACAGGGATCCGCGAGATTTGGCGATGTATACGCCGAACGATGCGTCATGCTATCTGGGAATCAACTCGTATACGCTTTCTACTTGGCTTTGGGGTCGCAAATATCCCACGGTGAAGGGCGAGCGGTATTTTGAGCCCCTG
>CAXUEE010000186.1:260-7788 GCA_964249905.1 uncultured Acidobacteriaceae bacterium
GATTGAGGTGGCTGATCCGGAAAATAAATTACTTTCGTTCTTTAATCTTGCTGAATTGCACGTGCTCGCAGCAACTCGGTATCAACACGAGGTGAGCGTACGTTCGATCCGGACTGCTATGGAGACGATACGAAGTCGATATCTGACGAAACATCCACTCATCACGCGCGAGTTTAAGACGAATGGTAAGGATCTGTTTCTCCAAACGATTGATAAGAATGAGAACTTATCGCAACCTGATCAATTGAACTTCAAGCACATCATGGATACTTTTCTCCAACACGTTGTGCCTGATGAGCATGATCTCGTAAAGAAGATTTTCCCAATTATAGCGGGCCAACCAGATGACAGGGTAATCTCTATCACCTACGGCGTTTCGTCGAGTCAGCCAGTGGTCGATGGAGTTGGTGTTCCTGCGTGGGTGCTTCGAGAGCGTTATAGCACTGGTGAAGAGGTTGAATCATTGGCTGCGGATTTCGAGATAACCGTAGACCAAGTCCGCCGAGCGATCGACTACTTTGAGCAGAGAGTTTCTTAGGTTCGAACATGAAATTTTTCTAGATCGAACTCATGGCAAACGCATGGGTGAGATGCTCCGTCGCGCAGGATTCACGGTACACCCTATCTATGAGGTGTACCCGGGTACGACGCACGATAGCATTTCCGATCCAGAGTGGATTCGGCATTGTGGCGCAAACAATTGGATTGCAGTCAGCGGTGACAAGCGGCTGGAGACGGTTCCAGCAAATCGGCAAGCAGTGATCGATGCAAAGGCACGCGTCTTTGTGCTTGCGGAGAGTAATAGTCGGCCTGAAGTTTGGGCATCTGCCATCATTCTTGGGCACTACAGGATGCAAGAGATTATCGACGCGAATTCAGGCCCGTTCTTTGTGAGTGTTGGGAAGAGAGCAGATACTCACATAGCGCGATTGCGTCTTCCTCCCGGCTATACGCCTCCCAGCGGTCTTGATGGGTCCGTTGAGCCTTCGGATGAGAAATTGAGTCATTGAAGAAGACTCACGTCATTCGAATGTCAGCGCAGAATCTAGCTTGGAGTAAAGCAACAAGAGTGAGGAATCTACGTGATTGAGCTGGCGTTTTCGATTTTGGCTTCGGACTTTGCGCATTTGGCCGAGGAGGTGGCGGCCGCGGAACGAGGGGGCGGCACGATCATCCATGTGGATGTGATGGATGGGCATTTTGTGCCGAACATTACGTTTGGGCCGCCGGTGGTGAAGGCGCTGCGACCAGTGACGAAGCTGCCGATGGATTGCCATCTGATGATCGAGAACCCGGATGCATTTATCGAGGACTTTGCAAAGGCCGGGGCGGACATGATCGGGGTGCACCAGGAGGTGTGCCGGCACCTGCATCGGACGCTGCAGCTGATTGCGGACCATAACGTCAAGCCGGCAGTGGTGATCAATCCGGCGACTCCGGTAGAGACGCTGATTGAGGTGCTCCCGATGGTGCACCACGTGCTGGTGATGAGTGTGAACCCGGGGTTTGGCGGGCAAAAGTTTTTGCCGCTGGCAATCGACAAGATTGCGCACCTGTCAGAGCTGCGGGCGGAGATGGGGCTGAACTTTCGGATTGAAGTGGATGGCGGGATTGCTCACGATACGGTGGCGAGCGTGGTCAGAGCAGGAGCGGATATGCTGGTGGCCGGGTCGGCCATCTTCGCCGCCGGAGATCGGGCGCAGACGGAACGGAATGCGCGGCAGTTTCTAGAAGTGGCTCGGGCGGCGAAGAGTCCGGCGCGGGACGTGGCGTAAGGGCAACAACGGGATAAAATAAAGAGGCTTCGTGAGGCGACTTCAGGACCAGCCGAGCGGAGCGCATGAGGTTCTAACCGGCGTGATCCAAAATCGATTTTTCTTTCCTACCCTGCGCGCCTCCGTACTGGCCGGCATCGCTGTTGCTGCGTCTATGATGGGCTCTGTACAGGGTCTGGCGCAGGCAGCGCCTCAGGCGTCCCCGCAGACGACACCCCAGACCGATCCGGCACTGCAGACGCAGACCCCGACGACCACGCCGCAGGGGACAACGGGAGCCTCGACCGACAGCACCGGCCAGCCGGTGGCGACGGTGCCGCTGAGTCCGTACACGCGGGGCAAGAAGAAGAAAGCGGACCCGGACGACAAGGTTCTGCAGTCCAAGGATACGAAGAAAGCGCTGAAGAAGGACGAGAAAGTTCAGTCGTTGGCCGGCGCGGATGCGAAGCTGCCGGATAAGCAGCTGTATGACAAGGCGCTGGTAGCGATGAATAAAGGCCACTTCGACGTGGCCAGGCTGGATCTGCAGACGATGCTGAACACGTATCCGGACTCGCAGTACCAGATGCGGGCGAAGCTGGCGATTGCTGACAGCTGGTACAAGGAGGGCGGCACGGCGGCGCTGACGCAGGCGGAAAGCGAGTATGCGGACTTCCGCGTGTTCTTCCCCAATGCTCCGGAAGCGGCTGAAGCGCAGATGCGGATCGGCGATATTTACTTCCGGCAAATGGATAAGCCGGATCGGGACTATGCGAAAACGCTGCATGCGGAGGAGGAGTATCGCCGCATGCTGACCGATTACCCGAACGCGCCGAAGCAGTTGATGGTGCAGGCCAAGCAGCGGCTGCGCGAGGTGCAGGAGGTGCTGGCGACGCGGGAGGCGACGATTGCGGCGTACTACGCGACGCGCGAGAACTGGGCGGCGGTGATCGCGCGGTACCAGACGGTCGCGGACACGTACCCGCTGTACAGCCACCTGGATGACGCGCTGGTGGGTCTGGGCGATGCGTATGAGGCGCAGGCGCGGTATGTGCGCGGGCTGAAGGTGCAGGGCCAGGGCGAGGCGGGCAAGGCGAAGCTGGAACAGCTATACGACGGGCTGGCGGCGGACTGCTATCGCAAGGTGGTGCTGGAGCACTCGGCCGCGCCGCACGTGGAGGACGCACGCGAACGGCTGGAGGCGATGGGGCTGCCGGTGCCGACCCCGACCGCAGCGCAGGTGGCGGCAAGCGAGGCGCTCGAGAATAGCCGCAGTACCTACACTCTGGCGAGCCGGGCGAAGGTGATGTTCCTGCACCAGCCGGACACGGTGGTGGCGGCGCGCGATGGCGATCCTTCGCTGTCGGACCCGAAGCCGATGACAGCGCCGACGGTGCTGAAGCGGGTGAATGAGGACTTCAAGAGCGCCTTTGCGGCGCCTGCGGCAACGACTCCGGCTGTAGCCACAGGGCCGACGGTTGCGGAGCCTGCGCCTGCCGGGAAGTCGCCGGCAGCAGCGACTCCGGCGGCTCCGCTAGCTTTTCAGGAGGTGGGGAACGGTGTGGATGGGGCTCCGACGCCTGCAGCGAATCTGACGGCGGTTCCGGCTGCCGGGACGAGTTCGGTCGGCGGAACTGGGCTTGGGGTGGAGATTGTGCCTCCGGGAACCCCGGATGCGGTGGACTCGGTGGCGCCGGCGACGGGAGCTCGGGATGCGAGTTTAGGCCTGAAGGCAGTGGGTCCCGTAGGTGGAGGAGCGTTGCCGCCGGTGGAGAAGGCTACGCAAGCTCCGGACCCGGTCAACGAGGTGGACGGACAGAGGACGCCTGCGGCGCAGGCATTGCCGGCGAAGGGCAAGGCGGCGAAGCCGGAGTTCGATAAGGCGGATGAGTCGTCCAGCAAGCACAAGAAGAAAAAAGGGTTGAAGAAGCTCGACCCTTTGCCGCAGTAAGAGCAAGGAACGCGGATCAGACGGATGGGCGCGGATCGCCCCGGATAGGACTGGAAAGGTTCTTTCCGGGGCGATTCGCGTTTGTTCGCCGTGTCCGCGTTCCGGTTGTCTGCTGCTAGGCTTAACGGGATGAGTGATGAAGCGCAAGGCGTGAAGAGTGAGCTCGCAAAGGCTTATGACCCTTCGGCGATCGAAGAGAAGTGGGCGGCGTACTGGGTGAAGGAACGGCTGTTCGATACGCCGGTCGAGGATGTTGGGGCGAAGGCGTTTACGATGCTCTTGCCGCCGCCGAATGTGACGGGCCGCCTGCACATGGGGCACATGCTGAACCAGACGGAGATGGACATCCTGACGCGGTGGCACAGGATGCGGGGCGAGACGGCGCTGTGGGTTCCGGGAACCGATCATGCGGGAATTGCGACGCAGATGATGGTCGAAAAACAGCTGGCGGCGGAGGGCAAGACGAGCCGGGTGGAGCTGGGGCGCGAGGCCTTCACGGAGCGCGTCTGGGACTGGAAGCGGCAGTACGGTGGGGCGATCACGGATCAGATGCGGCGGCTGGGCGCGAGCGTGGACTGGTCGCGCGAGTACTTCACGATGGACGAGGATCTGTCGAGCGCTGTGGTGGAAGCGTTTGTTCGGCTGTGGGAGCAGGGCCTGGTGTATCGCGGGGCGTACATCGTGAACTGGGACCCGGCGATCGGGACGGCGGTGTCGGACCTTGAGGTGGTGCACGAGGAGCGGGTGGGGAAACTGTATTTTGTGCGCTATCCGCTGGCCGAGGGTGAGGGGTCCATCACGATTGCGACGACGCGGCCGGAGACGATGCTGGGCGACGTAGCGGTGGTGGTAAATCCGACGGACGAGCGGTACACGGCGCTGGTGGGTAAGCAGGTGCGGCTGCCGTTGAGTGGGGTTGGGGGCGGTGCGGAGCGGGTGATTCCGATTCTCGCCGATGACTGGGCGCAGCCGGAGTTTGGGACGGGTGCGGTGAAGGTGACGCCGGCGCATGATCCGAACGACTTCGCGATCGGGCAGAGGCATGGGCTCTCGAGTCCGTCGATCTTCGATACGCAGGCGCGGGTGTCGCTGGTGGAGTCGAAGTATGACGGGATGGACCGGTATGCGGCGCGGGAGGCGATGGTGGCCGATCTCGAGGCGCTGGGGCTGCTGGTGGAAGTGAAGGACCACGGGATGAGTGTGGGGCTGAGCCAGCGGTCGGGGTCGGTGATTGAGCCGCGGCTTTCAGACCAGTGGTTTATCAAGATTCAACCGCTAGCGGATAAGGCGATTGCGGCGGTGAAGGACAGGCACATCCGGTTCACGCCGGAGATGTACGAGAAGACGTATTTCGAGTGGATGGGAAATATTCATGACTGGTGCATCTCGCGGCAGTTGTGGTGGGGGCACCGGATTCCGGCGTGGCACTGCGTGGAGGGGCATATTACGGTGGCGCGGACGACTCCGGCGGTGTGCGGGACGTGCGGGTCGGAGGAGTTGCGGCAGGAGACGGATGTGCTGGACACGTGGTTCTCGAGCGGGCTTCTGCCGTTTACGGTATTCGGGTGGCCGGAGACGGGAGGCGTGTCCGGGGTACTAACGTCCGAACCTAGCTCAAGAGCAGAGACGAAGGCAAAGACAAAGACGACTGCAGATTCCTCCGCTTCGCTGCGGAATGACAAACAAGGGGGGAATGACGAACAAAGAGGGAATGACGAACAAAGAGGGAATGACGAACAAAGAGGGAATGACAAACAGGAGGGGAATGGGCTGCAAAGGGGGAGTGACAAACAGGGGGATCTGGCGGCGTTTTATCCGACCGATGTGCTGGTGACGGGCTTCGACATCCTGTTCTTCTGGGTGGCGCGGATGATCATGCTGGGGACGCACTTCATGCTGGAGGTGCCGATGCAGGACGGTTCGGCGCGGACGTTGGCGGACGCGGTGCCGTTTCGCGAGGTGTATATCCATGCGCTGGTGCGGGATGCGGACCGCCAGAAAATGTCGAAGACCAAGGGCAATGTAATCGATCCGATCGGGATCATCGAGCGGTTCGGAACGGATGCGGTGCGGTTTACGCTGGCGAGCATGGCGAGTCCGGGAACGGATATTGCATTTTCGGAGGCTCGGACGGAGGGATACCGGGCGTTCGCGAACAAAATCTGGAATGCGGCTCGGTTTCTGTTCATGAATGTTGAGACGCGGTGGATGTACTCGCGGTTGAGTGCGGTGGCGGCGGAGGTGGAGCGGGCGCTGGCGGTGTATCGGTTCGACGAGGCCGCGGGGGCCGTGTACCAGTTCTTCTGGGGTGAGTTTTGCGACTGGTATGTGGAACTGGTGAAGGTGCGGCTCGAGTTTGGCGGAGAGGACGACACGGCTGCGCGGCTGACCCTCCATGCGCTTACGAGCATCTACGAGACGGCACTGCGTCTGCTCTCGCCCTTCATGCCGTTTCTGACGGAGGAGATCTGGCACGCGCTGTATGCGGCGATCGGTCAGCAGGCGCCGGCGAAGTCCATTGCACTGACGCGCTTTCCTTTGGCGAGTGACTTTCCTCGCGATTCAGCGGCGGAAGACGCACTCGGACTGCTGCAGGACTTGACTGTGAGTGTGCGTGCGTTGCGCAAGGATATCGGCGTACCGGAGAAGGAGGCTGCGCCGGTGCTGGTCTACTCGGGCGATCCGCAGGTGGTGGAACTGGCCATGGCGAACGCAGATATGCTGGCGAAGCTGGCTCGGGTGTCTTCCGTAGCAGCTTCGGAGGAAGTGTTGTCCGGCGGTGGATCGAAGAGTACGGCGCGCTTCGATGTGCGCGTTGTCTATGAGCGTGTGGTGGATGTTCCGGCGGAGCGGGAGCGGCTGACCAAGGAGCTAGCCAAGCTTGAAAAAGGCCTCATGGCTTCGCAGAAGCAGTTGGGAAATGAGGCATTTATGGCCAAGGCTCCAGCCCATATTGTGGAAGGCTTGAAAAAGCAGGCGGCGGAGACGGGGCTGCTGTTTGAGAAGGCGCGTACGGCTCTGGCAGAGCTGGACTGAGAGCAAATTCGCAAAGGATAGAGCAAAGACGAATACAGGGGTCCTTCGCTTCGCTCAGGATGACTTGATTAATGCGAGTTCGCACTGCTGCGGTCAGGGCGCGACCGGAGAGTGCGGATGGCGGTTGTCGTCCGGGGCTGGCAGGGGATCGGGACTGGGCTGGAGCGTGTCGGGGTCGGGGTCGAGTGGATCGCCTTGCAGCTTGCCGCTTTCTTTCTGAGGGACAGCGGCATCGGGCGAGAATGAGGCAGACGCGTTCCCTTCTGAAGGCTCTAGAATGCGGGCGGCGTTGATCGGTTCGTCGCCGAAGTCGCGTGCGCCGTACTCGTAGTCTGTGTCCTGCGGAGTGTCGGGGAGCTTGGTACGCTGATCTTCTTCCAGTCCCCAGCCTTGCTCGTGGGCGTACTCGCCGGCCAGACCGCGGGTGTGGGTTCCAAAGCCGCGGGGTTCGTCGGCGTGTGCTGGTGTTTCCTGTGCCATGGTTCACCTCAGTGGGGTGAGATGAGATGGAGACGAACGGGGATTTCCGCTTTAGGACACCTCGGCTTCAACCTTCTTCTGCACGGCTTGATCGGTGGCAATCGCGACGTTCTCATGCTTGATCTCGAGCCGTAGCCGGTTGAAGATGCTCATGTAAACGTTGGCCACCCAGACGAGCGCGAACCAGGCGATGAGGTATCCACGCCATCCGGTGAAAAGCATCTGGAAACGGGTAATGATCAGGAAGAAGAGAGTGACGTAGTGGGAGAAGCAGTACTCGCAGGTGAAGAGATAGAAGAACTTGCGT
>CAXUEE010000187.1:0-4365 GCA_964249905.1 uncultured Acidobacteriaceae bacterium
CCCAGCAGGTGCACCATGAGACTCCTCCTCGCACGTGCCGCCTTTCTTCTGATCGTCTCGTTTTCGCCTGCGTATGCCGCACTCAACGGCGGCTCCGCCCTTGACACTGACGGGTTAGCCCAGCTCCAATCCCGCGCCGAACACGCAGCTGCGCGCGAGCAGTGTTACCTCTACACCGAGCTCGTTCAGGCTTACATCGACCTTGCCGGTCATCAAGTCTCCCTCGGCGAGACGGAACAGGCACTGGCCAGCATGAAACGTGTGCAGGCCTTCGCCGATCGCGCGCACGCCGGCCTGGCTAAGGACAGCAAACGTTTGAAGGATGCAGAGATCGTCGTTCACGCTGCCACCTACCGCCTGGAACAGGCCATGCACGCCGTTTCAGACGAGGATCGGGCGGTCTTTGAAGCCACGATGAAGCAGCTGAACAAAGTGCATGAAGAGCTGCTGTCGCAGGTGTTCGCCCACTGATGCACCGTACGGCCCAGCTTCAGAGCTACCTGGAGGGCCGCCGGACCGTCTTGTGCGCTCTGGTGGCGGGTGTCTTTTTCCCATACGTTCCGTTCACGCACGCCCAGGGCCACGAGGCCGCGCTCTCAGACGGCGAGGTGGAAAAGCTGCGGGATACCGCCTACGACCCGCCGGTGCGCGTACTCGCCTTTGTCGCTTTTTTAGACCAGCGCACCAAGGAGATCGACCGCCTTGGTAACGGGACGCGGCGCCCCGGACGCGAGCAGGACATCGACGACCAGATGCAGCAGTTCGCCTCCATCGCCGATGCCCTGGACGACAATCTTGACGAGTACGAAAAACACCATCGCGACCTCCGCAAAGTGCTTCCCAAACTCGTTGCGGCCACCGAGCGATGGGGAACAGCCCTCAAAACGCCACCCGAGCACCCAACGTACACCGTCGCACGCAAGCTTGCTCTGGAGTCGCTCAACGACGTGCACCAGAGCGCGGTGGAGCTGATCGGCTCCCAGAAGGCTTGGTTTTCGGCGCACCCGCCCTCAAAGGAGGATGGCAAGGCACCGCGTTCTTGAGTTCCTGTACCCGAATGCAGGTTCTCGCATGTTAACCTCAAGCGTGTCCGTGCCGTTGATCGACATCTTCACAGAGGAGTATCGCGAGCTTCGGCCCCGGGCGCCCATTCCGGCTCTTGATATCCGCTTCCGCCGCTTCACTTCCCTCAACACCACGATCCGTCTCCGTGAAGGCAAGCTCTATGTCCGGCTGTCGGACCTTCTCGAGGCTTCTCCCGCGGCGGTCCATCATGCGATCGCCCACATCCTGCTGGCCAAGCTTTATCGCAAGCCGATCAGGCCAGCCCACGCCGACCGCTATCGCCGTTATGTCTCTTCAGAAGCGGTGGCCAAGGGTGCGGAACACATCCGGCTCACCCGCGGACGCAAGCGTATCTCTACTCCTTTGGGCCGTCACTACAATCTTGATGAGGTCTTTGAGAGCTTGAACGTCCGCTTCTTCCATGGACTGCTGGGCCGCCCCACGCTGACCTGGTCCGGGCACGCCGCCCGCCGCATGCTCGGCCACTATGACGCGGCGCACAATACCATCGTCGTCTCGCGCGTGTTCGATCAGCCTGACACGCCGCGTTGTGCCATCGAGTACCTGCTCTACCACGAGATGCTTCACCTGAAGCATCCCGTGCGCGTGAAAGCCGGACGGCGCTGTGTCCACTCCCGCGAGTTCCAGGCCGAGGAGAGACTCTTCCCTGAGCTCGAAGCGGCCAAGGAATATCTCAAACGAATCTGAGCGCCTAGCCGTCCTCGGTATCACCAGGTGGTGGTGGGTGAAGGCCTAAGGCTGAGGAGAGGAGCATGCCGGAGTATACGTGTCTGTGAGCATTGAAAAGACGTTGACTCCCTAGGCAACGGAACGCTCAGCGCGTGGGGACACTGAAACAACGCCGCCTATTTCGGGAGCGGAGCGGACCAGCAGCATCACGGCGACGCCCACCAGCACGCTGCCCAGCGCTGCCATCTGTGCGTTGCTGAATTGCTGCCCAAAGTAAAGTTTTGGGTTGATCCGGAAGAACTCTATTCCAAATCGAGCCACGCCGCTCAGCACCAGATACGCTCCGGTCAGCCATCCCAGCGGACGCGTTCGCTTGCCCAGCTCCCACACGATCCACGCAATGAGGAGTGCCAGCGCACACTCAAAGAAAGGTGTAGGGAGCACCCTGGCGCCGTGATGGAGAGTCGGCACCAGCGCGTTGTCGCTCAGGTGGACGCCGACCCAGGATGTGGTTTCGCGTCCATAGTCTCCGTCGCCTGAGGTCATGCAGCCAAGGCGTCCGATTCCGTACCCGATCGGTGCGGCGGGTGCCGCCAGGTCGAGCATGCGCACGCCGGCTCGCGCCCCGAGCAAGCCGTTCGGCCGCGCGACTACGCCTTGCCAGAAGAGGACTGCGATGCCGGCCAGCAATCCACCGAACCAGGCTATGCCGCTGCGCATCCACTCCAGGAACTCCCGCACGGCGTGCCCGGAGTGCACGATCTGGCGCATGGTCATCGCAAGCTCGGCCGGATTCTGCAGTTCGTGCCAGGTTTTCGCTCCCAGTACGCCTCCCAGCACCACCAGACACACGATGTTGAGCGCGTCGGCATTTACGCCGCTGCGGCTGAAGTTCAGGTGCAGCACCACTCCTGCCAGCACGGCCGCGAGCCATAGAAAAAGGCCGAAGGTGCCGAGATGAAAGGAGCCGATGGTGAAAAAAGGATACATACTGTTCAACCGTCAGTATAACGGCTGTTCCCCACAGACCCGATCCCACAAAGGTAGCGCGCGGCCTCCACCGGGTGGAGAAAACACGCTAACCTAACTGCTATGTTCAGGAACACTGCTCCAAGCCTTACGTTTCCACCGGCTGCTGCGATGGAGGTGCTTTTTACCCAGGCTCAGATTACCGATCGCGTTCAGGAGATCGGGCAGCAGATCTCGGAGGAGTACGCGGGCGAGTCGATCGTCCTGATCGGCGTGTTGAAGGGAGCGGCCATTTTTCTGGCGGATCTGGCGCGCGCCATTACAGTCGACAACACCTTCGACTTCGTCGCCGTTTCGAGCTACGGGCGCGCACGGGTTTCCTCGGGAGCCGTCAAGCTGATTAAGGATATTGACAACCCGATTGAAGGCAAGCATGTGATTCTGGTCGAGGACATTCTCGATACGGGGCTTACGCTGAGCTACCTGCGCGGACTCATGCTCCAGCACAAACCCGCCTCGCTGAAAATTGCCACCTGCCTGGATAAACCGGAGCGCCGCCTGGTGCCGATCGAGGCGGACTATGTCGCCTTTTCCATTCCCAACCGGTTTGTAATCGGGTACGGCATGGATTATGCCGAGGTCTACCGCAACCTAGCGGACATCCGGCTGTTTCCGGAAGAGTTGGCCGCGGGGCACTGATTTTCTTCGCTCTCTCTTCTCTATACTGGGACAAGCATCCCTAGAAGACGACCACGCCTTATGAACACCCAGCAGAAACTCGAGATCCTCGCTGACGCGGCCAAATATGACGCCTCCTGCGCTTCGAGCGGCGCCAAGCGCAGCGGGAACGGCGAAGGCATTGGGCATTCAGACGGCATGGGCATCTGCCACTCCTATACGCCGGACGGACGCTGCGTTTCGCTGCTCAAAATTCTTCTGACGAACATGTGCACGTACGACTGCGTCTTTTGTGTAAACCGGGTTTCGTCGGACATCCGCCGCGCGCGTTTCACCCCGGAAGAGGTCGTGAACCTGACCATCGACTTCTACAAGCGCAACTATATTGAGGGGCTGTTCCTTTCGTCCGGAATTATTCAGTCGCCGGATTACACTATGGAGCAGCTGATCTCGGTGGCGAAGCAGCTGCGGCAGGTACATAAGTTCGGCGGATACATTCACCTGAAGGCGATCCCTGGCGCCTCGCAGGTGTTGATGGAAGAGGCAGGACTGTTTGCCGACCGGCTCTCGGCAAATATTGAGCTGCCGACGCAGGGCGATCTTGTGCAGCTCGCGCCGGAGAAGAAGTAGCCGCTGATCGAGTCGACCATGGCGCAGATCGCCGAGCGCAAGGACGAGGCGGACGAGGAACGCAAGCGGTCGTCGCTCGCGCCGAAGTTTGCGGCGGCGGGGCAGTCGACGCAGATGATCGTCGGGGCGACCCCGGCCAACGACCGCCAAATTTTGTCGACCGCAACTCACCTCTACGGGCAGTACAAGCTGCGGCGTATTTACTACACCGGCTTCTCGCCGTATCCGGAGGCCGACGCTCGGCTGCCTTTGCAGGCGGCACCGATGATGCGCGAGCACCGGCTTTACCAGAGCGACTGGCTCATGCGCTTTTATGGCTTCGAGGCGAGCGAG
>CAXUEE010000187.1:4375-7771 GCA_964249905.1 uncultured Acidobacteriaceae bacterium
GCGGCCTTCGCTGTCGCTAACCGAAGACCCGAAGACGACCTGGGCACAAACGCATCCGGAGTTTTTTCCCGTGGACGTGAACCGGGCTCCGCGGGAGTCGCTCCTGCGGGTGCCGGGCATTGGCTACCGCAACGTCGACCGCATCCTCAACATCCGCAAGTACCACGCGCTGCAGGTCGAGGATCTGCGTAAGCTGCATGTGCGGGTCAAGCTGGCGCTGCCATATCTGGTCGCGGTCGATCATCTTCCCGGCCCGGCACTGCCGGCGATCGCTCCCGCCGCCGCCCAGATGGATTTATTTGCGCCGGTCAGTGCGCTTACGGGAAGCGTGTGACGAAGCGCGGCAGCGCGCGCACCGGTGCTTACAGCGGAGCAATGACCTCCTCAACACGGCACTATGTGTGCTTAGCAAGCTGAAAGGAATCCCCATGACCACCGAATCGCGCGAAGTCCGCCTGCGCAGCCGGCCCTCTGCCATGCCATCTGCCGAGAACTTTGAGCTCGCCACCGTCCAGGTGCCCGCACCCGGACCGGATGAGGTGCAGGTCCGCAACACCTGGATGAGTGTTGACCCGTACATGCGCGGCCGCATGCGCGACGTCCGCAGTTATGTGCCGCCGTTCCTCCTGGGCGAGCCGCTCCAGGGCGTCGCTGTCGGCACGGTCGTCCAGTCCAACTCCGCGGACTTCAGCGCCGGCGACACGGTTCTTTCTCCGTTCGGCTGGCGCGAGGTCTTCAACATCGCCTCACCGCGTGCCGGTCAAAGTCTTGCTGCTGGCTCGCTCATGAAGCTGCCCGGTGGCGGGATGGCGCCCGAGCTGTTCCTCGGCGCGGCGGGCCTCACCGGTCTGACGGCCTATATCGGCCTGCTTGACATTGCCGGCGTGAACCCCGGCGAGACTGTCTTCGTCTCCGGTGCGGCCGGCGCGGTGGGCAGCATTGCCTGCCAGATCAGCAAGCTGAAAGGCGCAACGGTGATCGGGTCGGCCGGCGGCGAAGAAAAATGTGCCTGGCTTCGCTCGGTCGGCGTGGACCATACCATCGACTACAAGGCCGAGCCGGACCTCACCGCGGCGCTCGCCCGCACCGCTCCCCAGGGCATCGACGTGTATTTCGATAACGTAGGCGGCCCGCACCTGGACGCCGCGCTGCTCGCCGCCAAACCTTATGCGCGCTTTGCCCTTTGCGGTGCGATCGAAGGCTACAACGGCGTCGCTACCCCCATCTGCAACCTCGGCGTCTCCATCGGCAAGAAGCTTCGTCTGCAGGGTTTCATCGTGTCCGACTACTTTGGCGACAACGCCCGCTTCCTCGCCGACATGCTTCCCTGGATCGAGAGCGGTAAGATTAAATCCGAGCAGACCGTCGACTACGGCATCGAAAACGCCGCGGGAGCCTTTCTCAAGCTCTTCAGCGGAGCCAATCTGGGCAAGATGCTGGTCAAGCTGTAGCCTTTGTCTTGCCGATTTCTTTTCTGCCCCGCCCGGGTTCGATGTCCGTCGCTGCAGCAGAAAGGCTCTGGGATGGCGTCTTCCGCTGGAATTTTGTGCAGGTCTTGAACTTAGTGCTATCAATATCCTCCATCCACCCGCCTGTACGCTTCTGACATCGAAGCTCGTATGAAGCATGTTCTACTTGAACCCGACTTCGAGGCCTGGCGTGCGGCGGCGCGAGATGCCTTGCGCGCCGGCTACCGGCCGGAGGAGTTTGACCTGCAGGATGCGACAGCGCCGGCTACCTTGTCGTTAAAGCTTGAGGCAGACAATGCTCCCACCGGTACGGCGTACTCGAAGCCAAATACCTCCAAGGCGTTTCTGGAAGCGGCGCAGGTTGTCGCGGTACACCGCGATCCGCAGCGCTGGAATTTGTTGTATCGCATGCTCTACCGGCTGCAAACGGAGCGTGACCTGCTCAAGCTGGAGACGGACGACGACGTCGCGCTGCTCCTGCGGTTTGAGGCGCAGGTGCGGCGAGATTTGCACAAAATGCATGCGTTCGTACGCTTTCGCAAAGTGCTTGAACCGGGAAATCCGGCAGAGCGGCCAGTGGTCGTTGACGAGCCTGTTTTGGTAGCGGCCGATCCGGAGGCGCACCATCTGATGCTCGAGACAGCGACGCCCTTCGGTAGCCTGCGCACCGAGATTGAATCCTGCGCTCCGGCCGAACCCGCCGCGGAGCCGGACTGCGAGCACTTTATCGCGTGGTACCAGCCGGATCACCGCATTGTGCCCATGGCTGCTCCCTTCTTTGCGGAGCGCTTCGCCATCATGCGCTGGACGATCCTGACTCCGGACGCCAGCGTCTCCTGGGATCCAGCCGCCAAGCAACTCAGCTTTGCACCAGGGCTTCCGCGCGAGTCCGCGCCGGCCGAGGACGAGCTGGAAACTCTGTGGCGCAGTTACTACGCGAGCATCTACAACCCGGCGCGTCTAAACCAAAGCGCCATGCGCTCCGAGATGCCGGTGCGTTACTGGAAGAATCTGCCTGAGGTTCAGCTGCTGCCCACGCTGATCACTCAATCGAAGACACGTGTGGAGTCTATGGTCAGCCGTCAGCAATCGCAGCCTAACGCCCAGCCGTTTGTTCCGGCAGAGCATACCATCGATGCGCTGACCGCTTCCCTTCCCGCCTGCAAGGGATGCGAGCTCTACTGTCACGCCACGCAGGTCGTCCCCGGGCGCGGTCACAGCGAGGCCGCCATGATGCTTGTCGGCGAGCAGCCCGGCGACCAGGAAGACCGCAAAGGCGAGCCGTTCGTGGGGCCGGCGGGCGCGGTGCTCGACCGGGTACTCGATGAGCTTCGCATCCCGCGCGCTCAGCTTTACGTGACTAACGCGGTCAAGCACTTCAAGTTTATCCAGCGCGGCAAGCTGCGGCTGCACCAGAACCCGCGCATGAGCGAGATCATGGCCTGCCGTCCGTGGCTCCTGGCGGAGATCGACGCGGTCAGACCCAAGGTTGTGCTTTGCCTGGGGGCAAGCGCCTCGAAGTCGCTGCTGGGCGGAACGTTCGCCCTAATGAAGGACCATGGCAAACAGCTCTCGACACCGTTTGCCGACCGGGTTTTTGCGACGATCCATCCGAGCGCCGTGCTGCGGGCCCGGGATGAGCCGAACCGGATCCAGCTGCAGACCTTTCTCGCCGATGACCTCCTGCGCGCCTGGCAGGCCAGCCAGGCATGACTTGGCTGTGATAGAAAGCTGGAGGCTCAAAGCGGCCCGGCAGGAGCACTATGCAGACGGAACTCTCAACTCTCAGTACGGCGCAGTTTATAGAACAAACCTTATCCTCTTCCGCGCAGCTGGCCGCGGTGCTCGACCACACGCTGCTCAAGCCCGAGGCCACCTCGGCCGCCGTCGCGGACAGCGTATCGGATATGAACGCACCGACGTCGGC
>CAXUEE010000188.1:0-4385 GCA_964249905.1 uncultured Acidobacteriaceae bacterium
GGCTCTAACTTTCTGGCGCTGGCCGATGCTGCGGCTTCGGGGGCGATCCCGGATGAGTAGATCTCGGTGGTCTACTAATAAAAAAAAAAATCGCCGGGGCTGCTGCGGGCGCGGGAGCGCGGCTTGCCGGCGATCGCCGTACCGGCACGGGGGCGGTCACGTGAGGAGCAGGATATGGAGCTGGTGGGACGGCTGCGCGAGCATGGGACGACCCTGGTGTGCCTGGCCGGGTACCTGCGGCTGCTGACACCGGGCTTTGTTCAAGCGTTTCCGCAGAAGATTCTGAACATCCACCCTTCCCTGCTGCCGGCATTCCCGGGTCTGCACGCGCAGGCGCAGGCGCTACGGTATGGCGTGCGGGCTTCCGGCTGCACTGTGCACTTTGTGGATGAGGAGCTGGACCATGGAGTGATTGTGGACCAGGCGGTTGTGCCGGTGCACGCTGACGACGACGAAGAAAGTCTTGCAGCGAGGATCCTGGAAGAAGAGCACCGGGTGTATGTGCGAGCAGTGGCCCGGGTACTTTCAGGGCGGTACCGCATCGAGGGTAGGCGATTTCGTCCCACCTAAGGGGGACGAAAGTTCGATAGAGCCAATGTAAAATCCGCACCTTTCGCCTCGCTGGTGCGTCTGAGCAGGAAAGCTCTTGTTCCACGACAACATAGCGTCCCTTGCCATGCTGCCATGCGCGCAGGGCGGAAGAGGAATATGCCACCGATACCCACGATTGACGCACCTTTGCTCGCGATTCTGAGATCCCCGCGTGTGTCCGCCCCCACGCGCCGGGTTTTGGAGCAGCGGCTGGCCGGACCGCCCGCGGATTACAAGCCGACCTGCATTACCCCTGAAGCTTTTGCCATTTTGGAGCGGGTGCTTGGCCGCCTGCTGCCCGAAGACGAGCATGGAGCGCCGGGAGCCAATGAGCTGTCACTGGCGGCACGGCTGGAACAGCAGCGCGCCGCCGGGCACGGCAACGGCTGGCGCTATGCCAACCTGCCGCCCGATGCGCAGGCCTTGGCGCTTGGACTGGCGAAGCTGGACGAGAGTGCCCAGCACAGGCACCGCCGCCACTTTGTAGACCTGACTGAGGACCGCGCCGATGCCCTGCTGCACCGGGTGCAGAACGGCGAGGAAAAGTGGGTTGGCCTGGACGCGAGCCGGTGGTTTGAGGAGATCCTGGCAGACGCGACGGAGCTGTACGTGGCGCACCCGGCAGGAATGGCTGCGATGGGCTACGACGGCTTTGCCGACGAGCCGGCGGGCTGGCCGGCGCACGCGGGCAGGGGTATCGGCGTCAACAACACTGAAGATTGGGAGTTGAAGGGAAAACGCAAGAAGTGACGACAGGCGCGGCGCACGAAAGTACAGAGGCTTTTGCCGCAGCACGAAGTACAACGGGTAGGCTGCCGCGCGATCCGCAGACTCCCATGCAGCGCTATCCGCCGGCTGACCCGGTGGACGCGGTGGTGATTGGCACGGGCGCAGGCGGAAGCCCGATCCTGGCGCGCCTAGCTCAGGCTGGGCTGAAGGTTGTTGCGATTGAAGCAGGCTCGTTTCTGCAGCCGGAAGAGTTTGCCTCAGACGAGCGAGCGCAGAGTTACCTGTACTGGCTGGATGAACGGCTGACGGACGGCGGGAACCCGGTCGCGTTTGGGAAGAACAACTCCGGGATCGGGGTTGGCGGCTCTACGCTGCATTGGGGGGCGTATGTGCCGCGGCCCAGCCCGCTGGACTTCCGGGTGAAGCGGGATTTTGGCGTCGGCGTGGACTGGCCGATTGCGTATGAGGACCTGAAGCCCTACTACGAAGAGATTGAGCGCTTTATCGGCGTATCTGGCCCGGAGTTTTACCCGTGGGATCCGGGACGCAAGTATCCCCTGCCGGCGCTGCCGTTGAACGCGCCCGCGCAGCTGATGCAGCGGGGCTGCGATGTGTTGGGTATCCGGCATGCACCGGCACCGCTTGCGGCAGTGAGCCGGCCGTACAGCGGGCCGGCGAGCGACTACCCGGAGCGGGGCGCGTGTGTGAACCGGGGGTTCTGCCACCAGGGCTGCAAGAACGGCGCGAAGGCGAGCATGGATGTGACGTTTCTACCGGCGGCCGTGCGGGCGGGGGCGGAGGTTCGCGCGGAAGCCTTTGTGACGGACCTGGAGCTGGACGCGAGCGGGCGGATTGCGGCGGTAGTGTATGTCCAGGACGGGCAGGAGCTGCGGCAGAGAACGAAAGCCGTGTTTCTGTGCGCGGGCGCAATCGAGTCGGCGCGGCTGCTGCTGCGGCTTGGGCTGGCGAACGGAAGCGGGCAGGTGGGCCGGAACTTTATGGCGCACCCTTCGACGCAGATCTGGGGCACGTTTCCCGAAGATGTGCGGCCGTACAAAGGCTTTCCGGCGTCGCTGATTACTGAGGACCCGCTGCGGCCGAAAGACGCGGATTTCGCGAGCGGCTACCTCATCCAGAGCTACGGAATTATGCCGTTGACCTGGGCTGAGTCGGTCGCCCGCGGTCGAGGGCTTTGGGGCGCGGACTTCATGCGATATATGCAGTGCTTCCCGAATGTCGCAGGGATGGGCATCAGTGGGGACTGCCTGCCGCACGAGAGCAACTACATGGAGTTATCGGACGAGCTGGATGCACGCGGGATGCCGAAGCCGCTGGTTCATTTTACGGCGAATGAAAACGAGAACCGGATGATGGCGCACGCGACCAAGCAGCTGCACGAGATATGGGCGGCGGCAGGCGCGAGCGAGTGCTGGACGCTGAACCGGTTTGCGCACCAGATCGGGACGTGCCGGATGGGGGATGATCCGGACAACTCGGTGGTGGATGCGAGCGGGCGTTCGCATGAGATCGCCAACTTGTACATCAGCGACAACTCGGTATTTCCGAGTGCGCAGCCGACCAATCCGGCGCTGACGATCATGGCCGTGAGTTTGCGGTGTGCGGACCGGTTTTTGGGGCGGGTGCAGGTCTCGTAAGGGGGTCCGCTCCTCCTGCTTTGTGTGTTACGGCCTGGGCGCCCGGCTGGATCCAGGCCTGCCGCTCCGGAGCAGGAAGCACCTTCTCCGGTCATGATCTTCCGAAAACCTGCGGCACCAGCGGGCGCCAGCCTCGACAGCTTGTCAGGCAGGATGCTGCACTGACTGAAAAGTTGACAGACCCCTCGCAAGGGTCTTAACGGCCGCATTATGACCGTGGTCATGTTTGACCATGGTCGTACAATCCTCATCCCGACGTTTGCGCAAAAGGGAGCAAACCCGTGCGCACCTGCTCCGCACTGCCATCTCCCTCATGGAAGAGCGGGGCTTTCACGATCTCACGGTCGAAACGATTGCGGACGCGGCTGACATTGGAAAAGGCACGATCTACAACTATTTTCAGACCAAGGAAGATATTGTGGTGGCCTTTTTTATCGACCTGGAGCGGAGCGTTCAGGCAAGGATGGGACGCCGGCTTCTGAGGCGCTCGACGCGGCCAGCTTCGCTTGAAGCCATTCTGATTGATTTCCTCCGGCATCAGTTTCGTTTGAAGCGGCCGCACTATCGCTTTGTTTGCGCGCACCGAGCAGATGTTCCCCTACATCGTCGAGCTGCAAACCATCATTGATCCTCCAATGGTCCAGCTCTTCTCTGCACTGCAGAACGACGGACTTCTGCGCACGGATATCCCGATGCAAGCGCTTGTTCTGCATTTCAAGACCGTGCACTTTGGCCTTTCCGCGACCTGGGCACTTGAGGGACCGCCGTGGCGTGGAACAAAGAAGACCTTGCCGGAGCAGGTTCACTTGTTCTGCCAGGGGATGGGGGTTCGTCCATGATGCAGAGCGATGTGGAGCAAAGAAAGGGTAGGCAACGTCGAGTGTGGATTGGCTTTCTCGCGGTCGCCGTCCTGCTCTGGGTAGTAGGCGGCTTCACTGCGGGCTGGGCGCCGGGAACCGCGGCCTCCGCGGGACTGACGGCCTTTGCGCTTGTCGCAATTCGGCAAGGCATTGCGCCGGCTACGCACCTGCGCGGTGCCGCCGCAGTAGCTTTTGCGTTTTGGGGTTTGTTCTACCTTAGCAACTTGATTGAAGCCACGGCCTTTCACATTCTTACGGCGGCGCAGGCTGGGGAGAGGACGCTCGTCGGGCTGGCGATTGCCGCAGCCGCTGCCGGCCTGCTGGAAGCACTCTCGGCGCGGCCCGTTATGTGCGACATCCGTGCAAGCGAACCGGCCCGAGGCGCCGCGTGGCGCTTTCCCTTGCTGGCGTTCGCGTTTCTCGTGACCTACCTCGCCGCCGGACTTGCAATTCAACCGTGGATCATGAGCTTTTACGCAGGACGCTTTCTTCCCTCCATGACTGAACTGGTTCCGCTGATCCTCTTTCGCGGGCTGCTGGACGTGACCTG
>CAXUEE010000188.1:4395-7700 GCA_964249905.1 uncultured Acidobacteriaceae bacterium
CCCCTCGCAAGAGTCTTGACGGCCGCATTATGACCGTGGTCGTACGACTTCCATCCCGACGTTCACGCGCGGGCTGCTGGACGTGGCCTGCGTTTATCCCTGGCTTCGGCAATGGGTCCTCACGCGCGGCAAAGCGGCTCTCGTGTCGGCGTGTGCCTTTACGGTGCTTTGCGGATGGGGTCCGCTGCTGCTGCCGAACCGCTTTATGCCGTCGGCGGTCCAGGCTGCGCATGCGCTGGAAATGGCGTCGTCCGGCATCATTTTCGGCGCGATTACAGCATGGCTGCTGCTCGCGCCGGTGCGGGAGCATACCAAATGAAAGTTAGGGAACACTGCTGCTGTAACTCTTGAGCGTTAGCCCAGAGGCAGTATCTTCCGCTCGCCCAGCATAGTGTGTTGACATGACGCGCTCGGACGCAACCCCGTGCTAAATGAGAAAGACGTACGACTTACTGCTCTTCCGGGTAATCGGCGCTAAGGGTGACAGACTCCCACTGGTCGAGGTCCTTGGTCCATTGTGCGAGCTTGTCGCGGAAGCGGGTCAGAGCGACTTTGCCGAGCAGTAAGTGGACGGGTGGGTTCGGGGAGCCGGCGAGATCGATCATGATTTCGACTGCTTTCTGGGGATCGCCGGCCTGCTTGCCGTGATTGCTCTGTAGGTACACCCGGGCTTTGCCGGCGGACTCTGTGTAGTCGGGCAGCTCGCGCTCGGCGAGCTTGCCGGAGCGGCCGAGGAAGTCGGTGCGGAATGGGCCCGGCTCGATGACGGTGACGTGGATGCCGAGCGGCTTCATCTCGCCGGCAAGCGCTTCAGAGAAGCCTTCTACCGCAAACTTTGTGGTGTTGTAATAGGCACCACCGGGCGAGCCGATCAGTCCGCCTATCGAGGACAGGTTCATGATGTAGCCGCTGCGCTGCTCGCGAAGATAGGGTAGAAACGCGCGTGTCGTACGAATCAGGCCGTAGATGTTAGTTTGGAAAACAGGATCAAACTCTTCTTCCGAGGCTTCCTCAACGGCACCGAAGAGGCCGTACCCGGCGTTATTTACCAGGACATCCACGCGGCCGAAAGCAGCGACAGACTGGTCGGCAATGAGCGCGATCTGCTCCGGCCGGGTGACGTCGAGGGGAAGAGCGCGGGCAGTTTGAGGATATTGCTGCGCAAGATCATCGATCTTCGTAACATCGCGAGCCGTAGCGATGACATGCTCGCCGCGACGGAGCACCTCTTCGGCAAGCAAGCGGCCAAAACCGGTGGATGCGCCGGTGATAAACCAGACGCGGGAGGGATTTGGCATGGGTGGGAACTCCTTGGGAAGTAGTTGGCCTGAGCAGAGCCTAAGTCTCACTCCAGACCTTTGCTATAGATGCAGCGGCAGAATGGACGTAAAGAGTGGAAGGGTAAAAAGAGGAGTGTATCCCTTCCACTCAGCACTGTTCCCCCTAGCTTGGACCGCAACTTTCCAGGGTAATTTCCATCTAAGTAATTGAGGACGAAACGATGCCAAGGTTGAAAGCGGTTGCAGCGCTTTCCCTGGCGACTCTGTTCACGCCGGCCGTATTTCTCGGCCAGAATGCCAACCCAGCCAAGCCAGGGACGTTGAATTATGTTGAGGGACAGGTTTCGCTGGACGGCCAGCCAGTAAAGTCAGCTGCCGTGGGCACGGCAGCAGTTGATGCAGGGCAGGATGTGGAAACGCAGAACGGCAAAGCCGAGGTGCTGCTGACACCGGGCGTGTTTCTGCGGCTTGGAAGTAACAGTGAGGTGACGATGGTGTCGCCGGACCTGACGCATACGGAAGTGAGGCTGGTGCGCGGGGAGGCAGATGTTGAGGTGGACCAGTTATTCAAGCAGAATCGGATTGTGGTGGATGAAGCGCAGGACCATACGATTTTGTTGAAGACCGGACTCTACGATTTTGACGCAAATACTAACGTGCTGCGGGTGTTTGACGGCAAGGCTGCCGTTTCGGCAGACGGACTGAGCGGCGACGGGCAAAAGGCGGAGATTGTGAAGGGCGGCCATGAGGCCGCACTGGCCGGAGAAGCAGGCAAGCCGCAGGATTTCGACAAGAAAGCGGCAATGGATGATTTATACAATTGGGGCAGTCTGCGGTCGGAGTACCTGGGCGAGGCGAATGTGCAGTTAGCTTCGCAGTATGCAGGGAACGCCGGCTTTGCGCCAGGCTGGTTCTGGAACTCAGGCTTCTACGGGTACACGTGGCTGCCTGGCGATGGAGCCTTCTTCAACCCCTATGGATTCGGCTTTTACTCGCCGTATTACCTGTACGGCGGCGGACGGATCTACGGCGGGTTCGGGGGTTTTGGCGGATACGGGCGTGGTATTGCTCTCCGCGGGCCGGTAGCAAGCGGTGCTGTATGGAGCGGCTTCAGTGGGGGCGGGTTCCAAGGTGGAGCGATCGGCGGAGGCTTCCATGGCGGAGGCGGCCGGCGTTGAAGCAGGACCGGCACAACCAAAAGGCCACCGCGCTGCCGCGGCCGTTTGCTTGTTCGCTGGAGCGGTTATACGGTGACTTTGGCCGGTTCGGCCTGCTTCGCAGCTGCATCCGGCTTGCGGATGTCGATGCCGCCCTTGAAAAACGCGCCGTCTTCGATGGAGATACGCTGGGCGGCGACGTCGCCGGTCAAGGAGCCTTCCGAACGGATATCCACGCGATCGCTGGCGATCATGTTGCCGCGTACTTTGCCGAGAACTACGATTTCGCGCGCGGTGATGTTTGCCGAGACCTGGCCGTTGCGGCCGACGGTGACGCGGTTGCCGGCCAGATTGATGGTGCCTTCGATTTTGCCGTCGATGTAGAGCGATTCGGAGCCTGAAACCTCTCCCTTGATGACCAGGCTTTTGCCGATGCTGGCCTGTTCGCCGGCAGAGGCTTGCGCGGCGCCGGTGGCCGGACGAGCAGCAGGCTCAAAAGCCGGGGTCGCCGGAGTGGCGGGGCGTAGAGGCTCGCCGGGGGTGGAGGGAGTGCTGGCTGGCTGATTCGGTTTCCACATTGATTCGGTACATCCTTTCGTCGCTGAAAGCGTCGGTTCCTGTGCTAGATCGTGAGGCTGAGCCTGCTGAGGCGTCGGTAGTGCGAAGGTCGTTTGACACGCGCCCGGCTGTGATGGTCAGAGCGCGATCCTTGTTGGCATCTTAAACAGAGCATAGGCCAAATGGCGAGCCTGCTCCATCTTTTATGGGCTGTGCACCCGCGTGTACTGAACCCGGCGAGCGCGGGCTAGGATGGGAGAGAAACGGCTTTGCCCGCCCAAAAGACGCCAACCCCCGCACACGAGAAAGC
>CAXUEE010000189.1:0-4159 GCA_964249905.1 uncultured Acidobacteriaceae bacterium
TGACCGACAAAGCTAATCAGTGGAACCAGACCGATCGCGATCTCCAGGCTTCCGACTCCCCCCAGGACTATGAGCCCAGGATGGTCGGAACTCCGGAAGGCGACAACGAGTTTCTGCCCGATCAGCCTCTCTCCGAGCTGCCCGCAGGCGCCGAACAGATCCCGCGCGGCAACGCGCCTGATCCCTACAAGGGCGAGTAGCGGGTGCGGACGCGCCAGCCCGCATCCTAGGGATATGCCTCAGAAGCCCGCCAGCAGCGCTACGGACGTCCCGATCGGAGATCGCCTGCAGAAGATTCTCGCGCAGGCGGGGATCGCCAGCCGCCGCAAGGCCGAGCAGATCATCCTTGAAGGCCGGGTGCAGGTGAACGGCCATGTTGTGACGGAGCTTGGCACACGCGCCGATGCGACCGTGGACCATATTCGCGTGGACGGCAAGCTGCTTCACGGTCCCGAGCAACAGCGCTACTACCTGCTGAACAAGCCGCGCGGCTACGTTACCACTTTGGACGACCCGCAACACCGGCCCACTGTCACCCAACTCATGCTCCAGAAGAGTGGTCCGCACGGCGACCAGGTGCGCCTCTACCCGGTTGGGCGGCTCGACTATCTCAGCGAAGGTCTGTTGCTGATGACCAACGACGGCGCGCTTGCCAACTCGCTTTCGAAAGCCGCGGCCGGCGTTGAAAAGACGTACCTGGTCAAGGTGAGCGGTGTCCCCCCGCCCGAGGGTCTGGAACAGATTCGCCGCGGCATCATGATCGACCGAGGCCGTCTCGATGAAGTCCGTGCCGGGCGCCGCGATCGCATTCTTACAGCGCCGGCCAAGGTGGAACTCGTCCGCGGAGGCGACAACCCGTGGTTTGAGGTGACGCTCACCGAGGGCCGGAACCGCCAGCTGCGGAAGATGTTCGAAGAAATCGGCCACCATGTCGAAAAGATTCGCCGCATCGGCTACGGAGCGCTTCGCCTGGACGTTCCGCCGGGGGAGTTTCGCGAGCTCAAGCCTGGCGAAGTGATGGCGCTGGATCGTGCGGCGAAGGGCCGCAAGGTTGAGCCCAAGAAGAATTTGCCCGAGTTTGCCAAACTAAAGTCTCCAGCCAAGCCGAAGTCAAACCGGCCGCGCCGCCACCCTGCGCCGAACTCTCGTCCGTCGCAGTGAGGTGATTCCGTCTGTAAGGGCGCGGCAGCGGGCAAGAGCGCCTATCCGCCGGAACGGCCCTCCTGTGCGACGGCTGCCGCTACGATCTGGCTGGTCTCGCCGTCGCGGATCATCTCCTGCAGCTTCTGTTCGGGGATGCCGCCGACCCGTCCCAAAATCTCCTGGAATGCGTACGCGTGACTGGCGCTGGTCCACTGCGCGCCCTCGACCAATGAAGGCAAAGCCTTTGCGGCGACCAGCGCCAGCACCGAGCGATCGCGCGACTCCGTCAGCTTTGCAAGCAGCAGACTTCCTTTGTTGCGGTCCGTCCACCGCGAGGACAGCAGCAGCTCCACAAAGGGGGTCGGATCGATGCGGTAGCCGCTCGCCTCCGGCGCCGTTCCCAGTACTCCCAGGGCTCGTACCGCGTTGTTGCGAACTTCCGGATCTGCATCGTGAGCCGCATACGCAAGCGCATCGACCTGCGGCTGCGAGAGGGGAGCGTACCCCAGCAGAACCGCACTTGCCTCTCGCTGCTGACTGCTGCCGGCCATGCGGAGAACTCGTTCGAGCTCGCCTTCGTGCGCCGCGGCGTACTCCCGCATCGCCAGCTGAACCTTGCGCGCGCCGGGATCATACGAGAGCGCATATCCGGCCGAGTCGTCCTCGCGCAACTCACCCCGTGCCCCCGCAAGCGCCAATGCGCGCAGATTGAGCGTGTACAGCTGCATCGCTGCCGGGGCAAGACGATCTGTTCCGTGCGGAGCAGGCGCTGACGGAAAGGGCCGGGACGACTCGCCGTCCAGTCCCACATACACCAACAAGCGCTGCTTGTTGTCGCAACAAAGCACGGCCACGTCCGTTGGGGGACGGCCTGTCACCCCCTGAACCTCTTGGGAGATCGAGGCCTGCTCCCGCGCAAACGTGGTCAGGGTTAGGGAGTCGCCGACGCTGAGCGGCAGACGCGCGCGCACCGAATCGAGGTCCACCCCCGCATACCCGAAGAAGTTGATCTGCCCGACCTCCAGGCTCAGCGGTTTAGAAGACGCAGCCTGCCCCCAGTCCGGGAGAGCACACGCAACAAGCAAGAGAAAAGAAAAGTAGTTCAACATTTGCCTCGTCTACGTCTTGACCCTTATCGGCAGATTCGTGCCGCACATGAATCTGTGTTGCGATTTGAGGCACTCCCAGCAAGCAGACTCCGGACGCACACACTTTCACCTTCGCCCTTTGCGGACTTTTCGCGCTTCAAAGCATCCAATCCTCAGCAAAGGAGTTCAGCTGTGGCGATAGAAAAAGCGACGTTTGGGGCAGGGTGTTTCTGGGGTGTTGAGACTCGTTTCAGTGAACTTATGGGCGTAACCGATACGGCCGTCGGCTACGAAGGCGGCAGCCTCGAGCATCCGACGTACAAAGAAGTCTGCACGGATCGCACAGGGCACGCCGAGGTCGTGGAAGTGACGTTTGACAACGCTCGCATCTCCTACGAACAGCTGCTCGACGCTTTCTTCTCGCTCCACGACCCTACCCAGCTCAACCGTCAAGGCCCTGACTGGGGTACTCAGTACCGCAGCGCTATCTTCACGCACTCCGATGAGCAGATCCGCGCGGCCGAAGCCAAAATCGCCGAACTGAACGCCTCCGGAACCTTTCGCGCTCGCATCGTCACCGAAGTGACCCCCACCTCCACTTTCTGGAAGGCTGAGGAGTACCACCAGCGTTATCTCGAGAAGCGCGGCATGGCCAGCTGCCACATCTAGCCGGTCCGGCTCACGATCCGGCGTTCCCGTCGAAAGCGAAATGCTAAACTGGCCTTCGGCGACTGTGCCTGTCGCTCCCCGCTTTCATGGAGACTGTTGATCTTTCCGCGCCGCAGGATGAACGTTCCTCCGCGCTGCGGCGACTTCTCAGTCTGGCTGGAATCGATCGCGCGATTGGTTACACCCTGCTTGCCCGCGGGTGGGCTTCGTGCGCTGGTCTGGTTACGGTGGCCCTGATCGCGCATTTCCTTTCCTCGGCCGAACAGGGGTATTACTACACGTTCGGCTCGCTCGCCGCTCTGCAGATTGTCTTCGAGCTTGGGTTTTCCGTTGTCATTCTTCAGCTCGCGACCCATGAGTTTGCCCATCTCTCGTTCAGCCCGGACGGCACCCTAACCGGGTCCGGTGCTGCGCAGTCCCGGCTCGCCTCCATCCTGCGCAAAGCCTTGCATTGGTACAGCTTGGCCGCTCTTGGGATGGCGCTTGTTCTTGTTCCGGCGGGCTGGCACTTTTTCAGCACCAGCCCCGGCCCAAACGCCTCCATTCACTGGCAGCTCCCCTGGGTAGCCGTGGTTCTTGCGTCGAGCCTTACCTTCCAGATCGATCCCGTTTTTTCTTTTCTGGAGGGCTGCGGTCTGGTTGCGAGCGTCGCCCGCACTCGCCTAGCCCAGTCCATGCTTGGAAGTACCGCCGCGTGGGCGGCCTTGCTGCTGCATCATGGCCTGTTCGCCCCCGCCCTGCTCATCGCCGGGCAAGCTGTCGCCGGCCTGCTTTGGATCACCCGCCAGCGCCGGCTGCTGTTGCGTCTCATTCGTCTTCCCGCCGGGGAACACGCGATCGACTGGGGCCGCGAGGTCTGGCCTTTTCAATGGAGAATCGCCGTCAGCTACGCCTGTGGGTTCTTTATCTTCCAGCTGTTCAACCCGATCCTGTTTCGCTTCTGGGGACCTGCTGCGGCTGGGCGGATGGGTATGTCTCTCAACCTCGCCAATGCGATTGCCTCTATCGCCATGGCCTGGATCAACACGAAAGCCGCCCCTTTTGGCGCCCTGATCGCCCGCCGCCAGTTTGCCGCGCTCGATCGCCTGTTTTTTCGTTCCGCCGCGCAAAATATCGCGCTCTGCTCCATTCTTTCTCTCGCCGCCTGGTGCGCGGTAGTCCTGCTCGGGCACCGTCATCTGCCCTTTGCCCAGCGCCTGCTGCCGCCGCTGCCCTTTGCCTTCCTGCTGCTCTCGATGAACATCAACCAGGCCGTCAAC
>CAXUEE010000189.1:4169-5238 GCA_964249905.1 uncultured Acidobacteriaceae bacterium
GGGATGGCTGGGAGCGCGCGGCGTCCGGGTGCATGGGGTGCTGCTGGCTTCGCGTCTACTGCCGCCGTTGCCGCTGCTGATGCTGTTCTTCGGGACGGTGGGCAATATCGTCGTCTTCGCCGAAGCGCTCTACCTGCGCGCGCACAAGCAGGAAAAGTTTCTCGTCAACTCGGTCCTGGGCGCCATCGGTCTTACCCTCACGACGTGGTTCCTCGGCCGAAGCTACGGCGCGCTCGGCATGACCGGCGGCCAGTTGCTCATCGCGCTCTCTGTCGGTCTCGGCTTCGGTGGGTATACCTTCCAAAAATACCGGAGACTCTGGCATGGCTGAACCAGCGTTCCCGTTCGAGGGCCCGCGCCCGGTCCTGACCATCGCCATCCCCACGTATAACCGGGCCGCCAATCTTGAGCTGCTGCTGCGTACCCTTGCGCCAGAGCTTGCCGCGCAGACGGCGATCGAACTGCTGATCTCGGATAACGCTTCCCCCGACGGGACCGAGGCGCTCGTCCGCCGCCTCATCGCCGAAGGTCTCCGCTGCCGTTATCTTCGCAACGCCGAGAATATCGACGCCGACCCCAACTTCCTCCAGTGCTACCACGAGGCCCGCGGCAAGTATGTCTGGATTTTCGGGGACGACGACCTCCTGCAGCCCGGCGCGCTCTCGTTTCTTCTGCGCTTTCTTGCTTTCCCGGGTCCCTTTCCCGAGTTTGACCTGGTCTTCGTGACGCCGTTCGGGTTCGTCCACCAGCCTGACGAGCGCCGTCTTGCCCGGCCGGATCCGCAAGCTTTTCTCTTCACCGACCCCGTTGCCTTTCTCCAGGCGGTCGGGCTTCGCGGTGACCTTGCCCTCATCTCCGCAGTCATCCTTAATAAGGATACGGTCGAAAGCCATCCCCACCCGGACTTCGCCGAGGGCATGGCCACCAACCTCCTGCAGCTCGGCTGGACTTTCTCTGCGCTCCGCCACCTCCGTCACGGCCTTGTCCTCGATCGCGGCCTGCTCGCCATCTGTGAGCTGAATCCGCAGCGCCGCTTCGATGTCGCCCGCGTCTTCGGCGTGCACTGGGC
>CAXUEE010000189.1:5248-7670 GCA_964249905.1 uncultured Acidobacteriaceae bacterium
CCGCGCGCCATTTCGGGAAGGGAACGGACCTTTACCGTGCCGTCCTCCGTGACCAGCTCTACTCATGGTTTGTCACCAACTGGTACGGCATGCGCCGCCACCCCGGGCACACACTCCTGCGCGACCCCGTGGGCCAAATGCGCCCGTACTTCGGCCGACTGCCGCTTTTCTGGCTTTCCACCTGGCCCATCCTTGCATGGCCGATGCCGCTCGCCGGCGGGTGGCTTTTGCTCTGGCGTACCCTTCGGAGGGTCGACCTCTGGAGGCACCGGCGTACGGCCCCAAAAGTGCTGGGTCAGCCGCCGTACGGCGATCAGTCAGTATGAGAAGCAGTCTTCCCCAGATCTCGCTGGCGGCGCTTGGGCTGACAGAACTTTGCTGCTTCTTTCTGATCGCGCCGCTGCTGCATTCCCGCCACGCCGCCGTGTACCACTGGAGTGGCACCGCGGCCGCCTTGTTTGTTCCGGTCTTCCTCGATCTGCTCTTGGGATGGGTATCGTTCGTAGCGCTCCTGGTGTTCGTCCATCGCAGACGCCGGCGGCGGACCGTACTCTGGCTCGGACTTCTTCTTCTTCTCCCGGCCATCGTTTCCTACAACTGGGACTTGATGTTCAACGGTGTAGCCAGCCCGTTGACTCTCCGGCTGTTTGTCGGTTCCCTGACCGCCGGTGTGGCGATCGCAGGTGGGTGGCGTATGTGGGGGCCGGCGTTGAGCCGGGTCGCCGATGCCCTGTCCGCTGTCCTGATCTTCTTCGGTGCAGGCGGTGTGTTGGTTCTGGGGCAGTTGGCCTGGGTGGGATGGCAGGCGCGAGGGCTGAATCGCGGCTCGACCTTCGAAGCCAGGCCCGGCACTTCGCTACCGCCGTCGCCAAGAGGACGCATTCTCTGGATCATCTTCGACGAGCTGTCGTACCGGCAGGTATACGAGCGGCGTTTCCACGGTCTGGCTCTGCCGGCGTTCGACGCGCTGGCCGCACAGAGCAGCGTGTTCACGCAGACAGTTCCCGCGGGGATCTTCACCGACGTCGTGCTTCCCTCGCTGATGTCGGGGCGAACGATCGACGTCGTGCGTTCGTCGGCAGGGGGTGCGCTGTCGACGCACGATCCCCGGAGTGGGGTATGGCAGGCCTTCGACCCGCGCGATACGATCTTTGAGGACGCGCGGCAGGGCGGGTACCGCACGGTGGTCGCAGGCTGGTATGTTCCGTATTGCCGTCTTCTGCCCGCGGTGCTCGACGGGTGCTTCTGGAGCTACGACATCCCGATCAAGACCGGTATGTCCTCGCAGAGAAGCCTAGCCGGCAATGTATTTGCCCCTGTTTTTTCCGCGATCAGCGGCTGGATGCCGCAGCCGTGGCTGGCCGGGGTGTCTGGTCTGCAGACGTTCCGGACATACGGGGCGAGGATGCATATCAAGGACGACGAAAGCATCTCCAGGGCTGCGGAGACTGCGTTGCGCAACCGTTCGGCCGGCTTTGTTCTACTGCACCTGCCCGTCCCGCACCTGGGGGGCATTTACAACCGCACCACGGGCCAATTTACGACCGGCGCTTCGACTTACCTGGACAATCTTGCGCTGGCGGACCGGTCTCTGGCCCACATGCGCGAGGTGCTGGAGCAAACAGGGCAGTGGGATTCCTCGACGGTCATCGTCATGGGTGACCACAGCTGGCGCATGAAGCAGATGGTGCCGGACGCGGCCGCGCTCGAGGGCGAAGAGAGGGAAGCCAGCCAGGGCGGGCACTACGACCCGAGGCCGGTCTACGTGGTCAAGCTGGCCGCACAGCGGACAGGGCTGCGCGTGGACACGCCGTTTTCCGCCGTGCAGACGCGGGCGCTTCTGGACGGCATCCTGCGCGGAAATATCCGGACGCCGGAGGAGCTGGCGGAAGCGGTGCGCAGACTCCCTTGAGCCTGGACTGTGACGCAACGCACAATCGCTGAGGCAAACCAGCAACTCCGTGCTATTCTCTAGGAAGCGCGCAAGCGCGGGGAACTTCGGGGAGGGATTCAGGACTTGCATTCGTGCGAAACCCGGAATCTGGCCAGAGACCGAAGTGACATCCCTCACCACCGCAGCGTCTTTCGCCGGCTCCCAGCCGGAACGAAAACGAGACGCAGCCCTGGTTGCTCTGGCTGGAAGGCACCGGTCATCGGACCTGCCTCGCCGTGCAGCAGCGCTTCCGTACCCACGACAGCCATGCTGACCTTGCAATTTAGCCGGCGCCCGTGCGCGCCCCGCGACCGCAAGCATCTCTGTATGCGCGTTCGCTTACCCGCAAGATGAAGGAAACCACTTGAACTCTGCAACTCTTGAACCGAACGACCTGCTTCAGACCGAACAACCCCGCTCCACGCACTCTGCCCAGCCCGAATCGCACGCCCGGATCAGCACAACCGACGCCGTCATCGATCCCAAAAC
>CAXUEE010000190.1:0-4582 GCA_964249905.1 uncultured Acidobacteriaceae bacterium
CGGGTATTTACAAATTCCCCGGGGTCGTTCGGTGGCGGGCGGTCGTTTTCGGGGGGGGCGGCGGGTTTTCGCCGTGGGGGCAGCAGGCGGCGGGAACGGGTGGTGGGCCGGTAAGGCGGATCGAGGGGGATGTGCAGCAGGCGACCAGGCCTGTGGATCATTTTTACGATCTGTCGGTGGGATCGGATTACCCGGGGACGCTGCTTCGTCCGGACAGCATGGCGCAGCTGAAGACGGTTGTGGATGAGCTTGGGTTTCGGTACATCCGGTTCCATGCCATCTTTCACGATGTGCTGGGCACGGTGAAGGTGGTAGACGGCAGGACCGTCTACAACTGGGCGAGGATCGATGAGCTGTACGACGATCTGCTGGCGCGGCATATCAAGCCGTTCGTCGAGCTGGGTTTTACGCCGGAGGCGCTGAAGAGTTCGGATGCCAGTATTTTCTACTGGAAGGGGAATACGTCCATTCCGCAGCCCAAGGGTTGGCATGACCTGGTGACGGCGTTTGTGCAGCATCTTGAGCAGAAATACGGGCAGGATGAGGTGCGGAGCTGGTTCTTCGAAGTGTGGAATGAGCCAAATCTGTCGGGATTTTTTGAGGGTGGGAAGAAAGAGGACTACTTCAAGCTGTTTGACGCGACGTCGGGGGCGGTGAAGGCGGTGGATCCGGCGCTGCGGGTGGGCGGTCCGTCGACCGCGGGTGCGGCGTGGGTGCCGGAGTTTCTGGCGCACGTGAAGGAGAGTGGCGCGAAGGTCGATTTCATCTCGACGCATACGTATGGGGTGGATGGTGGTTTTCTGGATGAGCAGGGGAAGAGCGATACGAAGTTGTCGGCTTCGCCGAACGCGATTATTGGAGATGTGAGGCGGGTGCGGCAGGAGATTGAGGCCTCGGCGTACCCGGGGCTGCCGCTGTACTTCACGGAGTGGAGCACGAGCTATACGCCCAGGGATGCGGTGCACGACTCGTACATCAGCGCGCCGTACATCCTGACGAAGCTGAAAGAGAGCGAAGGCCTGCTGCAGGGGATGAGTTACTGGACGTTCACGGATTTGTTTGAAGAGCCCGGGCCACCGCCTACGCCGTTTCATGGAGGATTTGGGCTCATGAACCGGGAGGGGATTCGCAAGCCGGCGTATTTTGCCTACAAGTATCTGCATGCCTTGCGGGGGAACGAGCTGCCGGTATCGGACACGCAGGCGTGGATGTCAGTCGATAGGGGCAATGTGGCGGCGGTGGTCTGGGATTTCGAGCAGCCGGTGCAGACGGTGAGCAATCGGCCGTTTTATACCAAGGATGTGCCCGATCATCCGGCAGCCCCGGTCTCACTGCATCTTGAGCACCTGGTGCCGGGAGCGAGATATACGGTGGAGGTTCGGCGGACGGGGTTTCATGCGAATGATGCGTATTCGGCATACCTGGAGATGGGGTCGCCGAAGGCTCTGACGCCGGAGCAGATTGCGCACCTGCAGGGGTTGACGAAGGATTTGCCGGAAAGCGTGAAGAAGGTGAAGGCGGGGAAGGATGGGTCGGTGATGGTGGACTTCCCGATGCGGAGTAACGATGCGGTGCTGGTGACGGTGGAGCGGTAAGGACAGGCAGAAGGCGATGCGCTGCTCATGCCCCAAGTCTTCGAAGCGAGACATGGGGCACCCGATTCCGGGGATGATTTCGTGTCAGCCGGTGGGGTGTTCGAGGAGGTTGGCGACCGACCTGGCGGTGGCGTTTGACCAGGGCGTGTTCGAGAGCCAGCCCAGGAAGATGACGCTGACGCCGCACGCGACCATGATCCACCAGATGGGATGGGTGGCCTGGGCGAAGTCGGTGTAGTGGGCGCGGGCTGCGTTGACGATGGTGCCGGAGACGGCGATGCCGAGGGCGGCTCCGACCTGGCGGCTGGTGGAGGCGATGGCGGCGGCTACTCCGGCCTGCGCGAGCGGCATGCCGGCGACGGCGTTGTTGGTAATGGCGGGATTGACCATGCCGAGGCCGAGGCCGAAGAGCGCGTAGGAGAACAGGAGCAGCCAGAAGGGTGTGCCGGGGGTGAGGCGCGTGAGTAAGAGGGTTCCGAAGAGGAAGCCGGTGCCCGAGAGGAGCAGGCTTGGGCGGGTGCCGTGCTTTGCGACCATGCGGCCGGAGAGCGGGGAGCAGACCATCATGCCGACGGCAAGGGGCAGCGTGGAGAGGCCGGTGTGGAAGGCGGAGAAGCCGCGGACCTGTTGCAGGTAGAGCGCGTTGAGGAAGAGGAAGGCCGCAAAGGAGGCGAAGGCGCAGACGCCGAGCAGGGTGGCGCTGGTGAAGGGGATGCTGCGGAAGAAGCGGAGGTCGACGAGTGGCTGTCGACGGCGCGGCTCGTAGAAGACGAAGGCGACGAGTGAGGCGGCGGCGGCGAAGAAGAGGCCAAGGATAAGCGGGGAGTGCCAGCCGTCGTGGGTTCCGTCGATGACGGGGTAGGTGAGGGTGGTGAGGGTGGCGAAGACGAGGAGCTGGCCGAGGGGGTCGAAGGCGCGGGCCTGTGGGGCTTTGGATTCGGGGACGTAGAGGGCGGCGAGGACGACGGCGATGAGGCCGAGGGGGATGTTGACCCAGAAGATCGAACGCCAGCCGATGGTCTGGGTGAGGATGCCGCCGAGCAGGGGGCCGATGGCGAAGGAGGCTCCGCCGACAGCTCCCCAGACACCGACGGCGCGGGCGCGGGCGGCGGGATCTTTGAAGACATTGGCGACGATGGAGAGGGCGACGGGGTTGAGCATGGAGGCGCCGAGACCCTGGATGGCGCGGAAGGCGATGAGCTGCCCGATGGTGTGCGACAGACTGCAGAGGAGCGAGCCGAAGATGAAGAGGGTGAGACCGATCTGGAAGATGCGCCGGCGTCCGATGCGGTCGGAGACGGAGCCGGCGAGCATGAGGAGGCTGGCGACGACGAGGGTGTAGGCATCCATGATCCATTGCAGGCCGGCGAGCGAGGCGTGCAGGTCGCGCTGGATGGCGGGCAGCGCGACGTTGACGATGGTAACGTCCATGCCGACGAGCAGGAGCGACATGCAGCAGATGCCGAGGATGAGCTTGGGGCGGAGGTGCTGCTGTTCGGCCCGGGTGTGGGTGGCTTGGGAGGCAGGCATGACCAGGTTTCAGATGCGACGGAAATTGATAGGGTGCAAGGGAGCGACAGGCACTATGGCGTCAAAGTGGGCGGCCGTTTCGTCTGAACGAGAAGGTCGAGGTTCGGTATAGACTCGGCAGATGCGGCGAGATTGGCGGTCATTTTCCTTGAAAAGTACGCGAAGTGGGTGGTTGGTTTTGGCTTTGGCGGCACCTTGGCTAGCGGTGGGTGCGGCTGGTGCAGTAGGTGCAGTCGATGGGCCAAAGGTGGTGGGCGGCGCGAAGGGTTCGCCGGCGGCTGCGAAGACCGGCAATGATGCGGTGTTGATGGAGGTGATGTCGACCGAGCTGGAGCGGGCGATGAAGTCGTTGGGTACGGGGGCACCGGCGGATGGGAAGGGAGCGCAGCCGAAGCCTTACTTCATCAGCTATGAGGTGTCGGACGCGGAGAACGTGTCGGTCTCGGCGGAGTTCGGGGCGCTGGTGGATGACAGCGCGGCGCGCCGGCGGACGGCGGATGTGCAGGTAAGGCTGGGGTCGGGTACCGAGGACAATACCCATGGGGCACATCGCAACAGCGGGTTGACGACGATGCCGCTGCCGCTGGGGGATGACCGGGTAGCGCTCGAGCGGAGCCTGTGGTTTGCGACGAACCGCGGGTACGGCAAGGCGCTCGACAGCCTGCTGCAGGTGAAGACGGAGCAGCAGGTGAGGGCGAAGGAAGAGGATTCTTCTGCGGACTTCTCTGCGGAGAAGCCGGTAGAGGCGATGGTGCCGGTGAATCCAAAGTTTGCGCCGACGGCTCCGCTGCTGACGGATAAGAAGGCCTGGGAAGACCGGGTGCGGGAGCTTTCGGGGTTGTTCAAGCAGTTTCCGGATGTGTTCTATAACGATGTGGGGCTGCAGGCTTCGAATGAGACGGACTATTTTGTCTCGAGCGAAGGGACGCGGGTGAGTACGCCCAACCACGTGGCGCGGCTGGTGATTGTGGGGCGGACGCGGGCGGCGGATGGGATGGATTTGTATCGCGTGGAGACGTTCGAGTCGGATGAGCTTGGACGCTTGCCGGATCAGAAGACTCTGGTCGAGAAGACGTTGGCGATGGGGAAGAACCTGGAAGCGCTGCGGGTTGCGCCGGTGACAGAACCCTTTGATGGGCCGGCGATTCTGAGCGGGCGGGCGACGGCGGTGTTCTTCCACGAGGTGCTGGGGCATCGGCTGGAAGGGCAGCGGCAGCGCGGCGATGAGGAAGGGCAGACATTTACGAAGATGCTGAACAAGCCAATTATGCCGACGTTTATGAGCGTGTACGACGACCCGACGCTGAAGGAGTTCGACGGCGAGGCGTTGAGCGGGCACTACGTTTACGACGATGAGGGGCAGGCGGCGCGGCGGGTGGATCTTGTGAAAGATGGCGTGTTGCAGACGTTTCTGATGTCGCGATTGCCGATTGCGAGTTTTTCGAACAGCAATGGGC
>CAXUEE010000190.1:4592-7639 GCA_964249905.1 uncultured Acidobacteriaceae bacterium
GAGTCGGGGCATATGCCGACGGGGCGGCAGGGGAATTTGATCGTTACGTCGTCGAAGACGGTCTCCGATGCGGAGCTGCGCGAGATGTTGAAGGCGGAGGCGAAGCGGCAGGGGAAGGCGTACGGGCTTTACTTTGAGGATATTTCTTCGGGGTTCGCGGTGACGAGCCGGCGGAGTCCGCAGGCGTTTTCGGTGGTGCCGCTCGTGGTCTACCGAGTCTATGTCGATGGGCGACCAGATGAGTTGGTGCGTGGTGTTTCGATCGTGGGGACGCCGCAGACGGCGCTTAAGGATATCGTCGCCACCGGCGACAGGCCGGATGTGTTCAACGGAATCTGCGGGGCGGAGAGTGGGAGCATTCCGGTGAGCGCGGTGGCGCCGGCGATGCTGCTTTCGAAGATCGAGACGCAACGGCAGGCACAAGGGACTGCACGTCCGCCGATTGTGCCTCCTCCGACTGCGGGCGGTGCGCAATGAAGGGCCAAGGATTTGTCCTGCCGGACGGACGCCCGAACGCCGGGCGGGCGGCACTTCGTGCGGTTTTGGGCTCCGCGTGGCGCTCCCGTTGGTCGCGAGGGGCCATGGTTGCCGGGTTGGTGGGGACCGTGGCTTGGGGGCAGGGGCCGAGTGCGTTTGGGCCGGAGGCGGTGAGGGCCGCGGCTACAGATCCGATGTTGCTTGCGATGACGCAGGAACTGGATCGGGAGAAAGATCTGTTGCTTTTGCCGGGGATGCAGAAGCCCTACTTCATCGAGTATCGGCTGGATGATTTTGCGACCTATGAGGCGCTGGCCAACTACGGCGCGCTGACGAGAGAAGAGCGGACGCATCAGCGGGTGGTTCGCGTGACGGTGCGGATCGGGGATTACACGCTCGATTCGAGCTCGACGCGCGGGGATGGGACGGTGCAGCTGGCGCCCGAGGACAACGATCCGGCGGCGCTGAAGTATGCGCTCTGGGTGACGACTGACCAGGCGTATAAGGCGGCGCTGCGGGCGTATGCGGCGAAGCAGGCAGAGCTGAAGCGGTTCGAGAAGGCTCCGACGGAGAAGGATTTCGCGGCGGCAAAGGCGGAGGTGCACCTGCAGCCGGTGGTGAAGCTGGAGCTGAACGAGGCGGACTGGAGGCGGCGGATTGAGGATGCGAGCGGTGTGTTTCTGGCGGTTCCTGCGTTGAAGGAGGAAGCGGCGCATGTGCAGTATTCTTCGGCGAACGTGCGCGGGGTGGTGGTGAACCACTTCCTGGTGAACAGCGAAGGAACGGTGCTGCGGCAGGGATACGGCGGGTACACGGCGAACATCAGCGTGGGCGGACAGGCGGACGATGGGATGCAGCTCAGCCGGGATAATGGCTCGACGGCGGTGCTGGCGAGTCAGTTGGAGAGCGCGGAGGCGTTTCACCAGCGAGCGGTTGCGGATGTGAAGAGTCTGATCGAGCTGCGGAATGCGCCGGTGGCGGATGCGGAGGATTTTCACGGGCCGGTGCTGTTCTCGGGCGATGCGGCGACCGATGTGCTGAATCGGCTGTTCATGCCGAATGTTGAGGCTGATCGGCCGGACATGGGGACGACGGCGCGCACGACGGGGGCCTATCAATCGAGCTTCAAGGCGAAGGTGCTGCCGGAGTTTATGCAGGTGATCGACGACCCGCGCATGAAGACGTACGACGGGCGCGAGCTGATGGGGAGCTACGAGGTCGATGATGAGGGCGTGCCGGCGCAGCCGGTCGACGTGGTGGTGAATGGCAAGCTGATGAACTACCTGGTTTCGCGGACGCCGATTCGGGATTTTTCGAGCTCGAATGGACATGGGCGCGAGGCGCCGGGGCAGGCGGCGAGGGCCGAGTCGAGTGTGATGGTGTTCAAGTCGTCGGCCCCGGTTACAAACGAGGCCCTGAAGGCGAAGCTCGTTGGCATGGCGAAGGAGCAGGGGCGCGATGTGTATGAGGTAGAGACGTTGAGTGGCGAGATGATGCCGCGTCTGCTCTACCGGGTGCATCCGGATGGAACGCGGCAGCTGGTGCGAGGGGCCGTCTTCGATGAGCTGGATAACCGCAGTCTGCGGAGTGATGTCGTGGCTGCGGGCGACAAGCCTTACGTGCAGATGGTGTTGGGGGCTATTCCCAAGACGACGATCGGACCTCCGTTGCTGTTTGACGATATCGGGGTGAAGCGCGCGACCGAAGAGCAGCAGAAGCTGCCGTATTATGCTCCGCCGGGGAGCTAAGGAGAGACAACAGCAAGGGCGTCCTGATCGCGGACGGCGAGCAGGTTATGGGTTTCGCCGCTTGGCGTGTCGGAACTATTCTGGGTTGGCTTGCCTGGGTGTGACGTGGAGGGCTTGTCCTACATGCCTGGCGGAGGTGCTGAGGGCATCTTTGGTGCGGGTGTAGGACTTGTGGAGAGCTTTGCCGGTCGACTTGCCTGCGACTGAGATGGCTACGTCGGTGTTGTCGCCCGCGGCGGCTACGGCCGCGGTGGTGGTGTTGCTGCCATCGGCCAGTGTCCGCTCGGTGGAACTGCTGATGGCGATGATCTGCCGGGTGGGGTGTCTGCCTGAGGTGGACCAGGCGATGTCGGTTGCAGGAAGGCGTTCGAGACGGGTGAGGGTCGCTTCGGGGAAGTTTGAGTTCTTCATTTTGCTGGCGAGCGGCCACTCGATGGAGGCGATGAAGGCGGATCCGTTCATGGGTGCTCCAATCTCTCCGAGGTTGATGATGTTGCCGGGTGGAAGGGCGATCATGTTGACGCAGCGATCGGCTCCGCAGCCGCGATTGCAGAGGACGTCATTCAGGAAGGAAGCGTGCTTACCTGGGGAGATCCAGACATTCGGGCCGTGATCCTGGGCGTGCAGGGTGGAGGCGCGGGTGATCTGGCTGACGTCGCACACCGTGTCTTCGTGGGCGGCGGCGTACCAGTACTCGGCCAGCCATGAGGCAGAGGAGGGATCGGCGCTGGAAGCGGCAACGAGGACGGCGACGTGCTCGGTGTCGAGGTGGTGGCCGTGGGGGCCACAATCGGCGCGCCAGAGATGGTAGTAATGCAGCTC
>CAXUEE010000191.1:0-4347 GCA_964249905.1 uncultured Acidobacteriaceae bacterium
TCCGCACCGCCAACAACATCGACCCCGAGCGCGACATCCAGTTCACCCTCGGCCCCGTAGACTCGCTCGACCACGCCAGCCGCCTCCCCAACTTCGGCTCCAAGATGGGCATCGACGCCACCCGCAAGTGGCCCGCCGAGGGCTTCACCCGCCAATGGCCCCCCATGCTATCCATGCCCAAAGACGTCAAAGCCAAAGTAGACGCCATGTGGAAGAAGCTGGGGATCGAGTAGAGGAACACATTCTGGACCTCAAAGACACACGTCATCCTGAGCGCAGCGAAGGCCCCTGTATTTTCGCCTCTGCCGTTGCGCGCTTATCAGCGCAGCCTGCAACTACCCCTTCACCACTCCCGCCGGCGAGATCAAATAAAACGTAACACTCGTCTCCGTGCTGCGTTTATGCGGCGTCCCGCGAGGAATCGTCAGCATATCCCCCTTGCTCAGCATCAGCTTGGTCGCTCCCGAAGACGCGGGAGCCAGCCACTCGCCCGATTTCGGACTGTGCCCGTTCTGCGGCGTTCCGCCGATCTCATACATGGTTGACCCCTCGAGGATTTGCACGATATGGTCCCGCCCCTCGTGCCACTCGAACTCCTTCGCGCTCTTGGCCGTCTCGGTCGTCATCACCACCGCAAACGACAGCGACGGCGCGTCCACCAGGTTCTTGTTTCCGGGCGTGGCTTGCAACGTCTTCCCATCGTCCGCAAGCGCCTGGGCGGGGAAGTACTGGAAGGGCACGGGCGCACTGGCACCAGCGGCAGCAAAGCCCGGTTCCTCAGTAAGCACTAGGCCGGCAGCGGCGGCCAGTGGAGCGGAGCGCAGAAAGACGCGGCGAGAGTGGGAGAAAGTCATGGCGAAAGTGAAACATACTTCCCCGCAGCTTGCCAACGGCGTGCGTAGACTAAATCCCGTGAAGAAACAAACGTCGAAGCAGCCCAAGCCGAGCTCTGGCCCTAAGACCCTCCAGCAGCTCCGTGCCCTCGGGGCAGGGAAGCGCGCCGCCTGCCCTCGTGTCAGCCTCGCCCAGTGGAAGCCCGGGCTTCGGAAGCGTCACCCCGAAGAGCTGCTCGCCGAATCCGTCCAGGGCCGCCTACCCGACCTCATCACCCTCAAAAACCAGCGCATGGCCGCCTCCCCCTTCGGCTTCTTCCGTGGAGCCGTCCCCGTCATGGCCTACGACCTCTCGCTCGTCCCGAATACCGGCACCCTCACCCAGCTCTGCGGTGACGCCCACGTCCAAAACCTTGGCTCCTTCGCCGGCCCCGACGGCCGCCTCATCTTCGATATTAACGACTTCGACGAAACCATTCGCGGCCCCTTCGACTGGGACGTCCGCCGCATGGCCACCAGCCTCGCCCTCGCCGGCACTGCCGCCAAACTTAAGCACACGGACGCCACCCAGGCCGCCGAACTCTTCGTCCACAGCTATACAGGCATGATGGCCCGCTTCGCCCGCATGCCCATCCTGGAGGTCGCCCGCTACCAGGTCCGCCGCCTCGGCAATGTCGCACCCATCACCAAGATCCTGTACAAGGCACAGCGTGCGACTCCGCTCGTCTCCCTCGATCGCCTGATCGACGAGACCAAAGCTGGACCGAAATTCAAATCTGAGCCACCCATCCTTCGTCCCATCGACGGCAGCGAGGCAAAAAAAGTCCTCGCCGCCCTTGACGTCTACGCCGAAAGCCTGCTCCCGGAGCACCGCCACTTCCTCTCTCAGTTCCGCCCACTTGCCGCAGCCTTCAAGGTCGTCGGCACCGGCTCCGTCGGCCTGCGCGACTTCTGCGTCTACCTCGAGGGCAACGGCAGCGACGAAAAGAAAGGAAGAAAAGATCCGCTCTTCCTCCAGATCAAGGAGGAGGCGCGTTCCGACTGGGCGCCCTATCTCAGGCACGCCGCCGACCCCGGCCACGAAGGCCGGCGCGCTGCCGACGGCCAGCGCGCCATGCAGCTCCAGTCAGACCCCCTGCTCGGCTGGACCAAGATCGATGGCCGCGACTTCCTGGTCCGCCAGCTAAACGACCACAAAGCCTCCCTCGACGTCACCACCCTCAACGCCGCCGACCTCAGCCAATACGCCGCCGTATGCGGAGAAATCCTCGCCCGCGGCCACGCCCGCGCCGGCGACGCCCGCGTCATCTCCGGGTATATCGGCACCAGCAACCGCTTCCAGCAGGCCATCGTCCGCTTCGCCGAGGCCTATGCCGAGCAAACCAACGCCGACTGGAAACAAATGTGCGCCTACGCCAAACCAGCCAAAACCTAGCAGCTTCCCGAGACGCACCAAGGTAAACTGAAGTAGGCACGGCGACGCATCGCCGCGATCAAAAATCACGGAACCGATGCGGAGCCGCAAACGTACCAGCCGCAAACGTATCCAGCCGCACCAACCCCTGTTGTTTGTCATCCCGTAGGGATCTGCTTTTGCCGTTGCTCGTTCTAACCGCATAAGGAACCCACCCATGTCCACCTCCGCCGCTGCCTTCGCCTCTGACCTCCCAAGCGGAGCCAGGCGTCCAGCCTCCGTCCCCTGGACCATCTGGGCCGGCGTCCTCGCCGTCACCTCGTCCTCAATCGGCGGCTCCTGGGATGTCGCCTGGCACCGCTCCATCGGCCGCGACTCCTTCCTCACCGCTCCGCATCTCGCCATCTACGCTTGCGGCGTCATCGCCGCCATTGTCTGCGGCTACCTCATCCTCTCCACCACCTTCGGGTCCTCACCGCGATCGCAGCAGCTCAAGCGCGAGTCGGTCTCCGTCCTCGGCTTCCGCGCCCCGCTCGGCGCCTTTCTCGCCGCCTGGGGCGGTATCGCCATGCTCACCTCCGCGCCCTTCGACAACTGGTGGCACAACGCCTACGGCCTCGACGTCAAGATCATCTCGCCCCCGCACACCCTGCTCATCCTTGGCATCCGCGGCGTCTCGGTCGGCGTGCAGTTCCTCATCCTCGCCGCCATGAACCGCGCGGCCCAGCACACCCGGCCCGGAGATGAAGCCCTCCACCGCACCCTCCAGAACCTCTTCCTCTACATGGGTGGCCTCCTGATCGTCGGCCAGATGTTCTTCCTCCAGGAGGAGACCTGGGACATCCTCCTCCATCGCGCCGGCGCCTACACGGCCATGGCCATCGGCCTTCCGGTCGCCTTCGCCGTGCTCTCCCGAGCCTCCGGCAGCCGCTGGGCCTGCACCCTCACGGCGCTCGTCTACACGTGCTTCTCGCTTGCAGAAATCCTCATCTTCCCTCTCGTCTCCGCCTCACCCAAACTCGGCCCTGTCTACTTTCCTGTCACCCATCTCGTCCCGGCCAAGTTCCCCGTCCTCATCCTCATTCCCGCCTTCGCGCTCGACCTCCTCTGGCAGCGCACCCGCGCTTGGAAGCTGTGGCAGATCGCTCTCGTCTCCAGCATCCTCTTCACCGCCGTCCTCTTCCTCGTCGAGTGGCCCTTCGCCAGCTTTCTCATGTCCAAAGCCAGCCAGAACCGGTTCTTCGGCACCATTTACTTCGACTACAACTCACGCCCCAACGGCTGGGACCGCCTGCGCGTCTTCGTCGAGCCCGACTCCGGCCCGCGTCTCGCCCTCGGACTCGTCCGCGCGGCCCTTTACGGCGCCATCGGCACCGCGCTCGGCTGGCTCTTCGGCGGCTGGATGAAGAAGGTGCAGCGGTGAAGCGTCTCGCACTCCTGCTTGCGCTCCTCCTGCTCGCACCCTTCGCGTACGCCCACCTCGGCTCGAAGGACGTCTTCGAAACCGTCCACGCCGGCCCGTACACCCTTTACGTCACCATCCGTCCACCCAACGTCATCCCGGGCGTCGCCACGGTCGAAGCCCGCAGCTCCGGAGCCGCCATCTCCGGCCTCACCATCACGCCGCTGCCCGTCACCGGCGAGGCTTCGAAGCACCCGCCCGCCGCCGACCCCATGCAGGCCTCTGCCACCGATCCCGCCTTCTACACCGGAGCTGTCTGGATGATGGCCTCCGGCACCTGGCAGGTGCGCTTTGAAATCAATGGGACCGCCGGCCCCCAGCAGGCCTCTGTCCCTGTGCTCGCCGTGCCGGTCGCCACCCTCACCATGCAGCGCGGCATGGGCCTGACCCTCGGCCTGCTCGGGATCTTCCTGATCGTCACCATGGCCGGCATCGTCGCCGCGTCCGTACGCGAATCGAGCCTTCCTCCCGGCTCGGCCGCCACGCCGCAGCGCGCCCGCTCCGGCCGCCTCGTCATGCTCGGCAGCCTGGCCCTGATGGCCTTCATCGTCACGCTCGGCGCCAAGTGGTGGAACGTCGAGGCCGCCAGCTACGCCGAAAATGTCTACAAGCCGCTGCCACTTGCGGCTACCCTCCGC
>CAXUEE010000191.1:4357-7604 GCA_964249905.1 uncultured Acidobacteriaceae bacterium
CATTTCGCCAGGCCCATTGTGCTACCGCTCCGGCCTGACGCGCCAGCCCGGAACGCCTCGCCCCAGCACCACCGTTCGGTTCCGCATCAAGGATCCCGCCGCCGACCGCTTCCTGCTCGACCACGGCAAGGTCATGCACCTTTACGCCATCCGCGAGCCGCAAATGGACGCCGTCTTCCACCTCCACCCCGACCTCACCCCCGGCAACGGCTTCCACATCGAGCTCCCCGCCATGCCCCCGGGCGAGTACCGCCTCTACGGCGACATCGTTCACGGCAATGGCTTTCCCGAAACCCTCCTCGCCACCGTAAACATTCCCGCCGGAATGCAAGGCGGCGCACTCGCCCCGGACGACGCCGAAGCCACACCCGCCCCACTCGACGCCGGCGAGCTAGGTCCGTCCTACAAGCTCCCCGACGGCTACACTCTGGTCTGGGATCGTCCCGCCGCGCTCCACGCCAACACCGCCTACACCTTCCACTTTCAACTCCTCGACCCGCAGGGCAAGCCCGCCACCGACATTCAGCCCTACCTCGGCATGGCTGGCCACGCCGCCTTCGTCAAAACCGACGGTACCGTCTTCGCCCATACGCACCCCGAAGGCTCGGCCGCCATGCCCGACGTCATGCTCGCCAACGCCAGCCTGGACGGCACACCCGCCATGCCTACCATGGCCTCCTCCGGCCCGCTGCCCGCCGCGGTCGACTTCCCCTACGGTCTGCCCTCGCCCGGCCGCTACCGCATCTTCATCCAAATGAAGCACGGCAGCACCGTCGACACCGGAGCCTTCGACGCGGACGTCCAACCCTGAACGAGCAATGCATCCTGCCCAAAATATCGCAGCCCTTGATTGTCATACCGTCAGGGACCTGCTTTTGGTTTTGTTTATGCGCTGAGCCGTCAAAAATCAAGGCTACGGCACTGTCACCACCGTCAGCGACTTCAAGTTCCTCACCCACCGCGCCGGCCGCTTCTCATCCGCCGACACCATCTTGAACTCCCCATCCGCCCCCAGCGGCTTGCCGTCCACGCTCAGCGCCACCACCGCGTCCCCAATGTGCAGCCCAAACTCAAGCTCCGAAGCCGAGTACAACACCCAGTAGTTATCCGTGCCTTCCGCGCGCACGTAGCTGTGATAGATCTTCTGCGCGCCATCGCCCTTCAGCGTCATCCCGTACTTCTCGAGCAGATCGCTCAGTCCCACCCCGGTATACGTCTCGTCCACATTGCTATGCCCGTTGTGCACGGTTAGCGTCCGCTGCGGCATCGCCTGCAGGTCCGCCAGCGAAAGCGTCGCTGCCTTCCCATTCACCGTCACCGCCAGCGCTTTGGACGGAACGGAAGGCTTACTCTCATGGTGTTCCGGCATGGCGGCCGCCGGCGCTTGCTGTCCATAACCCCTCGTCGCTCCAACCAAGCCCGCACACACCACCAACGCCACGCCCGCAGACTTCATGCTGTTCCTCGCCTCCGAAAACCATACCGGAAACACGATCACCGCATCAACACGGCCGCGACTCCAACCCGGCTATACTCGTGCTATGTCCATCCTCAAGAACACCGCCGCGATCGCCAAAGGAATGAGCATCACCTTCCGCGAGATGTTCCAGCCCACCGAGGTTGAAAACTACCCCGACGGCAAGGGACCCATGCGCGGCGCGCAGTTCGAGCAGCGCTTCCGCGGCAAGCACCAGCTGCAGCGCGATGAGAATGGACTCGAGAAGTGTGTCGCCTGCTTTCTCTGCGCCGCGGCCTGCCCCTCGAACTGCATCTACATTGAGGCCGCCGAAAACACTGAAGAAGTCCGCATCTCGTCGGCCGAGCGCTACGCCAAGGTCTACAACATCGACTACAACCGCTGCATCTTCTGCGGCTACTGCGTCGAAGCCTGCCCCACCGACGCCATCACCCACGGCCACGGCTTCGAACTCGCCTCGCTTAACGCCACCACGCTCGTCATGCGCAAGGAAGACCTGCTGGTCGGCATCCAGCCCGCCCTGCCGCTCGCCCCCGGCAGCGGACAAGACCAGGCCGACCGGCTCCTCTAAAGACTATTCTTTTCCAGAATTGCTGCTCTCCAGCTAACTCTCAGCCGGATCTCCCTCTCTTTGTCTGTTGTCATTCCCACAGGGAATCTGCTTCTGTCTTTGTCCTTGAACTCCGCTTCAGCTGGCACTTTTACCCGTGCCTGCCCTCTCTATTTCGCCGGAGCCGACCTCCGCATCAGCAGCAGATGCACATGCCCTTTCAGCACTTTCACCCGCGCGCGGAGCGACCACGGAGACATTCGCGCCAGCGTCTGGTGGTACCGGAGATGCGCCTTCCGAGACGACTCCGTTAGCCGCCGCGCCTCATTCGAAGCTTGCCCCTCATGCTTGCGAAACCCCAGCTGCGGCGGCCCATGCGTCTTCACGATCGGATAATGCGCTGAGATTTGCAGCCATAAGTCGTAATCCTCCGAGTACGTATCCGCCGCAAACCCTCCCGTCTTGCCATGCACCGCGCGCCGCCACATCACGCAAAGCCCCACCCGGCAGCGAGGCAGCAGTGCAGACGCAGGCTCCTCCGTAATCATGGGGTACAGCACCTTGCCCTCCGGATCGATCTGCTCCATGTCGCAGTACGTCATTCCCGCCTCAGGATGGCGTTCGAGCTCCGCCAGCATCGACGCAAGCGCGTCCGGGTAGAAGATGTCATCCTGCGCCAGCCGCGTCAGAAAAGTCCCTAGGCTCGCGTCGAGCGCCGTTTGAAACGCTCGCCCCTGGCCGCCGTTTCGCTCCCGCGCAATCACCCGAATGCGCGCATCCCGCCGCGCCAACCCTCGCACAAACGCCAGCGTATCGTCCGGGCTTTTATCATCGACACAGATCAGCTCAAAATCCCGGAAGCTCTGACGGAGACAGCTCTCGATCGCCGCCTCCAGGTATTTCACGCCGCGGTAGCAGGGCATCAGGATCGATACCTTCGGAACCCCCGCTGACGCGTTCTGATCCTCTGTCTCCGGCACCGGTCAAACGCTCCTTGGGGCACTCGTCCGAGCCGTATTATCGCACTCACCCGGCTCGGCTGAACTCCCAGGGCAGGGAACCAGCCGTCCCCCAAACAGGGGATAGCGTTTCATCGCCCGCAAGTGCACATTGCAGTCCGCTTCATCCCTGTGCTACTGTTGGATCATTCCAGTCAGCTTGGGCTGATTTGAATTTCATGCAGAGTGGTTGAGGGACGAGCCCTTTGACGCCACGACAAC
>CAXUEE010000192.1:0-5233 GCA_964249905.1 uncultured Acidobacteriaceae bacterium
ATGAGCTATCTCAAGGACGGCATGAAGATGCTCGAAGAGATGGCCGAAATCCGCTACAACTCGCTCGCCGGCCGCTACGACCAGGCCATCGCCGCCCTCAAGGACACCAGCGGCATGGTCACCGCGCCCGTCACCCACGCCGTCAAAGCCGACGCCCCCCAGATCCAGTAGTCTGGCTCACCGGCTCCGTCCCGCATACCCGCTCCACCGACCATGAGGTCATCTCGACCGAAGCGGACAGTTTCACTGTCCGCGCAGTGGAGAGACCCCCGTATTCTGCTTGCCAGGCGCAACAACCCACGCAAGCCTCCAGGCTCCGCGGCGATAAACTGATCCCGGTCTTCTGGTACCAAAAGCCGGCCGCGCCACACACCAAAGCTCTCAGGAGTACCCTTGCTGCGTTCGCTCTTCCTCTCCCTCTCGCAAAACCCACACCTGCGCGCCTTCTCCGAGCATTCCACCCTCGGCCAAAAACTCTCCAGCCGCTTCGTCGCCGGCATGACCGTCGAGGCCGCGCTTACCGCCGCCGAAGAGATGAATCGCGAAGGCCTGGCCGTCTCGCTCGACTCCCTCGGCGAAAGCGTCACCGATGCCGAACACGCCCACCAAAGCGCCTCCGTCTACCACCAAATGCTCGATCAGATCGCCACGCGCAAGCTGAACGCGAACGTCAGCGTCAAGCTCACCCAGCTCGGCCTGGACTTCGACCCGGCCCTTGCCGAACAGATCCTCGCCGGCATGATCGTGCATGCGGATGAGGTCGGCAGCTTCGTGCGCATCGACATGGAAGGTTCCGCCCTCACCGAGGCCACTCTCACCCTCACCGAACGCCTCCATCGCCTCTGGCCCGGGCGCGTCGGCACGGTGCTCCAGGCTTACCTCTACCGCACCGCGGACGACGCCCGTCGCCTGGTCGAGCAGGGCATCCGCATCCGTCTCTGCAAAGGCGCCTACCAGGAGCCGGCCGCGATCGCGTTCCGGGACAAGCGCGACGTCGACCGGAACTACGAAGCGCTCATGCTCTATCTCAGCACCAGCGGCGTCTTTTGCGGCATCGCCACCCATGACGAAGCCCTCATCCGCCGGCTTTGCCGCTTCTTCGAGGAACGCGGCTTACCCAAGACACTCTTCGAGTTCCAGATGCTCTACGGAATCCGTCGCGATCTCCAGCGAAAGCTTGCCGCCCAGGGCTACGGAGTCCGCGTCTACATACCGTTCGGCCCCGAGTGGTATCCCTACTTCATGCGCCGGCTCGCCGAGCGCCCCGCAAACGTCTTCTTCCTCGCCCGCAACTTCTTCCGTAACTGACTCTCGTGCGGAAAGGAAAGTGGCCATCTTCTTGTCAAGCCCCCTCACCTGTGTGATAAGGGGTAAGCCATTCAGAACAAAACACTTACCATCCAAAATAAGTTGGCATAGTTACCCTGCCTACTTAGCTATAATAGGAACAGAAAGAGCGTTGCTGATCGTTCCGTCAGAGATCTGCTTCTTGCCTCTGCCAAGCGCCGCGTGTAACTGCCCTGTTTTGAAGACTTTACCTCTAACCTTTTTCGATTGAACACTTTGCCTCTAAGCCCTTCTTTATCTCGTCTGGAATGAATACTTTAGGCAAGAAAAGTATGGAGGGGAGTGTAGAGGCGGGCAATCAGTGGCCGGCGCCCAGGTTCGGCGGCGGCAGCAAAGGCGAAACGTTCAAGAGGTTGTTCAGCGTCCCGCGCTCCTGGTCGTTGAACTGGCTCCGAAGCTGGGGTGAGTTCAGATACGCCTGGCGCTCCGCCGGAGGCATCGCCTGCAATGACCGGAAGACCCGCCCCACGGCGTACGACCGGTCCTGAGGCAGGCTTCCCAGCTGGACCATCGCCGACCGGACCTGCTGCCGCTGCTGCGGAGCCAGGTGTTCCATCCACTCGGTGCGCGCCATCGTGCGCTGCCGCTGTTCCGGCGACATTGAGTTCAGCCGGTTTAACTGGTTATGCATCCGCTGCTGCTCTTCCGGCTTCAGCTGGTGAAAGCCGGGCTCTGCGTCCAGGGCATTCTGCTGTTGCTGCGGAGAAAGGTTCCGATGGGCGTCCATCCACTCACCCAGATGCTGCTGCGCATCCGGCCGATGGGGCGTATTGAGGGTGCCCGGACGGCTCATGGCATTCGGCGCCGGCCGCGCCTCTCCAGCTCCAGGACGCCCCGTGTTGGGCCCCGGCCGTGCATTCAGGTTGCGATTGTTCCCCTGACCACGCACCGGTGCCGCAAACCCCATCCCAAACCCCGAGCGCCCATGCGGACCGGCCGCCAGCGCCGCGCGCGTGCCGAAGCTCCACACAAACAGGACCGCCCACACGATCGGGAGAGCCATCCTGGGGCGGGCGATCCGGCTTGAGGGACTGCGCGTCATGCTTTCTGTCTCAATACTACAAACAACCGGTCTTGCGTTCGATCGTCGTTTGACCCGCCATCAGCTGGTCGGCCCATCCGTCTGGCCGGCATCCTGCGATGCCGGAGCCCCGCCATCCTCATCCGCCTGCTGCAGGCGATCCAGCTGCTGCAAAGCCTGATCGTTGCGATCGAGGATCTGCAGATCCTGCACTGCCGCCGATGTCTGCGAAACCGGAGCCGACTGGAAGGAGTTGCCCCCCCCCCCGCTGCCGCCGCCCCCAATCAGCGCCAGCCCTAGCGCGCCGGCTACCATCGGACGGAAGTTGCGTCCGGTATTCAGCTGGAGAGACGTCGTCCAACGCTCCAGCCAACCCATCCGCGGAGCAGCCTGCTCCTCCCTCAGCCGTACTGCCAGCTTCTGGTCGAAATACGCTGTGGGCTCCGGAACCTTCCACGCTTCCAGAGTCCGAAATGTCTCCTGAAACGACAGATACTCCTCCGTGCAGGGAGGGCACACCTTCATATGCGCCACCGCTGCCACGCTCGGGACCGCTCCGGCGGTCAACACCAACTCCGGCAGCTCGTCTTGAAATTTCTTGCAATCCATACTGTTTCTCCTCACGCAGCTCTCTTAGCCGACAAACCCTTTCAACTTGTCCCGAAGTGTCTGATAAGCCCGAAACAAAAGCGACTTCGTCGCCGACTCACTCAGCTTCAACACCTCACCGATCTGGTGGTAATCCATGCCCTCATACTTGTGCATGAGCACAGCCATTTTCTGCCGCTCCGGCAGCCCCATGACGTGGTCGCGGATCGCGGCCATGCGCTCCTCCCGCAGGAGCCTCGCTTCAGTATCCGGCGTGCTGTCCGCCACGTCCGGAGTGGATCCGGTTTCGGAATCCGCCTCGTCCAGATAGACGGTGGACGCGGAGCGCTCATGCCGCGTGTCCCGGGCGCGATTGACTCCCAGGTTGGTGGCAATCCGGTACAGCCAGGTGCTGAAGCGAGCCTCCGCCCGGTACGTCTCTCGCGACCGGTACACCCGCAGAAAGACCTCCTGCGCCAGCTCTTCGGCTACAGCCTGGTTACGCGTCATCCGGTACATAAAGCCGATAATCGGCTTGCGATACTTCTGCATCAGGAAATCGAACGCCGCCATGTTGCCCGCCTTGAGCTCAAGCATGATGGCGGCGTCGTCCAGATCCGAAAAGTCCCCATTCAGGTGCAATCCGCTGTCCGTTGCTCCTCCAGCCTCGCTGACTCGCTCGAGACCGCCTCCACTCAGCTTCGCCGGATTCATCGCCACGGTGGTCATACCTTGTCGAACCCCATTTGGTTCACAGGGTTGCGCTTCAGCATGGCTTTCTGCGCATGCTCGAGCTTCCGCACCCGGAGTCGTCGGCCTTGCTGGATGGATCGGTTGCTCCCACGTTGCCTCCGCCGACCCCGCCGCCGGCTGTTCCTCGCCTGGGCGGCGTGCCCGAGCGAGCTCAGGATCGGACGCGTGCGTCGAGGTAGTTGGGCCCAACATGGTCCGTCCATTGTACTTCCGGTTCTTGCCTCTGCGGCGGCCGTTCGTCTACCACCAAAGCTCGTGCCCCGGCCTGCCTGGCCCGAACCACCTGCGCAGGAATGCAGACATCCGGACTTAACCAGGGCTAACATATATCCATGCCTGCCGAGATCACGATTTCCAAAGAGGACTATCTCAAGGCCATTCTCGAAGCGGATAGCGAAGGGCACACCGTGATTCCGGCACTGCTGGCAAGCTGGCTGGAGGTATCGCCCCCGGCCGTCACCAAGGCCGTCAAGCGACTCAAGCAGGACGGCTATATCGCAGACAAGTCCGCCGATGGCCTCCGTTTGACGCCCAAAGGAAAGCAGACTGCCTACCGAACTGCCCTGCGCCACTACTTAGTCGAACGCATGCTGTCCGAGGTCTTCGGCATGGAATGGCACCAGATCCACGCTGAAGCGGAACGGCTGGAGCACGCCGTCTCCCCGGCCTTTGAGGCGAAGCTGCTGGAAAAATTCGGCGATCACATTGATTGTCCGCATGGCAACGGCGTCCTGCCCGAAACCTCGGCAGAGCGGCGAAGGCGCGGAACCGTCGCCCTCTCCGACGCCGCCGAGCGCACCACCTACACTGTCGCGAGTCTGTACGAGCGCGATCCCAAGCTGCTGGAGTTCCTTCACAAGCTGGGGATCGGCCCGGGCACCCAGATCCAGGTCCTGGAGCGCAACTACGACGACACCTGGACTATCCAGACCTTCGCAGGTCCTGCCACCATCGGCAGGAGCGCCGCCGAACGAGTGTGGCTTCGGCCTTACAAAAGGGAAGGAACTCTCTAAAAAAGAGTTAACCACGGTTCACGTTCTGTGCCATACTCAAGTCAATCCTGAGGGAATGGCTTCTGATGCCTGCTGCCGCCGATGAACCCGCCTTCACCTCCCACACGCCTGCTCCGGATGGGTACGCTCCCATCCGCATCTCGCAGTCACCGCATGCCTGGCGCCGGGCTGTTGGCTTCCTCGGACCGGGCTTTCTGATCGCCGTAGGCTACATGGACCCCGGCAACTGGGCTACGGATCTCGCCGGCGGCTCCCGCTACGGGTACACCTTGTTGTTCGTCGTGCTGGCCTCGAATCTGCTTGCCGTCCTGCTGCAGAGTCTCGCCATCAAGCTCGGCGTTGCCGGCGAGCGCGACCTTGCTCAGGCTTGCCGCGAAGAGTACAGCCGTCCCGTCAGTCTGGCGCTCTGGTTGGTGGCTGAAGTTGCGATCATCGCCTGCGATCTTGCGGAAGTAATCGGCTCGGCCATCGCGCTGCATCTGCTCTTCCACCTGCCGCTCACCGTTGGCGT
>CAXUEE010000192.1:5243-7579 GCA_964249905.1 uncultured Acidobacteriaceae bacterium
GGCACGGACGTTCTGCTGATCCTGCTCCTGCAGCAAAAGGGTTTTCGCTATCTTGAGGCAGTCGTGATTGTCCTTACCGCGACGATCGCCCTGCTTTTCGGAGTGGAGGTTTTTCTCTCCCACCCTGAGTGGCTGCCCATTCTCCGCAATTTTGTTGTGCCCTCGCCGGCGGTCGTCGACGATCCTGCCATGCTCTTCCTCGCTATCGGCATCCTGGGCGCGACCGTTATGCCGCACAACCTCTACCTGCACTCCTCGATTGTGCAGATGCGCGACTATTCGCGCACTCTCGAAGGCAAGCGCGAAGCCATTCGCTTTGCCAACTTCGACTCAGCCATCGCTCTTACCCTGGCCCTGTTTGTGAACGCGGCCATCCTCATCGTCGCCGCCGCGGTTTTTCATCGTGGCGGACATCCGGAGATTGCAGAGATTGAGGATGCTTTCCGTCTGCTCACGCCCATGCTCGGCGTCACCGGGGCCAGCACGATTTTTGCCATCGCCCTGCTTGCCTCCGGTCAGAACTCGACGCTGACCGGGACCCTGGCCGGGCAAATCGTGATGGAGGGGTTCCTTCACCTGCGCGTGCCGGGGTGGCTGCGGAGGCTGATCACGCGCTCGCTCGCCATCGTCCCGGCCATTTTTGTCAGCTCTTTTTACGGCACCCATGGAACGGCCAAACTTCTGCTCCTCAGCCAGGTGGTGCTGAGCATGCAGCTTAGCTTCGCGGTGTTTCCACTGGTCGTGTTTACCAGCGACCCTCGGCGAATGGGGCCGTTTGCGAACAGCTCGCCGGTCAAGTACCTCAGCTATGCGGTTGCCGGGCTGATCGCGGGCCTGAACCTATGGCTGCTGGTGCAAACCCTGCGCGGGAACTCGTGACGGAGCCCAGAAGATACGGTTTACCATCGATGAAGCAGGGATCGTCGTTGCCTTCTTCCGTGTCGCACTTTCAAGCCGTCGGCCTGGCGCTCGCGGGCTACACCTTCTGGGTGCTGGCTGACACCAGCTTTAAGATCGTGGGGGCCTCCGCTCTTCCGGCGTATGAAGTCACCGCCGCTGTCGGCCTTTCGATCGCCCTGATCCTGCTGCTGCGCGCAGTCGTCACCCGCCGCGTGCATGTGCTCCGGCCCGCTCATCCCGTACCGCAGCTTTTGCGCTCCTGTCTCGACCTGGCAAATACGATCGGCGTCGTCATTGCTCTGCGCCATCTGCCGCTGGCGCTCTTTTACATCCTGATCTTCTTTGCGCCGCTGGTCACCACCCTGCTGGAAGCAGTGTGCCTGCGGGAGCCGCTGGAGTGGAGGAAGGGTCTGGCCATCCTTGCCGGCTTGCTCGGGGTCGTCGTGGCCGTGAACCCCTTCGGCCTGGATCATGCAGGCGACCGGACGGGCTATCTTGCGTGTCTCGTCTGTGTCATTGCCTTCTCCGCGAACATGGTGTGGTCGCGGGTGATGACGAAAACTGAGTCGGCGGAGAGCCTAACTTTTCTTTCCGGAGCGCTCACGGCCATCGTAGGCGCCCTTGCCATGCTCGGACATGCTGTGCCCATCCACGCAGGATTTGCCGCCGTGCTGGGGGCAACCGGCCTGTTCTGCGTGGCCGGAAGCCTGTGCTTCTTTGCGGCGCTGAAGCACGCCTCAGCCGCGACGGTAGCGCAATACCACTACAGTCAGCTCTTGACGGGAGCCCTGATCGGCTACCTGCTTTGGCACGAGAAACTCAGCGTGTCCATGCTTTTTGGCGCCGCGCTCATCATCGGCTCCGGATGCTACACCGCAATGCAGCCTGGAAGCCGTCCAGCGACGGACAGCGGCCTGAAGTACCCTCCCCACCCCCTTGAAAAGATCTAAAGTCTTCAAAGCAGGGAGCTTAGGTCTGGACTTCGAGTCTGTACCTCCCTGCCGGAGGAGAAACAGACCTATTTGGAGATATAGTTCTATTGTAGAACATGGGAAGAGGGGACTATGCCAACTTTATCTGCTTTGGAATGTTCGTCTTAGGGATGTTGAGGACTTGACAGGCATCGTTGCGTTTCCGTTTGCTTCGGTGGACGATCAGCGCACACTGCTCGAGGAGGAGCTTCATGGCGATAGCCACAAAAAGATTTTCCATGAGCGTCGAAGAGTACCTCCGCGCGTCATTTCAGCCGGACGCGGAGCTGGTGGATGGGGTACTGGAGGAGCGGAGTTTGGGGGAGTTCGATCACGCGCGGCTGCAGGGGGTCATCTACGCTCTGCTCGCCCAGAGTGAGGACGACTGGCAGGTGTATGTGACGCCGGAGTTGCGGGTGCGAGTTTCGGCGACGCGGTTCCGGGTGCCGGACGTCTGTGTGACAG
>CAXUEE010000193.1:0-2679 GCA_964249905.1 uncultured Acidobacteriaceae bacterium
CGAGATGATGAACGCGGCCATGGAGCGTCACGGCCATGAGCAGCGCCTGGATCCTCGTTCGTGGGCTGACCAAGGACGACCTGATCTAGCGGAGCTGAGAGAACCGAAGTTGCTCGCCGGCAGTGAGGCCGAGGCGCGAGCCTTGCATGCCCATGTGGACGGTCTGCGGGAGCAGCGGGCCGAGCTGCCCGCCGCGCACTTGAGTCCAGACAAGGTGATCGACCATTGGGAGCAACAGGCCGAGCAGCAGATCGCCCAGGTACAGGCGCGGGAGGCTCAGGAGCTGAGCCGTCTGGACAAGCTGATCGCCGCCGCCCGAGAGCTGGCCTCTGCGGTCAAAGAGAAGACCGTCGAGGTCGCCCAGAACGTCTCCGAGCGGGTGGAGCAGTTGCGCGATCGCTTTGAGCGCTGGCGGGAGAGCCGGACCGAGAACGCGGACCAGAAGCTAGATACTCAAACGCCCTCTCCAGCCCAAAGAAAGCAGGCAGCCGAGGAGCAGCAGAGGGCCGGGCCGGAGCTGGTTGCTGACGCACAGATCGAGCGTGGGCGGCAGGCTTTCCGGGAACGCTACGAGGCGTATCAACGGGAGCGTGCGCCGGCTGCTGTCCCAGAGCCGAAGCCGGAACCCAAGCAAGAGCAGGTTCAAGAGAAGAAGCAGGAACAGGAAATCAAAATCGACCGCGGCTTCGGTTTAGGTCGGTGAGGCTACGCAGAGGAGTACAGGGCCATGGCAGAGCAACAGGTAGCAGGCAGTGCGGGCGAGATGATGGTCTTCGGCCTGATCGAACAGGCCGACCGGATTGGCAAGTCCGCGCTGGCCACCCAGCAGGATCTGGCCGAGCAGATCGCGCATCTCGGCCAGGTGCAGGAGTGGGCCGTAAACGCCGCCGTGGAGCTGCAGAAGCAGGCCGCGTCCGCGATCAAGAATCTGGAAGCGGAGCGGGCGCAGCTCCAAGCGAGCCGGACAGGGTTGGAGCGCAATGCCGTCCAGGCCATCCAGAACGCCGTACGTAGCCAGACCGCTGAGATCGAGCGACACACAACGCAGGCTCTGGCTACCCCACTACATGCCATCGGGCAGGCTGCTGCCCAGGTGCGCCAGAACATCTCGGAGATCAGTTGGCTGGTGCGCAGCCTCATCCTGGCTGCCGGGGTGGTGATCGGTCTGGCTCTTGGCTGGCTACCCTTTCGGAGCAGCCTGAACCATCTTCAGGAACAGGAAGACCGGATCGAACAATACCTGGCCACCCAGCAGCAGCAGCAAGCGGCCCCTGTCACGCCCGAGCCGTCCCATGCCCCAGCTCATAAAGGAAAGAAGTAGCCAGCCGGCAGCCTCGGCACATCGGGCAAGGCTGGTGGATTTGACGCTCGCCGCAGGCGAGCTTGGAACGCGTACCGCGTACCGCGTCCCACAAACCCACAGCCTCGGCGGCGGTCACCCAACAAATCGGACTGGCATCACAATCAAGGCTCAATCGTTTGCGTGTCCAGGACGGCCATCCCGTAGTCATAATCCCAGACGTGAATGTTCGACATCAGTCCGATGAGCTCGTCGGGTGGGGCTTCATCGCGAGGCATCAATCCATATTCCCGGTGGACGCGATTGATGGTGTGGGCCACCAAGTCAGCTGCCTGCAAACCATAAGTGAGTTCGTCATCTGCAAACGTCAGGGTGCGAGCGATCTTCTTTGCGGTTTCGGGATTCTTCGCTCGAAAGTTGCTGTAGACCTGTTGGTATATATGCGCTCGATTGTCGCTATCGCACACGAAGGTCAATTTATGTTCCCCGACGCGAGCTTCTTTGGCAATTGCGTATATCAGCTCTTGGAGAGCCGTTTTATAGGGGTTTTCTGCAATCACTAGGGGTCTAGGGTGGTCAGTCTTGACACGTTCCCACGCTTGGACGTCGACGGCAACACTGATAGCTGAAAGGTGCGCCTTGATTACTTCCAGGAGCGATTCGCGCTTGGCGTTTGCCGCCGCAAACGCCTGGTCTGTCCGCTGTCCGTTTTCCCTAAATTGTGCGAACTGCTCTTTCAAGCCACGCCACTCTAGCGAATGGAAATAACGAATTGATGGGGGGCGCTGAAGGGCTTTTCGCCATGCCTTGTTAAAGGCGTTCCAATCTGACTTGCGACCAACGACTGCCGCCGCAATGATGTACTTCTCTTGCTTTGCATCTTTACTGTCGTCGATGAACACAGTCAGGTGTTCAGCCATGGCTTAATCTATCGCGGTCGGAGCAATGGTTTGAGGGGGCAACCCACCTTCAACTGAGAAGGCTTAAATCGCGGGACTGAAAATCACGCGTAGAACAAAACTCCAGAATCCATAATGAACGACACCATAGATGCTTGCAGGGATCGCCGCTATCGCAAGAAGCACCTGTACCCACGGGGGTAGCCTGTCTAACGTCTTTGAGATCATACCCATGCCAGCCACCCTCTTCACTCCAACGGGAAGCGGGAGAACAGTGTCTGTACAGCTTCACTCTTGCGGCGCGGGCGAAACCGGGGCAGCTTGTAGCCAAGGTACAGGCCGAACGCGCCCATCGAACCTCCGACTACAGCAACGATCATGTACCTAACAAGTTCCACGGCTGCCATCCTCTCACGACAGATGCCGAGCCCCCGCCAACCGGAGTTGTCGTGGGTGAATGTACGATGTGCCGACCCTGGC
>CAXUEE010000193.1:2689-7549 GCA_964249905.1 uncultured Acidobacteriaceae bacterium
GAATGCGGGAACTGTACACTACGGCCTTCACGGAGAGTGAAGTGTCTGCTGATACGGCGATTCTTTGGGGCTTCACTTTGGCCAGCTTGCTTGTGTTTGGGTTCATGAGTTTGAAGCCTCACGTTTGGGTCTCGATCTCTCCGTTCAAGACGCGGGATAGGAACAGACTTGTCGCAATCTACCGTTGGCTGGGCGCCATTGTTGTCGCGGGCGTTCTAATCAACGTGATCCTAATGCTCACCTTATGGAAAGGCTGATACCGAGTGTGTTCCTCGGCGCAGTGGCTGCTGCAATGGTGGTCGGCACGCGCTTCCTTGTGTCAAAAAGACTTGGACGGACCACTCTCATGACAGCGTTGATGGTCGGGCTACTGGCGTGCCTGGCAGCTTTCTGGGTGCTTAGTCCGGGGCATTAACGGTCAACTGCCTGGTTCGGTCCGCAAAAACTTACTTTCGAGGGCACTTGCTTAGCTTTGTACTCACTGAAACGGTGGTTTGGGTCTACAACCGCCTCAGCCGTTCACCGCAGCCTTTTTAGCCGCCGCCTTCGCCCGAGCTGGTGCCCTCGTGGGCCGAATTCGGGAACCGGGACCACTTTTGTCTAATGCTGGCGCAGGCATGATGAGCAGGTCGGCAGAGATGCCCAGACCACCCTTCACGCGGCGCACCATCTCCAGAGTCAAGGGCCGCTTCCCTGTCAAAACTTCGGAGACTCGAGCGCGGCTGCCGATCAAGGGTTCCAGATCCTTGCGGCTAAGCTGCTGCTGTTCCATGCGGAACTGAATGGCAGCTACGGGATCGGGCGCATCGATGACGTGATGTTTTGCCTCATAGGCATCCACCAGAGTCGCAAGCACGTCCAGCTCATCCCCTTCGGGGGTGTCAGGTGCCGCGCTCATCAACTCTTCAATGCGGGCTACGGCGGCCCTGTGATCCTGTTCCGTTCTAATTGGTCGGATCTGCATACCTGTTTTCGTCATACGTCACCTGTTCCACGTCGATCTTGTCGTATTCCTTGTGGGTGCCCAGCCACTTAATCAGCACCACCTGAAAGGTGTAGTTAATGGCCACAACGAGCCTGTAATCGTTGCCCTTGATGTTGAAGACGACGCGCTCTGTCGACACAATGCTCGCGGAGCTGTACTGGCTCTTCAGCTCGGCAGGAGACTTCCATTCGGCTTTCGCAACTTCGGCGTACCAGGCGTCCAGTTGAGCCTTTACGGTCTTTCGGTGCTTGGCATCGACCCTGTTCCGGACAAAGCCGTTCAGGGTGCCGCGTGCAATCACTCTCACTATTCAATGATAATCTGCTCCCACTCTGGGAGCAAGTAGCAGAGCCATCGGCAGTATGGGCAGATGGCATTCGACTCTGCTATATAGCAAGTGCCATGCCCAAATTGTTGCTGTTTGCGATCCTTGTTGCGTACATGCCTGTTGCTTCTCATGTTCTTTCTGCTCAGGAAGTGAGCCCGCAGCCAAAGAAAGGCGTCGTGGATCAATATGCGGATGAGGCGGCAGTGGTGGAGCGGGATGAGGTGCGCTACCGATACAACGGGGATGGCACGGGCAGCCGGATAGAAACGACAGCGGTGAGGGTTCAATCTGGCGCGGCGCTGCAAACGTTCGCGGTCTTGAGTTTTCCGTATGCGAGCGGGACGCAGGAGCTGGAAATTGTTTACGCGCGGGTGCGGAAGCCGGACGGCACGGTGATCGAGACGCCGACGACCGATGTGCAGGACCAGCCGGCTCCGACCACACAGCTTGCGCCAATGTACAGCGACCTGCGTATGAAACAGCTGCCATTGCGTTCGCTGGCCGTGGGAGACACGCTGGAAGTTCAGAGCAAAACAGTCCAAAAACAGGCCGAGATACAAGGGGAGTTCTGGGGCGCCGAGAGCTTTGGCGCAGGGCTGGTGTATCTGGACCGGCGGATCGAATTGAGAGTGCCGAAATCGAAGACGGTAACGATCTATAGCCCGAAGTACCCGCCGCAGACCGCCGAGGACGGAGATGATCGTGTGTACCGGTGGAAAGGCACGCAGCTTCGGCGGAGCAATGCGAAGGAGGAAGACGCGCCGCAGGACCAGAACGCGCCGATTGCGTGGACAACGTTCCCAAGTTGGGAGGCAGTAGGGGCGTGGTATCAGGGGCTCATCGCAGGACGGGATGCAGTCACTCCAGCACTGCAGGCCAAGGCAGACGAGGTGACGGCTGGAGCCAAGAGCGATACGGAGAAGGTGCGGGCACTCTACGAGTACGTGTCGCAACACAACCACTACATTGCGGTGAACTTCGGTATAGGTCGGTACCAGCCGCACATGGCGGCAGAGGTGCTCACAAATCAGTACGGCGATTGCAAGGACAAGGAGACACTATTAGCGGCCTTGCTGCGGGCCAAGGGTTTTCAGCCTTCGGCGGTGTTGATCGGGGCCGGCATTGATATGAACGAGAAGGTGCCGTCGCCGGCAGCGTTCAATCACTTGATCACAGTCCTGGATGTGGACGGCGGGCCAGTGTGGCTGGACCCGACGACGGAGGTGGCGCCATACCGCGTGCTGCTAGCCGTCCTTCGCGATAAACAGGCGCTGGTGGTACCGCCGAAGAACGGCCCGGGCGTGCCGCACCTCGCAAGGACCCCGGCAGAGCTGCCTTTTCCCGCGGTGGACCGGTATGAAGGAACGTTCGAACTAGCAAAGGATGGAACAACCAAGGGCAACGTGACCGTGACCATGCGCGGCGACGATGAGGTGCTCATGCGGTACGCAAGCCGACAGGTGGCGCGGGCACAGTGGGACCAGGTGGGCCAGGCGTTTGTGGACAATGGCGGCTTCAACGGCAAGGCAAACAGCGTGTCCATGGACACAGGCGACAACCTTTTGGTGCCATGGGAACTGCGGTACGGGTATACACAGGAGGCTTGGTCGCAGTGGAAGAGCTACCAGATAGGCTCGTTGCTGCCCAATGTGAATCTGCCTGTAGTCGACGAGAAAAATCCCCCGACGCAGAACATCGATTTTGGCGGCCGGCATACGCAAACGGCGAAGAGCACCGTGCGGTTGCCAGCAGGGTATAGCGCGGAGTTGCCGAATGCGATCCACCTGAAGACGGCCTTCGCGACTTTCGACGAGACCTACCGCATGCAGGACGGCAGCCTTGTTTCGGAGTTCACGCTGGAGGTACTTAAAGGCAAGGTGGACGCTGCGGAATGGCAAAGCGTAAAGAAGCTATCGGACGGTATTGGGGTGCAGCCGTGGATTCAGCTGACGAGTAAGGAAAGGGCAGTTGGAAAAGACGGACCGCCCCTGGCGGGTGGAAATAACTTAATTGCGGCAGAGCTAGTACGGCAGACGCACGAGGCTATTGTGGCCAAGGACCTTGGCCTGGCAAAAGAGAAATCGGACCAGGCGATTGCCCTCAACGACAAGCAAGCGTACGCCTGGAGCCAGCGTGGATGGCTGGCCTGGCAACACCACGACCTGGCCGAGGCGGCAAATGACTATCAACGGGAGTTGCAGCAGCATCCTGAGGAGGTCGACCAGTATCCGGACCTGATTCGGATAGAGGGTTTGGTGGGGCGGCCTACGGAAAAAGTTAAGTACCTCCTGGCGTACGCCAAGGCGGCACCGAACAATGCGCAGGCCGTGTTGTTCGTCGGTGGTCAACTGCTGGCGGCAAACCAGGTAGACGACGCATTGGAGGTATACAGGGCGGGTGTAAGCACGCTTCCGGAAAATAAGGTCATTCAGGTCGAGTTGGGAAATGCACTACTTCGGGCGGGAAAGAAGGAAGAGGCGGTCTCAACAGTAAAGAATGCGATGGAGGGGTCTTCCGATGCGAACGTGCTGAATGATGGAGCGTATGCGCTGCTGCGGGTTGGATCGAGCGCGTTGCTGCCCTTAGCCGAAACGAGTGCGCGGGAAGCGGTAGAGACGCTGGAGACCGAGTCGGCGGGGACCGCGATCGAGAGTGTAAATGCGGAAGCGTTCCGCCGGGCCAACCTGTTGCTGGCGACCTGGGACACCCTGGGGTGGGTGTACTTCACCGAGGAAAAGTACGCGCTGGCGGAAGAGTATGTGCGGGCCTCGTGGCGGAGCGCAGCGCACGCTGAGGGCCTGCATATGGGCGAGATCCTGGAGAGGAAGGGCGATCTCGTGGGCGCGATGCGAGTGTATGAGATGGCACTGAGCCGAACCGGGAACAGCGGCGCGGCACCGGTAGCGACTGAACTCCATGCGCGGGTAGACGGGCTCAAGGAAAAGGGTGTGGCGGCACAGGAGCCCCACCCGGACCGCGCGCTGCAGGAGCAGCGGATCTTCCATGTGTCGCGACCGCCTGGGGTGAAGGGGTCGGGGGTGTTCATCATGCAAGTATCAGCTACGAAAACTGAAAAGGTGGCGATGATGAGCGGGGATGAAGACCTGCGCGCGCTGAGCATTACCTTGGGAAAGCTCGATCTGGGCTTGGCGCTGCCGATTCAGTCGCACGCGTTATTACTACGCAGCGGAGTGCTGTTCTGTTCTACAGAGCCAACGTGCGAATTCGTTCTGACACCACCGGAATCAGCCAATGTGAAGTAAGCCTGTTCGGGCGACTTCGTTTGTATTCACTGAAACGGACGTTTCAGCCCCGGATAAAGGCGTCGACCACGGACCCCCGCAAGAGCATGATCAGTGATGCGCGAAATCGATGACCACAGCAACTAACCAGATCAGGGCCGAGAACAGCCAAAACCGTCCGCTCCACCATCGCCGGCGAAGCAGAATGCCTAGCCCCCAAGCAAAATTCAGCGGCAAGAAGATCGCAATGACCGGAAGAATGCCCGCAAACCACACGTATGGTTCACCTGACACCGGGATCTCGC
>CAXUEE010000194.1:0-325 GCA_964249905.1 uncultured Acidobacteriaceae bacterium
CCTGGTGCCCAGGGACACGCCCGGCTTGACCATCGGCAATGAGGAGCACAAGCTGGGCATCCGCGGATCCTCCACGTGCCCTCTGATTTTGAACGACTGCAAGGTTCCCGTGGAGAACCTGCTTGGGACCGCAGGCAAGGGTCACCTGATTGCCTTCAACATCCTGAACGTGGGCCGCTACAAGCTTGGCGCGAACATGATCGCTTTGGCGAAGCAGGCGTATTGCGATGGCATCCGTTACGCGATCAACCGCGTCGGCTTCGGCAAATCCATTGTGCATTTTGGCTTGGTGAAAGAGAAGCTTGCCGAGAGCGCTTCGGCCATC
>CAXUEE010000194.1:335-703 GCA_964249905.1 uncultured Acidobacteriaceae bacterium
GCGCGATTGATGCCTCGCTGGCCGAGCTGGACAAGGGATCTCCCGCCTACCTGCTCACCTTGCAAAAGAAGCTAGAGGAATTTGCCGCGGAGTGCTCCATCCTGAAGTTTGCCGGTTCGGAGCTGGCGGAGCGGGTAGTCGACCAGATGCTGCAGCTGCATGGCGGGTACGGCTATGTCGAAGAGTTTCCGGCGGAGCGGCAGTACCGCGACGTACGCATTAACAAGATCTTCGAGGGCACCAACGAGATCAATCGCATCATTACCACGACGTGGATGCTGAAGCGGGCGCAGGCTGGCGCACTTCCGCTCATGCCGGCCTTTCAGCAGTTGATGAAAGAGCTTGGCGCCGGGCAGCCCGTGAGTGAG
>CAXUEE010000194.1:713-7529 GCA_964249905.1 uncultured Acidobacteriaceae bacterium
TTGTCTTCGACGAGCCGACTCGCGGCGTGGACGTGGGCGCCATTGCGGAGATCCTGGCGGAGATCCTTCTCCTGGAATCGACCGTGCTGCGGACCGAGAAGCTGGAAGGCAGCAAACCCGTAGCCGTGGATCTCACCCGGTACTACGCGGCACGTTCGTTCCGGGTCGTTCAGTCGGGGGCCGAGCGTGTGCTCGGGGCCATCGCCGAAGGGGAGGATCTTATCGGCAAGACAGCTATGTTGCAGACGCTTACCCGTCATGAGCCGGTCAATACTGTTGCCGTGGGGCGTGCAATCGCGGCGTCCATGGTGGAGGCTGGTCAGTATTCTGTGTAGCTGCCCCACGAAGGGTTGGTCGTATCCTGGGTTCATGCTTTCAGGATGTATCGAGAGGTCTAGCAATGCGTATCTTGACGTTGGTTCGGCAGGTCCTCGATGCAGAGGAGAGCGTGCGTTTGAAGGACGGTGTCGTCGACCTGGCCGGCAGCAAGCTGGTCATCGACACCATGGATGAGTACGGCGTGGAGCAGGCCTTGCGCCTGCGTGAAGCTGGTTCGGGCGTGGAGGTGATCGTTCTCGCCGTGGGGTCGCCTCGTACGGAAGAGTCGTTGCGCAGTGCGCTGGCAATGGGCGCTGACCGAGCAATTCTTGTCGAAGCGAATGAAGCGCTGGATGTGGTGACCGTCAGCAGCATCGTGGCGCAGGTGGCGAAGCAGGAAGGGGTCGACCTGGTTTTCTGTGGTGGGCAACAGGCTGACTGGGACAGCCATGCGCTGGGCGCGGCGACGGCGGAGCGGCTGGGCTGGCCGCAAGCTACCTGGACCAATGCACTGACCCTGACCGGTCAGGAACTGGCGGGCAAGCATGATGTAGACGCGGGCAGCGAGGCGTTCACCCTGAACCTGCCGGCGGTGGTGACGACGCAGCAGGGGCTGAATGAGCCACGCTACCCGACCCTGCCCAACATCATGAAGGCCAAGAAGAAAGAGTTGCGGCGGGATCTGGTCGCCGCCTATGCCGTGCAGCCGAAGTTGAAATACCTCCACGCTGAGGTGCAGCAAAAGGTACGCAGGCGCCATGTGATTGACGGCAAGGACGCGTCAGCGGCGGCGAAGCGGCTGGTGGACCTGCTACGGAATGAAGCGAGGGTGATGGCATGATCTTGATAGTGGCGGAGCATGAAGACGGCAAGCTGAGCAAGAGCACCTCTGAGATGACCCAGGCAGCCCGCGATCTGGGTCGCGAGGGACCAGTAACGATCCTCGTTCTGGGAAGCGGCGTTGCTCCGGTGGCGGCCCAGGCGGCCCTGCTTGCAGACCAGGTTCTCGTGGTCGACGACGCAAAGCTCGCCGAGTACGATGCCGAGCTTTGGGCGGCGGCGATCGCGCAGATCGCGAGCGAAGGCGAGGCGCATACCGTGCTCGCAGGCGGCAGCCGCAGCGGCCGGGAGTACAGTCCAAGGGTGGCGGTTAAGCTCGATGCCCCTCTGATCGAGGATGCGATCAGCCTCAAGGAGCAGGCGGGCACCCTGGTCGCGGAGCACTACACCTTTTTGGCGCGGGTCACGGAACGCGTGCAGGCGGAGGCTCCCGTCATTGTCGTGACGGTCAAGCCGGGCGCCTTCACAACGGCAGCGCCCAATCCGGAACCGGCGGAGCAGTATGATGCAGAGGTTTCGCTGCCGCCTCGCCGGCTTGCAGTGACCTCGCGCATGACGGAAAAGAGTGAGCGCGTCGCGCTGTCAGACGCGGAGATCGTCGTCGCTGGAGGACGTGGCGTTGGTAGCCGGGAGGGGTTTGCGGAGCTGGTGGAGGGTCTGGCGGACCAGACTGGCGCAGCCGTAGGGGCCACCCGCGCCGTCGTCGATGCAGGCTGGCGTCCGTACGCGGAGCAGGTGGGCCAGACCGGGAAAACCGTGCAGCCGAAGATTTACTTTGCCATCGGCATCTCGGGGGCCGTGCAGCATCTCTCCGGCATGGGCAAAAGCAAGACCATCGTGGCGATTAACAAGGATGCCGAGGCTCCCATTTTCAAGGAGTCCGACTACGGCATCGTTGGAGACGTAAAGGAGATCGTGCCGGCCCTGATCCAGGAGTTGAAGGCGACAGTTTAGATCAGGCGGCCCGTGGCTCAAACGATGCCGGTGTGCGTAGAACGGCAGGGACAAGCAAATGCTTCCTCCATTTCAAAAGGTTCTGTTTCTTCTCTTTGCCGCTGTCGCCGCCGGCTTCGGAGGGCATGGCTTTCTGCGTCTGTTTCGTCGCATCGCTGCGGGTAGAAGGGACACGGACAGCCGCTTTGATCATCTTCCGCGGCGTATCTGGTATGCCCTGGTAACCACCCTGACGCAGAGCCGCACCTTTCGCAAGCGGCGCGTCATCAGCGTTTTTCACTCCTTCATCTTCTATGGGTTCACCTTTTACCTTCTTGTCAATCTCGTAGATGCCATCGACGGGTTTGTGCCGCTCTCCTTCGCGTCGCTGGGGATTGCGGGCAATCTGTACGTGCTCTTAGCGGACGTGCTGAGCGCCCTGGTTCTGGTCGGGGTTGTTGCTCTCGTCATTAGGCGCTTTCTGCTTCCCAGTCGCTACGATTTCCGTTTCAACGAGCGGACGATGCTGCATCCTGATGTGAAGCAGAATTACATCACGATCGACTCGATCATCGTTTCAACGTTTATTCTCTTTCACGTTGGCAGCCGCGCCGTGGGTGCCGGGGCCAAGCTGGCGGCGGATGGGCCGGACCGGTTCGCCCCGTTCGCTACAGTGCTTTCGCACCTGTTCACCGCGCAGAATGCCCTAGCCTGGCGAATCTTCGGCTACTGGGGTGCGCTCGGCAGCGTTCTAGCATTTCTGGTCTACTTTCCTTACTCCAAGCACATTCATATTTTCATGGCGCCGGCCAAGTACCTTGTCGCGCGTCCAGTTGCCTCCGGGGTGCTGCCCGCGATGGAGCTGGACATGGAAGCGGAAACTCCCAAGCTGGGCGCAGAGAAGCTGGAGGATCTGGCCTGGCCGCGGCTGCTGGACGCCTATGCGTGCATCCAGTGCAACCGCTGTCAGGATGTGTGTCCCGCGACAGCCACCGGCAAGAGCCTGTCTCCTTCCGCGCTTGAGATCAATAAGCGCATGGAGCTAAATGCGATCAGCAGACATGAGCCTGGGTTTGAGCGTGGCCAGCCAAGCCCGAACCTCTTGCTGAGCTTTGCTCTATCGCCAGAGGCAGCCTGGGCCTGCACGACCTGCGGAGCCTGCATCGACGTTTGTCCCGTGGGGGACGAACCTATGCTTGATATTGTCGACATACGGCGTCAGCAAGTCATGATCGCGGGGGAGTTTCCGGCTCAACTCCAGACTGCCTTCCGGGGTATGGAGCGTTCCCGCAATCCCTGGGGCATCAACCATGAAAAGAGGATGGATTGGGCCGAGGGCCTGAACGTGAGGACGACGGAAGAGAATCCGGAGCCGGACGTGCTCTTCTGGGTCGGCTGCGCGGCCAGCTACGACCCGCAGTCGCAGAAGACCGCGCGTGCTTTTGTGGAGCTGCTGGACCACGCCGGCGTTGATTTCGCGGTGCTGGGCAAGCGCGAATGCTGTACCGGCGACACCGCACGGCGGTCCGGCAATGAGTATCTCTATCGCCAGCTTGCCGACACAAACGTGGCAACGTTGCATCAGGTAAAACCGAAGCTCATCGTGGCCACCTGTCCGCATTGCATGAACGCTGTAGGTAAGGAGTACAAGCAGCTCGGCGGTGACTTCAAGGTGATGCATCACACCGAGTACCTCGAATCTTTGGTACAGAGCGGTAAACTTGTCTCGGACGCATCGGAGTCCAAGGTCGCGTACCACGACCCCTGCTATCTGGGACGGCACAACGGGGTCTATGAGGCTCCGCGCAATCTGCTCAACATCTTGAGCAACACCGTGGTCGAGCTACCGCGAAACCGCGAGAACGCTTTCTGCTGTGGTGCCGGCGGCGCACAGTTCTGGAAAGAAGAGGAAGCAGGCTCGGAGCGCATCTCGGACAATCGCTACCGCGAAGCGCAGCAGACCCTGGCCGGAGCCCAGGACCAGGTGCTGGCGGTAGGGTGCCCGTTCTGCAAGAGCATGCTGGAGAGCACGCCAGGCAAGAGCGACCATCCCATTGCCGTCCGGGATGTGGCGGAGCTGCTGCTGGAAGGAGTACAAAGACGCGCCGGCAAGCCCCCGCTGCGAACAGAGCCCGTATCTGCCCCAGCGTTCGCGGCTGCAGGGTCTCAACCAGCGGAGCTTACGGCCAGTGTGCCCCTGGTCAGTATGCCGATGCCGAGTTTTGCGGAAGTAGAACACGATGTTTCGATCGTTATTTCTGAGGCGACGACCGCGATTCCCAGCAGTCGGAAAAAGTGGGCTCCGAAACGTCCTGGTCCTCTTCCTGTTTCCGCCTCGCTGGAGCCGGCCAGCCAGGAAGGTAGCTCCGCCCCAACTGGAGAAACGATCTCTCCTCCGGAGCACGCCGCCTCCAGGGCTGATTCTCAGCCTGCGCCACGCAAGCCGTGGACTCCGAAGAAAGCGTTCGCGGGTGCCGCCGAGACTTCTGTCATTTGCGCATCCCTCGACCTCGCCAGGTCTACATCCGCTGAAACCCTGCTGGCGAGTGCGCCGCAAAGCGGAGGTGACCATCGAGCAAGCAGCCCGGTCGTCTCAGACGGCCAAGCTGCATCGGATGGTCAAAAACGTAAGCCGTGGACTCCCAAAAAGGCGAATGCGGCAAAACCTGAGACGCCGTCCTAGTGCCGCGACGCTTGAGACTTTTGCAAAAGAATTCTTTCTGTACAGCTTTTGGAGGCTGGAGTTCTGCCTTCTGGAGACTCCTCGCCTGGCCCGTTACCTCCCCGGTTCACACCGCCATGCCGGGGGTTGAGACAGAGTTCACGTTTGATTCAAAATGGCAGGATGCGTCCACCGCGGCTCGGTCTGTCGATCTTCTTGCTTTGCTCGCCGATCCCCGTTCAGGCTGATCTGAATCCGGCGTGGACGGCACCCATTCCGCCATTTCAGATTGCGGATAACCTCTACTACGTGGGCAGACAAGATCTTGCCAGCTACCTTGTGACCACGCCAAGAGGGAACATCCTGGTGAACGCAAACCTGGTCTCCTCGCCTCCCCAGATTCGTGCCAGTGTCGAGAAGCTGGGCTTCCGCTGGGAAGACACAAAGATTCTGCTGAACGGGCAGGCGCATGACGATCACGTGGGAGGAATGGCTGAGGTAATCCGTGAAACCCATGCAAAGAACATGGTCATGGACGGGGACGTGAGCGTCGTCGAAACCGGGGCCAAGACAGATTTTTTATCCCCCTCGCGAAACATTCCGGGCTTTGCTCCGGCGCACGTCGATCGTGTTCTCCATGACGCGGATACGGTAAGCCTGGGAGGTGTGATTCTCACGGCACACAAGACTGCTGGTCATACGCGCGGGTGTACCACATGGACCATGCGGTCTCGCCTGCGGGAGATCCAGCCGGGAGCAGGCGCAACATCGTGATTGTGGGTGGAACAGGTTTCTGGTCGGAGTACCATTTCGTCGCCACCGCCGGCCACGCCGTAAGCTATCCCGGCATCGTTCAGGATTTTCAGCATACCTTCCTTACCTTGCGCGACTTGCCTTGTGATGTCTTCCTCGGAGCGCACGGCCAGTACTTTACGATGCTTGCCAAGCTGGAGCGGTACCCTAAGGATGGCCGCGCGTGTTTGTCGATCCGGCTGGTTATCAGCGATACGTTGCCGCTGCCCAGCACACCTTTGAGCAGGCATTGCGGGCGCAACAGGCGGCTGCTGCCCCTTGAACGCGAGTTAGCGCTGACCATACGCACGCTTCGGGAGAGTTGCCGTCGCGACGTCCGATAGGAACGATCTCACCTGTCAAGGTCTGAACGTGTACTGAAAGTGGCAGGTTGACACGATCGCTCGAAGGCCAGACCTGCCGATGAACTGGACCGTATCCACGTCCGCTGCACTTCCACGGGCGCGCGCGGCTTGCCAGTCAAACGAAGAAAGGCTTATTTTGTTTGCGTAGTGAATTAAGTGCGTCGCGTGACACTCGATGTCCTGCCTGACGCTTTGGAGGATAGGTGATGGAACCTAGCAACAGATCACGGCGAGAGTTTCTCCGTGCTGCGGGAGCATCTGCGGTGGTGGCGGGTTTTCCCACCATTGTTCCCTCGCGGGTATTCGGTCAGATGGCTCCGAGTAAGCAGGTGACAGTCGGGGCGATCGGGGTTGGGCGTATTTCGCGCGTGCACGATATGCCGGCGATTATGAAGGTGGACTCGGCGCGGATCGTGGCGGTGTGTGACCTGTATGCGCCGCGGGTGGAACAGGGCAAACAGTTTGTCAACGACGCGTATACGAAGAAGCTGGGGAAACCGTACAGCGGGGTGACGGGGTACAGCAACTATCATGAGCTGCTGGCGAATAAGGATATCGATGCGGTGGTGATTTCGACGCCGGATCACCAGCATGCAATTATTGCGGCGGCGGCGGTGCGCGCGGGCAAGGATGTGTACCTGCAGAAGCCGGCTTCGCTGACGATTGCGGAGGGCCGGTACCTGAGCGATGCGGTGCAGGCGTCGGGGCAGATTTTGCAGATTGGCAGCCAGCAGCGATCGTGGAAGCAGTTTCACCGGGCGTGCGAGCTGGTGCGGAATGGCCGGATTGGCGAGGTAAAGCATGTGGAGATCGGGCTTCCGGGCGACCCTGCGGGCGGCGATCCCAAGAAGATGCCGGTTCCTGAGGGGTTCCACTATGATGCGTGGCTGGGTTCGACGCCAGAGG
>CAXUEE010000195.1:0-3214 GCA_964249905.1 uncultured Acidobacteriaceae bacterium
GGGAGAGCGGGGGAAGCGCTCGACGGAGGTGGGGAGATAGGTGTACGCTTGTCGATCTGAAAGCAAGCCGCCGATCCGTGGCAGAACCTGCTTGAAGTAGAGATTGTAGAGCAGGGCGACGAGGCCGTCAGGCTGGTTACATTCAAGAATGGCAATCTGGCCTCCGGGAGCGAGGACGCGGTAGAGTTCCGCCAGACCGTCTTCGTAGCTGACCAGGTTCCGGAAGCCGAAGGCGGCGGAAATCAGGTCCATGCTGGCATTTGGCAAGGGAAGATGTAACGCATCACCTTCTACCGGGATGATGTTGTTCTGGTTGAACTTAGCTGCTCCGAGTGCGAGCATCTTATGGGAGAAATCCACAGCAAGGATGGGTGCTGTGGGAGCTGTGGACATGTTGGCGGGGCGATGGCGCAAGAGTGCCATTGCCATGTCTCCGGTGCCACAGCAGAGATCCAGGATGCGGCTCTCCGGCTTGTGAAGAATGGGACGCAGGGTGCGTGCGGCGCGCCACCACCAGGTGGCATCGATTCCGCCGGAGAGGACATGGTTAAGCAGGTCATAGCGGGGGGCGATGGCGTCGAACATACCCTGAACTTCTTCGGCAGGGCGGATGGCACCTTTGGCGGGCAGCGCCGGGAAGGCATCGGTGGTTGGCTCGGGATCTGTGGAAATGTGGTGCGTCTCTGTGGGGATCATGGTGTCTATCTAGTTCAAGCTCTGCTTCATCGTAGCGAGCATGGTTCGGGCAGCGTCGAGGAGTTCCTGGTCGGTAACGTCGTAGACGACGTCGACTTTGCCGATGGTGGTGGGGAGGATGAAAGCTCGCTTGCCGCTGCGGGTTTTCTTGTCAGCCGCGGTAAGGGCGACGAGGGTTTCTGGTTTGGCGGTGAAACGAGGAAGCGGACCGTAGGCAAGGATAAGGTTGGCCATGCGCGCGAAGTCTTCTGGAGTGATTGAGTTGCGGGCTAAAGCTACATGTAGAGCTGCAATACTGCCCCAGGCAACGGCCTGGCCGTGAAGGAGTTTCTTGAAGCTGGTGGCGGCTTCGATCGCGTGTCCCAGCGTGTGGCCGAAGTTGAGGATCATGCGAAGGTTGGACTCTTTTTCGTCCTCCTCGACAACGTGGGCCTTGATCTGGATGCTGGCTGCAATGATGGTTCCGAGGACGGTCGGCTCACCGGCCCTGGCGGCCACCTGATGCTTTTCGAGGTAGTCGAAGAGCTTTGGCGAGCGGATGATACCGGCTTTGATGGACTCCTGAAGTCCGGAGATGAGTTCCTCTTTGGGAAGGGTTGAGAGCAGGTCGATATCGGCGAGGACGGCGCGCGGGTGATGAAAGCTGCCGACGAGGTTCTTGCCTGCGGCCAGGTTGACGCCGGTCTTGCCTCCGATGGAGGAGTCGACCTGGGCGAGCAGGGTAGTCGGGATCTGGACGTAGGGAACGCCGCGCATGTAGATGGCGGCCAGAAAGCCGGTGATGTCGCCGATTACTCCTCCTCCGAAGGCGATGAGCAGGGCGTCGCGATCGGCGCCGTGTTGGGCAAGCTGCTCGGCGAGGGATTCGACGGCGGCAAGGCGTTTGTGTTTCTCGCCGGCGGGATGAAAGAGGATGGTGGGGGACTGAGCTTCGGGGAACGAGGCGCGAACCTTTTCGCTCCAGAGTTGCCAGATGTTGGGGCTGGTGATGAGGAAAGGGCGGTAGGGCTTGCCGGCCATGATTTTTTGCAGGCGGGGATGTAAGGTGCGGAGGAGGTTCTGGCCTACGGTGATGTCGTACTGCGCGGAGGCGGCGTTGAGACGGATGATTTTTGTCACGGCTTAATCATTGTAGGCGCGCAGCGCAGTTGGCCTACGCAGTCGCGCCTGTACGGCGTCCGGACGGGGTTTCCTGTTTTTGTGAAAGCAACAGCGAGTGCGCCCTTATCGCTTGCGGCGACCAGTCAAGAGTTGTTGGACCGCTGCGCGGTGTCTGGCGGCGTAGGATTTAAGGGATGGAATGGTTTGATTTTGTCGTGGTGGGTGGAGGCATTACCGGCTTGAGTGCAGCGGTAAAGCTGAGTGAGGCAGGCCGGGTTCTGGTGGTCACCAAGGAAGCGCTGGCGGAGTCGAATACCAGCTACGCGCAGGGCGGGATCGCGGTGGCGATGGGCGGCGATGAAGATGTCGCGCTCCATCTGGAAGACACGTTGGCTGCGGGCGATGGTCTGGTCAATCCCACAGCGGCGGCGCTGCTGGTGAGCGCAGGACCGAAGCGGGTGGAAGAACTACTTGGGATCGGCACGGAGTTCGATCGCGATGCGGGGGGCGAGCTGGAGCGAACGCGCGAGGGAGCGCACAGTCTCTCGAGGATTCTACATGCAAAGGGCGACGCGACCGGACGCGAGATAGCGCGCGCATTGCTCGAGCATGTTTGCAGCCTAAGTCAAGTGGAACTGAGGGAATGGACGACCAGCGTGGATCTTCTGGTTGAAGAAAAGCGGGTGGTCGGCGTGACGCTTTTGGGAGGGGATGGCGTCGAGACCGAGGTGCGGGCGGGGGCGATCCTGCTTGCGAGTGGAGGAGCGGGACAGGTGTACTCGGACACGACGAACCCGGCCGTGGCGACCGGGGATGGGATCGCAATGGCGTACCGGGCGGGCGCGGCGCTGGAGGATATGGAGTTCTACCAGTTCCATCCGACGGCCTTTGCAATGGAAGGAGCGCCGCGGTTCCTGATGAGCGAGGCGCTGCGAGGCGAGGGTGCGCTGCTGCTGAATGCAAGGGGCGAACGATTCATGCCGGGAGTGCATGCGTCGGCGGAGCTTGCGCCGCGGGATGTCGTGGCGAGGGCGATTACGCGTGAGTCGCTCGTTGGGCCGGTGTACCTGGATATGCGTCACGTCCTGAAGGACCTGAAGAAGCGGTTCCCAGGAATCTCGAGTTTCCTGGCGGGATATGGTTTGCAGTTGGGGCGGGACCTGATCCCGGTGAGACCAGCGGCACACTACCTGATGGGCGGGGTGAAGGTGGATCTTGAGGGGCGGACTTCTTTGGCGGGACTTTATGCGGCGGGGGAGGCTGCTTGTACGGGAGTGCATGGAGCAAATCGGCTGGCGAGCAACTCCTTGCTGGAGGGGCTGGTGTTTGGGGCGGAGACGGCGGGGACGATGATTGAGGAACGAGAGGAACAACAGGAACGTCAGGCGCCGAGGCTGATGCGTCCTGAAGGTGGGCT
>CAXUEE010000195.1:3224-4896 GCA_964249905.1 uncultured Acidobacteriaceae bacterium
GCGTACGCCAGAAACCGTCGACGCGGCGGAGGAGGTTGAGGAGTGGATTGCGGAGCTGCGCGGGTTGATGTGGAAGGATGCGGGATTGTTGCGGGACGCGGAGGGTTTGACGAGGGCGCGGGTTGAGCTTGAGCGGATGAGGCAGACGATGCCGCGAGGGAACTCTCGCAGGGCGATCGAGGCGAGGAATCTGCATACGGTGGCGGGGGTAATGGTGGAGTCGGCGCTGGGCCGGGAAGAGAGCCGCGGGGCGCATTACAGGCTGGATTTTACGGCGAAGTGGGATAGGCCGCTGCACTCGGTGATGGAGCGAGGGCAGTTGGGGTTTATCGCTTAGGGTATCGCTGCTTGTGAGGGGATTGCCAGTTCTGGTGAGGCTTCGACGATTTTTTTGCGCGGTACTGCCTGGTGAGCTAAGGATCGAGCTTTGTGCTGTAGGACAGTTCGGGTAAGTACAAGGGATTTGTCAGTTGTCAGTTGTCAGTTGTCAGCTTTCAGTGATTCGTTTCGGGTAGGGAAGGCATGTCTCCGGGACGGGTGAGGCTGGCCAGGACGGTGATGGCGAGGATAGCGACGATGACGGCGAGCGAGGTGAGGGGGCCGATCTCGAGCCAGTCGGCGAGCAGCATCTTCAAGGCGGCAAAGAGGAGGACGAAGGCCAGGCCGAAGTGGAGGTAACGGAGCTTCTTGAACATATGGGCGAGCAGCAGATAGAGCGAACGAAGCCCCATGACGGCGAGGATGTTCGAGGTGTAGGCGATGAAGGGGATGCGGGTAATCGAGAGGACGGCGGGGATGGAATCGAGGGCGAAGACGATATCGGCGGTCTCGATGGCGATGAGCGCGAGGAAGAGCATGGTGATCATGCGGCGCGGGGGCAGGCCGGGGGCTGCGGGTTCGCGGGTGAAGAAGAGGTCGTGGCGCAGGGAGACGGGATGGATTCTGGAGAGCCAGGAGACCCAGAAGGGGGCTTTGGGTGGGGCCTCGCCGGTTTCCTCTTCTTTAGAAGGGATGAGGAGGCGGATGCTGGCAGCGAGCAGGATGAGGGCGAAGATGTAGCTTACCCAGTGGAAGCGTTCGAGGAGACCGATGCCGGCGGAGATGAAGAGGCCGCGGAGAAGGATGGCGCCGAGCACTCCCCAGAAGAGGACGCGGGGCTGGAAGGTTTCGGGGATGCCGAAGAGGCGGAAGAGCAGGAGGAAGACGAAGAGGTTGTCGATCGAGAGGGATTCTTCGATGGCGTAGCCGGCGAGGAACTGGGTGGCGGCGGGGTGGCCGAGGGTGACGAGCAGGTAGACGCCGAGGGCGAGGGCGGCGGCAGTCCACATGATGGTAGCGATGATGGCGTTGCGCTTCTGGCGGAGGGGGCGAGCTTCGGCTGAGAGGCCGGCAAGGCTCCAGCGGGAGTAAACCAGCTCGGCTGCGAGCAGGAGGAGGAGTGCGAGGTGGAAGACGAGCCAGTGGCTGAGGGGGGTGGTCACTTAGGTTGATGGTAAATGGATGCGTCATCGCCGGACAGGCACCCTGTTGCGGGCGGCGCAAACTTCGTGGCGTGTTGCGCTTCTTGAGCTTCGCTGGTGGTCGGTTGGTCGCGAAGGGGAGAGATCAGGGCGTGACAGGAAGGGTGATGACGGCTAGGATTGCGAAGCTGTGTTTTCTAAATTGAATGATT
>CAXUEE010000195.1:4916-7496 GCA_964249905.1 uncultured Acidobacteriaceae bacterium
ACTTTTGACGGTGGTGGGCGGGTTGGCGATGGGTGCGGCGAGCGTGATGGCGCAGGCGCCGGCAGGAGCTCCGGCGGGGGCGAATGGGATTTGTAAGGACGGAACGTACTCGACGGCGGCGGCGAAGAGTGGCGCGTGTCGCGGACACAAGGGCGTGCAGACATGGTATGCGGCGGTTCCGGCTGCGGGTGCTCCGGTAGCTTCGACTGCGAAGACTGCGGCGATGCCTGCGCCGACTCCAGCTGCGAAGCCTGCGCCGTCGATGGCTGCACCGACGCCCGCGGGTGCACCGGTTGCGTCGGCTCCGGCTCCGAAGAAGCAGAGTCCGTCGCAGGCTGCGGCTTCCAGACCGGCGGCTGCGGGAGGTGGGCCTGGCCTGGTCTGGTTGAATACGGGAGATAACGTGTATCACTGCAACGGCGACGCATTTTATGGGAAGACGAAGGCCGGAACTTATATGAGTGAGGCCGATGCGAAGGCGAAGGGCGGCCGGGCGGCGGCCGGGAAGGTATGTACGGGGAAATAGCAAAGGCGAGTGCGCCCTCGTCGCGGGCGGCAACCACTTCGTGGGGTCCGGGGCTTGGCGTGGTCCTCCCGCTGGTCGGCAGGGATCTACGTGTGACCAGTGGGTAGGGGATGCGGAGCTACCACCCCGGGACGGGGTCGCTTTGCGCGATGAGGGGCCCCGTCGGGCCGGACCTTATTTCGTATCGATCAAGCGGATGAGTTCGAGGAAGATGTCGCCGTCGGTTTGGAGGGATTGCGGGCTGATCCTGTCGATGGTGTCTTTTTCGGTGTGGTGGAAGGCGTGGTCGCCGGTGGCGGGGTCCATCGGGCCGTAGTCGTAGTCGATGACGTCGAGGACGGGGACGTTGCGTTTTGCGAAGGGCACGGTGTCGTCTTCGATGGGGGTCTTGTCGCGGGAGATGGCGTTGCTGTGGCCGGTGTTCTTTGCGGCGATCTTGAGGAGGTCTTCGAGGGCGGGGTTGGAGTTGCCGTCCTGGTCGATGTCGAGGTCTTTGTCGCCGATCATGTCGGCGAGGAGGAAGGCCTTGATCCTGGGGAGGACGCCTTCCTGGGACCATTTGGCGGCGAGATGGCGCGACCCGTAGAGGGAGTCGGAGGCGGACCACTTGTTGACGGCTTCTTCGCCGTCGAAGAAGACCAAGACGACAGAGTATCCGAGCGGAGGATGGGTGCGGAAGTACTGGCCGAGTTCGATAAGGAAGGCGGTGGTGCAGGCGCCGTCGTTGGCTCCGACGAAGTTGATGTCTTTGAGGGGGTAGTTGGTCTCGTAGTGCGAGCCGATGACGATGTAGCCGTCTTTTTTCCCGGGAAAACGCACAATGATGTTGTGCATGGTCTGGAGGCCGGCGGGGGTTGAGGCGGTGAAGGTGTCGACGTCGAGGCGGTGGTCGGCTTGTTCGGGGGCGAAGTGGGATTCGATGAACTTCTCGGCGGCGGCGTGGCCGGGGGAGCCGTTGAAGCGCTTAGGTGCCGCGGCGAGGAGTTCCCTGGTGAGCGCGTAGGTGGCGGCGCCGGAGATCTTGCCTTTTTCCTGGGCGTGGCTGGATTGCACGAGGAACGAGAGGGAGCAGAACGCAAGGGACGCCAGGGAGATGCCGCGAAGGGCGCTAAGGGATCGGTGCGGCTTCATTATATTTTCTGCTCCTTGGCTTTGCGGCGATTGGGGTGGACGTACCAGGAGATGGCGATGCCGATGACGTAGAGCGCGAGCATGGGGCTGGCGAAGAGGCACATGCCGATGGGATCGGGCAGGGGACAGATCACTGCCGAGATGAGGAAGATGATGAGGATGGCGTACTGCCATTGCTTGAGGAAGAATTTAGCGTCGGCGATGCCGAAGAGGGCGAGGAAGAACATGAGGATGGGCAGCTCAAAACAGATGCCGAGACCGAGGATCACGGCGAGGAAGAATCCCGTGTAGTCGTCGATCGTGATCATGTGGGTGAAGTTTTTACCGTAGCCGAGGACGAGAACCTTGATGGCGCCGGGCAGAACCCAGCGATAGCCGAACCAGGCTCCGCCGAGAAAGAGGCCGATGGTCGAGGACATGAAGGGGAAGACGTATTTCTTCTCGTTGTCGTAGAGGCCGGGCGAGATGAAGAGCCAGAGCTGATAGAGGATGAAGGGGCTGGCGACGATGGCGCCGAAGACGACGGCGGTCTTGATGTCGAGCTCGATGGCGTCGGTCGGATGGGTCATGGTCATCTTGAGGCCGACTTCGGTGAGCGGCTTCTGGATGATGTTGATGAGGCGCGAGATGAAGACGGCGGTGACAGCGATGCCGGCGACGAGCCAGAGGATGGCGTGGATGAGGCGCTTGCGGAGCTCGTCGAGGTGCTCCATGAGGGTCATGCCGGGGAGTTCGACGCGGTCGGTGATGCCTGCGCGGAGTTGATCGATGGTGTCAGCCATGGGACGGAACCTCGGTCTGGGCTTCGTTTTCGGCTGGAGCGGCGACTGGATCGGGGACGTGTGGAATGGAGTTGAAGACCGAGCCGACGGAGCTGGAGCGGCTCATGGGCAGGCCGGTGGACGGCGGCATCAGGTGGAGGT
>CAXUEE010000196.1:0-840 GCA_964249905.1 uncultured Acidobacteriaceae bacterium
GCCCCTTGCCGTAAATGACGCCCGGTCCCGTGATCGAGAGATCGTGCAAGCCCTCGCCCCACAGCAGCGAGTTATGCCAGTGATTGTGGCCGTAGTCCTGGTACGGCTCCCAGGTTCCGTTCGGCTCCGCTGCGTCGTACGAGCCGCCCATCTGCCCCGTCGTCTCCCCCGGCTTCGGCGACTCCGCCGCCAGGATCATCGACCCTTGCGCCAGATAGAGCGCCACGTTGCTCTTCAGCCGGATCGAAAAGCACAGGTACGTTCCTGCCGGGAAGTACACCGTCCCGCCGCCCGCAGCGGCTGCCGCCTCGATCGCCGCGTTCACCGCCGGGGTGTCCAGCGACGTACCGGATCCCGTCGCCCCAAACGCCCGCACATCGAAAAACATCGGTGTTCCGGCTACCGCTCCGCGCCCCCCACGCGGAGTCTGGGCCAACGTGGGAGCAAGCCCGGCAAGGGCAAAGGGAGAAAGCTTCAGCAGATCGCGGCGCAAGGGATTCATAGCGTCGGCCATCCTAGCAGAGCTAATAAACCTTTGGGAAATGTTTCCGTATTGGTGCAAGAACCGGGAGCAAAATAGCCGCAACTCACCCGCCTCGCCCTTCGGCCCGCAGACAAGAGCAGCTCCGCCCGGCGCAGCACCCCATGCGATACTAGGCTGACATGTACAAGCGAGTCCTGCTCAAGATCTCAGGCGAAGCCCTCGCCGCCGGCTCCGGGTTTGGCATCGATGCCATCTTTATTCACAAAGTCGCCGCTGAGATCGCCGACGTCCACGCCCTCGGCTGCGAGATCGCCATCGTCGTCGGCGGTGGGAATTTCTTCCGCGGCGTCGCCCAG
>CAXUEE010000196.1:850-1824 GCA_964249905.1 uncultured Acidobacteriaceae bacterium
TCGACATGGACCGCGTCGCCGCCGCCCACATGGGCATGCTCGCCACCGTCATCAACGCCATCGCCCTCCAGGCCGCCATCGAAAAATGCGGGCTCTTCTGCCGCGTCATGTCCGCCATTGAAATGCACCAGGTGGCTGAGCCGTACATCCGCCGCCGCGCCATGCGCCACCTCGAGAAGGGCCGCATCATCATCTTCGCCGCCGGCACCGGCAACCCCTACTTCTCGACCGACACCGCCGCCGCTCTGCGCGCCATGGAGATCAAGGCCGACATTCTCCTCAAAGCCACCTCGGTTGACGGCATCTACTCCGCCGACCCCAAGCGCGACCCGCACGCCACCCGTTACGAGACCGTCTCCTATACCGAAATCCTGCAGAAAAATCTCAAGGTCATGGACACCTCCGCCGTCTCCCTCTGCCGCGACAACCACATGCCCATGATGGTCTTCTCCATGCGCGAGCAGGGCAACATCACCCGCGTCGTCTCCGGCGAACCCCTCGGCACCCTCGTCACCCCGTAACGAGCCCCGCCGTCCTCCGCGGCCCCTCCGCGCAACCTCCGCGTCCTCTGCGTTCGTTGTTTCCAGAGACCCACTAAGGCCGGCCACGCCCCTCAAACCGCATCGCCAGCGGATCCAGCCGCAGCCCGCGCAGGTCCACCTCCAGCCGCGTCTTGCCCAGCGACTTCGCTTGGCTGAACTCCAGCGGCGTCCCCGCACACAGCGCGTGCGGCGCAGGCCCGCCACCCCGCATATTCGGAAACACCAGCGGAACCGTAATCACCGGATCAAAATCCAGCGTAGACGCTCCCGCTGTCAGGTTCATCTGCTGCGGCGTCCGCGTCGCTTCAGGATCGCTGCAGGAGCTCACCGGCAGGCGCGCCGAGACAAAGTTCGGCTCCGGCGCTGCAAACGGAAAATGGCACACCGGCGGCGCATCCGGATCATCCGCCGCCCACGAGCACCGTCCATGCC
>CAXUEE010000196.1:1834-7483 GCA_964249905.1 uncultured Acidobacteriaceae bacterium
CGGCTGAGGCGCGCCACGTCGTCGGCGGGTCCAGCTTCAGGTGCTCCGCCGCCAGGGATAGGTGCACGTCCGTGGACACGGACCGCACACGGTTGAACACATCGAGCGGCACCGACACCGGAACCCGCAGCATCGGCCGGTATGCATTGACGTCCGTCTCAAACTGGTTCAGGTAGGGCGAAGCCCAGTGCACCCCTGGCGCGTCGAGCGTCACGGCGGCGCCCTTCAACGGGTAATCCGACAGCTCGTCGATGCCCGACGTGGCCACCGGCAGGCCGACGACCGCCATGCCGTTGACCAGCCGCAGCGGTTCCGTTGGCGCCGTCTGGGGCAGAAGCTCCGCCGGAACCGCGGCCAGCTTCGGACCGGACGCGGACGCCGGATACGCGCGCCGAATCAGCGCCGTTGCCGGCACAACCACCAGCAGCAGCGCCACTACCAGCGGCGTGCCCAGCAGCAACACTCGTGCCACCGGCGTACGTCGAGTCGCATATTGATAGACCAGAGCGGCCAGCGGCAGCACGACCAGCAGCGTCAGCACGAGATATTCGAGCCCCGGCGGAGGCATGCGCCGGAACACCAGGTATAAGAGCCCGAGCCCCACAATCAGCACGTAAAGCATCGCGCCGATGGTCGACAGCAGCATCCGCGCAAACGTCGCAGTGACCGCCGCGATCGCCGCCAGAGGAACTACGATGATCGCCGTCAGCAGAAGCAGGTTATGCAGCAGCGCCGGCACCACGGTCGTGGGGTACAGCCCGGCCCGTTTCAGCAGAAAGATCTGCATCAGCAGAAACGGCAGGTACAGAAACATGCCCAGGTAGATCGCCTTCGCCGCAAGCAGCTTTGCCCAGTGATACGGCCGCGACGTCCAGAACTGACGGTCGCCCACCAACGGCTCATCATGGATCAATCGCGAGATCATCACCAGCCACGAGATCGGCATCAGGAATGCCTTCAGCAATCCGGCCAGCAGCGTCGCCACCGCGGCATACTGACTCCCCGACCAGCCCGAGGGCGCAGCCCAGCAGAAGGCAACGAACAACAGCAACACCACCAGGGTCTCGGGCCAGAGATGGAGAAGGTCTTTGCGAAAGATATGCAGCGGCTGAGGCAGGGCCATACATAGAGGGTATCTCAGGCCAGGAAAAACCTCCGCCGAAACTCGGCGTCTCCTCCGTGTCCTCGGCGTTCCTTCTTAAGCACTCGGCGCGGCCGGAGCCCGCCCCGACTTCGCCAGCGCTAGAAAAATCCCGCGCAGGGTCATCGGCGCGACCTGCACCGAAGGCGTATCGGTCGCCGAGAACACCGCCGCCAGCTGATCGTTCAGCGGCTCAAGGTCCGCATGCGTATGCACAAAGCGCGCGGCCGTCGGCGTCTGTTCGAGCAGCAGCCACGACTCCGGCACCGCCGCCGAAGTGCGCGTCAACGTCGCAGCCGCCATCCCGGCCGAGGGCGGCGGCAAGGTCAGCGTCACCTCACGAAAGCGCGCCGTCAGCTTGCTCAGCTCCTCGGCAAACAGCAGCTTGCCCTGATGCAGGAACCCGATATGCGTCGCAAACGACTCCACCTCGGCCAGGTCATGCGAGGAGATCAGAATCGTCGGACGCGACGCAGGATCGAACGCCGCCTGGTCGGCCAGCGAGCGCGGGTTCACCCGGGACATCAACGCCTCGATCAGCTCGTCGCGTACCAGGGGGTCCAGTCCCGAGAACGGCTCGTCAAGCAGGATCACTTCCGGCGAGAACGCCAGAATCGACGCGAGCGCCGCCTTCATCAGCATCCCGCGCGAAAGATGCTTGAGCTTGCGGTGCAGCGGCAGCTCCAGCTGCTCGACCAGCCGCGTGTGATCCCAGCGGGGGTAGAACCCGCGCAGATAGTCCAGAAACTGGCCGACCGTCATCCAGTCCGGCAGTTCCTGGTTTTCACTCGCATAGGCGATTCGGCAGAAGTCCTCACCGGTAAGGTGGGTCACATCCCGTCCAAGCAAGGTCGCCGACCCGGCCGAGGGACGGATCATATTCATCAATAATTTAATCAGAGTCGTCTTGCCCGCGCCGTTATGCCCGACCAGCGCGAAAACCGCACCTCGAGGAACGGCCAGGGTCAACGGCGCCAGCGCCTCGACGTGCGCGTAAGCCTTCGCAAGTTCGTGGGTCTCAATCGCGTATTCGGCGGAAAGCAAGCGGGCTACCTCGGTCTGGACGACACTTCGAGGCTAGCATGAGGAGCCGCCTCCACGAGCCTGTTTGCCCGACCAGACTCTCCAGACCCGCGCCCGCAGAGAGCTCCTAACGGGTGACTGTGTTGAGCGAGAACTCTCCGCACCGGTGCTGGGCCTGAGCCTGCTCCAGGGTCGGCGCAGAGGTGTCCGGCCGAACAATCTGGCAGCAGGTAGAACAGATAGACTCCTGCTTGGAGCCGAGACGAGGGATAAATTCTTTGAGAGCAGGCATGGGCGCTAAGCCTCCGAGAAGATGTGGCTCGGTCGCGCTGAGCACGTGTTTCCCTCGTCTTAGAGGTCGGACCAACAGCCAGGGTTGTCCATGCCCAAACGCCGCTGGCCGGCGAACGACGCCTTTTCCCATCCCGGCCGGGCACCACACAACGTTGCAAACGGGTAACATGAGGGGGAGAGCGTGGCGGGTTCCTGGAGAGTCGATGGCGGCAGGTTGGACAACGCGGAGCGGTATTCTGGGGCGTCTGGGCATGGCAGCCGCGATGCTGCTCGGGCCGGGAATTGCCTCCGCACAGGGAGCAGCAACCGCGGTCCCGCAGCTCGATAGCCAACGCTTCGTCGGATCCTGGTTTGAACTCGCCCATCTCCCGGACAAAAAGCAGAAGAGCTGCGTCGCAGACGCGCTGACCCTCTTCACGCCGGTGGACAAGCCCTACCGTTTCGCTCAGGTGGATTCCTGCCGCCTCAAAGACGGAACCACCAACGCCCGCAACTACACCGGAACCACCAAGGTGAAGAAAACCTGGACCGGCCAGCTCAAGGTGTGGACCGTTTGGCCGCTGTCCCGCAAGCTCTGGGTCCTGGCCGTGGGAGCGGACTACGACTGGCTGCTCCTCGGTACGCCCAACCACAAGACGCTCGCTGTCCTCTCGCGCACCACCCGGCTGAGCCCCGAAGTTCTCGGGCAGATCACAGCGCAAGGAGCAGCCCAGGGCTTTGCGACCGGTAAACTCATGCAGGTGCCGCAAACGTCCCGCACCGCGCCCGCGCCCGCTTCAGTTTCCACCGTAGCCACACCCTAAACTGCTACGGATCCACCGACTCGCCTCTCCAATGGGATCTCTCCCCGCAAGCCGTTCCGCTTACCCGCGGCAGGAGCTGTCCGCAACTCCACCGCACTAGCCTGCCAGGACCCGGCATCCCTCGAAAGTGTTGCTTGCCGGCAACTTGGGTTTGGTAGTCTGTGCAGGTAGAAAAATTTACTGTGCGCAAGAGTCCTCACGGGCCAAGGCTCGTCTTCTCCGGAGCTCTTGGCGGAAACAACGTGCGATTGCGGCCAGTTGACAAAGCTTCTCCTCTGGCCAGCCCTGAAAAGCAAAGGAAGCGTATCTCGATGAAAATGGAACTCGGCTCCACTCCCAATCTGCCCGCACGCAACCTGGACTTGAGCGCACGCACTATCGCCTACTTCTCGATGGAGATCGCCCTCGACCCGAGCCTGCCCACCTACTCCGGAGGCCTCGGCATGCTGGCCGGCGACACCTTGCGTTCGGCGGCCGATACCGGAGCCCCGATGGTCGCCGTTTCCCTCGTGCACCGGTGCGGCTACTTCCGCCAGAAGCTCGATAGCTCCGGGCAGCAGACCGAGACGGCCGTGCCCTGGACTCCGGAGGCCTTGCCGCCCGCCGGCGAGGTCGTCACCCTGACCATGCAGAGCCGCACCGTCAAAATTCGCGCCTGGCGCTTTGACGTCGTCGGTGTTGCCGGTCACATCATCCCCGTCTTCCTGCTCGACACCGACATCGAAGGCAATGACCCGTACGACCGCCGCCTGACCGACACTCTCTACGGCGGCGACACCTACTACCGCCTCTGCCAGGAGACGATCCTCGGGCTTGGCGGCGTCCAGCTCCTCCACCAGCTCGGCTGCCTCCCCGCGGTCTATCACATGAACGAGGGCCACGCCTCGCTGCTCACGCTCGGCCTGCTCGAAGACCGCCTAAGCCCCGGACAGACCCTGGCCGATGCCACCGAAGAGGACCGCCTCGCCGTCGCCCGGCAGTGCGTCTTCACCACCCACACGCCCGTGCCCGCCGGCCATGACCAGTTCGGCCTCGACCAGATGTATGCCGTGCTCGGCCAGGAGCGCGCCCAGGCCCTCGAGCGCTTCGGCGGCCTCCATAACAACCTGCTCAACATGACCTACGTGGCGCTGCGCTTCTCGCGCTGGGTCAACGGAGTCGCCATGCAGCACGGCAAGGTCTCGCAGCAGATGTTCCCCGACTACCACGTCGAATCCGTCACCAACGGCGTCCACGCGGCCACCTGGATCGCGCCTCCGCTGCAGCGTCTCTTCGATGACGAAATGCCGCGCTGGCGCCATGACAACCAGTACTTCCGCTCCGTCTACGGCATCAAGCCCAGCCGCATCGCCAACGCCCATCGCGTCGCCAAGCACAAGCTCATCGACACCATCGCCGAGCGCACCGGCGAAGCCCTCAACGAAAGCGTACTCACCCTCGGCTTCGCCCGCCGCGTCGCCACCTACAAGCGCGCCAGCCTCCTGCTCGAAGACCCCAAGCGTCTCGCCAAGATCGCGAAAAAGCTCGGCGGCCTGCAGATCGTCTTCGCCGGCAAAGCCCACCCCGCCGACACCGCCGGCAAGGGCCTGATCAAGGAAGTCTTCGAGCTCGCCGGCAAGATCGGCAGCGCCGGCTCCCTGCGCATCGTCTACCTCGAAAACTATGACTGGGAGCTCGGCGGCATTCTCACCCAGGGCGTCGACGTCTGGGTCAACACCCCGCGCCGCCCCTATGAAGCCTCCGGAACCTCCGGCATGAAGGCCGCGCTCAACGGCGTTCCGTCGCTCTCCATCCTCGACGGCTGGTGGATCGAAGGCTGCGCCGAAGACGTCACCGGCTGGGCCATCGACGACGGTGATACCGACGCCGCCGAAGCCGCAAGCCTCTACGACAAGCTCGAAGGCCGCATCGCGCCCATGTTCGCCCGGCCCAACGCCTGGGCGCGCATGCAGCAGCACTGCATCGCCATGAACGGGAGCTTCTTCAACACTGACCGCATGCTCGGCCAGTACTTCGCCAACGCCTACTTCCCGCAAGCCCCCGCCACCGACGCGACTCCGGCAGAAGAGGCCGTAGCCGAAACCGCCAGCATCGCCTAATCGAGAACACTTGATCGAGAACACTTTCCTTCAAGCGATGCTGTAGCTTTTGTTGTCATTCCCGCAGGGAATCTGCGTTTGCTTGTGCTCGCGGCCCCGTCCCGGGACTCAAACAGAGTTTCTAGACTTAGCTCAACCAACGGCTCAATCGCCAGCCACCGGCTGAACCTGTCCCACCATGCCGGCCTTGCCCCGGCTCCGGCGCGTCGCCGCCCGCTCCACCCGCCCACGCAGGCGGTCAAAGAACAGGTACACCACCGGCGTCGTAAACAGCGTCAGCGCCTGCGAG
>CAXUEE010000197.1:0-1759 GCA_964249905.1 uncultured Acidobacteriaceae bacterium
ATGAGCCGCACGGTCGCCGACCTCTCGGCGTTCTCCGGGTCGATCGCGGCGGCGGCCTGGCCGAAGTACTTGGCCAGGGAGTTCGCGCCGGAGGCGATGGGGGCGCAGCCGCAACTTCAGCTGGGAGCGTCGGCCAAGGCTAATCGCCTTAAACGGTAGAGCGAATCGAGACACTCGACGCCGTTTTCTGTCAAGGAAAACGGCACTGCAAGCCCGTTCGGGACTCCGCAGCATCAGGAGATTTGCCCTAGAATCGAGTTTGGCCGAAGCGGCTCATTTGAACGCACCTGACAGGCAGACACGATTGACCATGCAACTGTTTAACACGATGAGCGGGCGCGTCGAGCCGCTGGCTCCAAGCGACGGCGGCGCGCTCCGCATGTACGCCTGCGGGCCCACCGTGTACGATTACGGCCACATCGGCAACTTCCGCACGTTCATCCACGTGGACGTGCTGCGGCGCTACCTAAAGCAGTCCGGCATGGCCGTGCGTCATGTGATGAACGTGACGGACGTGGACGACAAAATCATCCGGAATGCAGCGGTCGCGAAGGTGGGTATCGACGCGTACACGGAGAAATTTGAGAAGGCGTTCTTTGAGGACATGGACGCGTTAGGCGTAGAGCGGCCCGAGGTCGTTCCGCATGCGACGGAGAATATCGCGGAGATGGTGGCGCTAATCGAAGAGCTTAGCGCGCGGGGAATCGCGTACCAGGCGGAGGATGGCAGCTGGTATTTCCGGATTGCCAAGTTCCCGGAGTACGGCAAGCTTTCGAAGAAGGACTTTGCGGGCCTGGAAGATGGCGCGCGCATCGATGTGGACGAGTACGACAAGGATGCGGCACGGGACTTCGCCTTGTGGAAGGCCGTGAAGACGGACGCGAACGGGGTGCGTGAGCCGGCATGGGAGACAGCGCTCGGCGCGGGCCGGCCGGGGTGGCACATCGAATGCTCGGCCATGGCGACTAAGTTTCTGGGCGAGAGCTTCGACCTTCATGCGGGCGGCGAAGACCTGATGTTTCCTCATCATGAGAACGAGATTGCGCAGTCCGAAGCCGCCAGCCACCGGATCTTTGCGCGGCACTGGATGCATGTGCGGTTTCTTCTGGTCGAGGGGCGCAAGATGTCGAAGAGCGAGGGGAATTTTTATACCTTGCGCGACCTCCTGCTCAAAGGCCATCGAGCTTCCGCGATACGCCTGCTGCTGATGAGCGTTCCGTACCGCCACCAACTGAACTTCACGTTCGATGGGCTGGCGGAGTCGACGCATGCGGTGGAGCGGCTGCGCACGTTTGCGGAGCGGATGTGCGGAACGTTTGCCGAGGGTCTGGATGCGGAGCTGGCGCAAGCAACGGGGAAGGCGCGGGCGGAGTACGATGCGGCGCTCTCAAACGACCTGAACACGGCCGAGGCGAAGGCGGCGATCTTCGACCTGGTGCGGGCCGGGAACTCGGCCGCGGACGCAGGAACGCTGCGGACGGGCAATGCGGCGGAGATCCTCCAGGTACTGGAGCGCTTTGACGGCGTCTTCGCGGTGCTGGTCGATCGCGACGCGGAGATCACGCGCGCGGCGCTGGCGTGGGCGGAGCGCGAGGGGCGGCTTGAGGAGGCAGCGCCGGAGGTGGTGGCGATGCTGTCGCTGCCGGACGAAGCAATCGAGGCGATGGTAGCCGAGCGCACCAAGGCGAAGAAGATGCGCAACTTTGCACGGGCAGATGCGCTGCGGAACGACCTGCTGGGGCGGGGAATTGTGCTTGAG
>CAXUEE010000197.1:1769-6818 GCA_964249905.1 uncultured Acidobacteriaceae bacterium
GCTGGAAACGAAAGTAGCCGATGACCAATGTTCTGACACTCGAAATGGATGAAGCTTCGCAGGCCTGGTTTGAGGGCCTGCGGCAGGCGCATTATCCGGCGCACCTGAACCAGATCGCGGCGCACCTGAACCAGATCGCGGCGCACCTGACGCTCTTCCATACGTTGCCGGATACGGCGGAGGTGTATGAGGCGCTGCGAATCCTGGCCGAGGCGCAGGCGCCGTTCGCGATGCAGGTGACGGGGCTGCGTTTGCTGGGGCGTGGGGTGGCGCTTCAGGTAGGGTCGCGCGCGCTGCTCGATCTTCACGCGGAGCTTACGGAGCTGTTCCGCGAAGACCTGAGCGCGCAGGATAAGCAGCGGTTTGTGCCGCATGTGGTGGTGCAGAACAAGGCCACGCCGGAGCGGGCGAAGCTGCTGCTGGCGCAGTTACAGGCAGGGTTTCGGACGCGGCAGGTCGAAGCAGTTGGGCTGCAGCTGTGGAACTACCTGGGTGGGCCGTGGAAGCTGGCGGAAAGTTTTGGGTTTACGGTTCGGTGAGGCTGACAACGACGGGCGTGTGGTCCGACGGCTTTTCGAGGGAGCGTGGTCCACGATCGACCTCACAGCTTTTGAGCCTGGGGCCGAGTTCAGGAGACAGCAGGAAGTGGTCAATGCGGACACCACGGTTGTGTTCAAAAGACTGCCGGAAGTAGTCCCAGAACGTGAACTGTCCAAGTTCGTCCGGGTGCAGCGACCGAAAGGCATCGGTGTAGCCGAGCGCGAGCATGGCTCGGTAGCGGGCCCGGGTCTCGGGTTGGAAGAGGGCATCGCGGGCCCAGGATGCGGGCTTGTGGCAATCGATATCTTCGGGGATCACGTTGAAGTCGCCGCCGATGACCGTGGGTATGCCGCTGGCCAACCACAGCTGCATCTGCTGCGTGAGCCGGTCCATCCAGGCCAGCTTGTACTCGAACTTTGGTGTTCCGATCGGATTGCCGTTGGGCAAATAGATATCGACGACGCGGATGCCGTGGACGAGGACTTCAAGAAAGCGGGCATGGCTATCCGTCTCGTCGCCAAGCAAGGTAGTGCTGAGCACTTCGATGGGGCTACGGGACAAGATGGCGACGCCGTTGTAGCTCTTCTGCGTTACGGAGGCGGAGTCGTAGCCAATCTCCTTGAACCAGGCCGACGGAAAATCTGTCCCCTTCAGTTCCTGCAGGAGCAGCACATCGGGCTGCCGCGCCTCTAGCCAGGTCTTCACGTGGTCTGCCCGCGCTCGAATCGAGTTCACATTCCAACTGGCTAGCTCGATGACTTCCTCCTGGTTTTCGGCTTTGCCGGCGCCTGTTTGCGGGCTGGCGCGGCAGGCGTCTTTTTGGATTGGGTGCCGGTTGGACTCAGTGGTTCGGCGAGCAGGTCCGTTACCGCGTCCAGGTCATGGACGTAATCTTGGGCTGGAAGCTTCTTCAGCAGCGCGTCCAGCACACCCCTTGTCTGCCTGGAGAGACGGCCCGACTGCTTAACCTCATGGGACAATTCACACAAGGCGTCTTCGTATTGAGCGATACAGCGCACGCTGTGGAGCAGCGCATCCAGCCGGCCAAAGGGCGAGGGTGGCTTGAGAACGGCCTCTCGTGCGCCGGTTTTTGGGGAAACGGACTTCATGGCCATGGGATGCCGAGACTGCCTGGGCGTCGGCAGCTTGCCCCAGAATAAGTGCACATCGCGTTCACCCCATGGATGCAGTTTGCGCCGCCAACCGACGTCATGGACGGTCAGGTGTGGCGGCCTGGCGGGCGGCGGCTCGCGCATCGCGGATCAGGTCCGGCAGGCCGACACCATGGTAAGCGTTGCCGAGCAGCCAAAGCTTAGGCTGAGCCTGACGCCGGCGCTCGAGCTCGGCCATGCGCTCCAGGTGGCCGACAGCGTACTGCGGCAGGCTGAGCGGCCAGCGTCGGACAATGTGGAAGTCGGGAGTGGGCAGCGGGCCGAGGACGGCTTGGAGGTTGATCGGCGAGCGCGACGGCGGAGGTTCCACCAAAAAAGGCGCGCAACAGACGGCTGTTTTCCGGGACGCGATCGGCGTATTTCTGGTCGACGAAGGTAGCAGCAAGCAAGCGGTTTGACTCCCCAGCGGGAACGAGGAAGCCGAAGCCGCGCGGAAGGGGAAAAGGCTGCGAGAAGGCGAAGGCAGCGATGAGCGCGGAGGTGGCTTCGAGCTCGTGTAGAGCGGCCATGCGGGGTGAAACAGGTGTGAGCAGGCCGCGAGTGACGTGCGCCGGCGTGGCGAGAAGGATGGCATCGAAGCGCTTGGATGAAGAGGCGGTGGTGATCGTCCAGTCCGCACCTTCGCGGGCCAGCGCGGTGACGGGTGTCGAAAGGCGGACGCGGTCGGGGCGAAGCTCGGAGGCCATTCGATCGATGAGCACCTCTGTGCCCCCTTCGAGGCTGTTGAAGACGGAGTGTGCCGCTTCGCGCCTGGCTTGTGCCTGGAAACCTTGGATGAGTGAGCCGTGCTCCTGCTCCATGCGGACGAAGGCGGGCATGACCGCGCGAACACTGAGCGTGGCGACATCGCCGCCGAAGACGCCACTGAGCAGCGGGGCGGCGACCTTGGTGAGGACTTCTTCTCCGAAGTGCCGCCGGACGAAGGAGGCAATGCTCTCATCGGTGCTTGGTGCGGCGCGGCGGAGCTCGTCCGCGCGCGCGGGCTCGGCAGCGTAAGCAGCGCGGGCTTCTGCGCTGAAAAGCGGGGAGCGGTCGAGCGCGGCAAGATCCGTAGGAACCATCAGGCGCATGCCGTCCGGCATAGGCAGCAGTTGGCCGCCGGAGAGAATGTAAGTCACGCGCTCGGCGTCAAGCGAGCCGACGAGCTTGTCTTCCAGCAGGAGTTCGCGGGCGAGCTCACGCGCCCAGGGCTTTTCGGTCACCCAGCCATCCGGGCCGCACTCGATGACGAAGCCCTCGCGATAGACCGTTTCGACGGTGCCGCCCAGACGAGGCGATGCTTCAAACAGCGTAGTTTCGATGCCGCCCTGGACGCGGTCGATCTGCGCAAGCTGCCACGCGGCGGTGACGCCGGCAATGCCTCCACCGACGATGGCGATCCGGCGCAACCGTCTCATGCGACGGCGGCGGGCTGGCGCTCGGATGGAGCTTCTGTCTGTAACGCCGCGGACTCATCCACCTCTGCGGCAAATGCGCCCGTGGCAACCTCTGCAAGGGCGCGGATCAGGGTGGGGCTATCGTTCAGGCTTTGGGCGCGCCACAACTGCATGCCGAGCTCACGTGCCGTTTCCGTAAACGCGATATCGATGTCGTAGAGGATCTCGACGTGGTCGCAGAGGAAGCCGACGGGTTGAAGAACGACACCCTTGTGGCCTTCGGCGGCAAGCGCCTTAAGCGTGTCTTCGACACTGGGGCCGATCCAGGGGGCGCCGGCAACGCCCTGGCTCTGAAAAGCAAAGTACCAGTCACGCTCCGTCATGCCGAGAGGACGGAGAGCCTCGGCAATGGCGGCGGCGGTGCGTTTGCACTCGACCGGATAGGGATCTGGGGTGGGATCCGCGCCGTAGTTCTGGATGCCGTCCGCAGGGACAGGCGCACCGGGACGAGCGGACGGGCTGACCGGGTTGCTGGGCGTGCCGACCATGATGGTGCGGCAAGGAACGGAATGTGCGGTGAAGAGCACAGGAACGCGGGTCTGGAGCGCGGCACAGCTCTCGGCCCAGGCCGGCCAAAGCTTGAGCGCGAACGCCTGCGCGAGCAGCGGATGCTCGCTCCAGCCGGCGACGAACTCCATCTCCATGCGCTGGCTCTCCTTCTTAGCTGCAGCACGGTAGAGGCCGACGCTGGTCCGGGAGTTTTGCGGAGCGAGGCAGATGGCCTTGAAGCAGGTAATGCCATCGGCGCGCATCTGGGCGAGGACGTCGGCGATGTACGGGTGCCAGTTGCGCATGCCCACGTAGACCGGAACCCCGAGGGCCTGGGCGAGGAGACGGCCCTGCAGCAAGGTCCAGCGAGTCAGCGGCGGACCTTCGGGCAGTGGCTCTTCGCGGAGGCCGATCTCGGCGTAACGGTGCTGGAGTTCCTCGACGACGTGCTGCGGCATGGCGCGGCCGCCGGTGACCTTGCCGAGGTATTCGGCCATCTCGCCGAGGGTGTCGGGCGTCCCGTGAGCGAGGAGGAGGATGGAGAGTTGTTCTGGGATGCTCATATTGGTTTAGCTCCTTACCCCACTCTGCTTGATCCATTCGACGACACGGATCACGTTTTCGACCGGGGTTCCGGGGACGATGCCGTGGCCGAGGTTGAAGATGTGACCAGGGCGTCCGGCGGCTTGCTTGAGGATCTCGGTGACGCGTGCGTACAGCACCGCCTCCGGAGCAAACAGGGTGATGGGGTCGAGATTGCCCTGGATAGCGCAGCCTGGGCCGACGGCCTTCCAGCCTTCGTCGAGTGGCGTGCGCCAATCCAGGCCGAGGACATCGGCGCCGGTCTCGCGCATGGCAGGCAGCAGCGAGGCGGTGTCGACGCCGAAATAGATGACCGGGACGCCCTGGTCGCGGACGCGACGGACAAGCTCCGTGGTGGGGCCGAGGCAGAAGGCGCGGTAATCGGGGACGGAGAGCGCGCCGGCCCAGCTGTCGAAGATCTGGATGACGTCGGCTCCGGCCTCGACCTGCTGCTGAGCGAAGCCGCAGAGGACATCGACGAGCTTCTCCATGAGCAGGGGCCAAGCGGACGCTTGTTCAGAGCCAGGGACTCCGGAGCTGTACATCATTTTCTTGGTTTCGATGTAGTTGCGGGAGCTGCCGCCCTCGATCATGTAGCTGGCGAGAGTGAACGGCGCGCCGCAGAAGCCGATGATGCCAAGCTGATCGCCGTCTGCGCGGGGCGCGGCGAAATGTTTCGTGACGAGCTCGATCGAGCGTGCGACGTAGCTGAGGTCGTCGACGCGATCGGTGCGCAACGCCTGGACCTGAGCGAGGGTGCGGATGGGCGTGTGCACCTGCGGGCCTTCGCCGGCGACGAACTCGAAGTCGACGCCCATCGGCGTAAAGGG
>CAXUEE010000197.1:6828-7472 GCA_964249905.1 uncultured Acidobacteriaceae bacterium
GCGAAGATGATGGCGGCGTCCACACCGAGACGTTCGGCGGCGGTGATGGTGACCTCGGCCGCGACCTGCGGGGTGCGGCAGATTTCGAGCAGGGTGTGGTGCTTGCGGACGGCCATGTATTCCGGCATGTAGCGGCCGGCCTGCCGGAGGAACCAGACGGGGGTGCGGTCCACGGGCTGACGGAGGCATGCGTGCACGAAGCGGCTTCCGTGGCAGGGTGCGGCAGGTGTGTACGCTTGCGGATCGCTCAAAAGCCGGACATTCTCCCAGACCTGAGCGTAGCATTGGACGCGGTCCGGGAGCGCCTCGTCGGCTGAGTTTGCCTTGCGCGGGCGATGGAAGTGTGGACATACTCCGCTGCTGGCCGCTTCCCGCGCTCAGGCCTCTAGGCGGAAGCTGTACTCTTCGATTACAGGATTGACGAGCACCTCGCGCGCGATGCGCTCCACCTCGCCGCGGGCTTCTGTTTCCCCAGCGCTGCCATCAAGCGACAGCACGAAGTACTTTCCTTGCCGCACATCTTCGATGCCCTTGTAGCTCATGCGCCGCAGCGCGTCGGCGATGGTCTGGCCCTGCGCATCGAGCACCGTCCGCTTCAACGTGACATAAACATGGGCTTTCATCGACTTCGATTATAGACTTGA
>CAXUEE010000198.1:0-282 GCA_964249905.1 uncultured Acidobacteriaceae bacterium
TCCCAGCCGGTGGCCATGGGGCGCGGGTCGTCGAGCTCGGCAAAGGCTGCGCTGCGGCGTGGGAGCGGGGTACCGGCGTCGCCGATGGGGTGCTCGAGGACTGCATCGGGGAGGGTCGGAGCGGGTGCGTTGTCATGCGGACGGGCTGCGCTGGCCTGCTGCTGCTCGCGGGCGAATGCCTTGGCTTCCTGTTTTGCGGCCTGCTGCTGCCGGCGGCGGATGCTGCGATTGCGGAGGCGGTCGCGGACAGCGGCGAGCCAAGCGGAATGAGTGAGCAGCCAG
>CAXUEE010000198.1:292-7446 GCA_964249905.1 uncultured Acidobacteriaceae bacterium
CGCGGACGTGAAGGAGAAGCTGGTGAGCAGGTACAGGGCGACAGCGGCTGAGAAGAGGGTGAGCACGCAGGCGCCGGGGAGGTTGACCCATTGGACAAGCTCGTCGAGCAGGAGGGTGCCGAGGATACCGCCAAGCGGGATCGCTCCGAAAAGGTGAAGCTGCCCCGGCAGCAGAGCAAACAGAGTGGGCAGCGCGAGCGCGGCGAGCGCGAGGCCGGTGAGCTGGATGGGGCGTGAGGCGGCGCGTTTGGCAGCCTGGGAACGGAGAGACGAAAGGCCGACGAGCGTCAGCAGGACCGGCAGGGCGAAGGCGGCCGCGCCTCCCAGCTGCAGAAGCAGGTCGCTGAAGAGCGCGCCGAGGCGGCCGGTCCAGTTCTGGACGACGCCGGCACCGGCGGTGTCGAGCGATGGGTCGGTGGGGCGGTAGGAAAGAAGGGCAAGCAGCAGAAATATGGAGGCAAGGAGGAGCAGGAGGCCTAGGAGTTCACCGAGCCGCCGATGCCGTGGGGGAGCGGTGTTCAGGGTGATCGGCTTCATGCACGAGCGCGGAGAGGCCAGACGCCTTGGAGGGTTTAAAGGCGTGGGGACGGGCAGTTGAGGACCAGAGCGTCCCTAGTATGGCAGAGTTCGCGGGCAAGAGGGATGCCGTTTCGCGAGAATCTTGTGGGGGAACTGTTGCGGTAACAGGCGTTGCCGGCCGTCGACGCTCAAAAAGGAGGCAGAGCAGGGTAGCAAGCGCGAAGCCGAAAACTCCGACAGCACCGATGAGCACGGAGGAGAACCGGGAACGCGGCTTCGCCCCCTTGGGACGGGATCGATGGAGTAACAGCAGGAAGTCGTCGTTCGTTGGTTCCTTTGCTTGTGTGTGCACGCCAGATCTCCCTCTGAACTCTGCTCACTGTATCGGCAAGCCTTGCACGTTGTAACAGGAGATCGATGAATTTATTTCTTGTTGGCTTGCGGAGCGCGGTTCTTTTCGGAAATGCGGCAGCATGCGTGCGGTGCTGAGGGGTGTAAGCGGCAGGCAGGACACAGTTCGTCGGTGGCAGCGGATCAAGCAGGGAAGAGCCGGGCACCGGCGACCAGAAGCAGGATAGCGAGGGCGATGCGGTAGATGGCGAAGACGGTGAAGCCGTGGCTACGAACGTACTGGAGGAACCAGCCGACGACGGCCAGGGCGATGAAAAAAGAGACAACAAAGCCGATAAGGAGGACAATCCAGCCGTGGCTGGTCATGACGAGAGGCGCGATGGACTCACCGGAGGCGGCAGCGGCGGCGAGCTGTTTGTGGCTGGGGTGAAGGGTTTTGAGCAGATCGTAGCCGGTGGCCGCGACCATAACCGGGATAGAGACGAGAAAGGAGAAATCGAGGGCGGCCGTACGGGTCATACCGGCGAGCTGGCCGGCGGTGATGGTGGACATGGAGCGCGAGGTGCCGGGGAACACGGCGGAGAGGACCTGAACGAGGCCGATCCAAACGGCCTGGCCGACGCCCATCGAGTCCACGTCTTTGATGGGATGATCGGGCTGGCTGTTGGACCAGGCGTCGACGGCCCACATGGCGATGCCGCCGATCAGGAGTGACAGCTCGATGACGCGGAGGCTTTCGAGGTGCTTGCCGATAGCCTTCTCAAAGAGGAGCGACGGAACCGCGGTGCAGACGAAAGCGATCAGGACCAGGGTGAGCGGGTGGGTGAGAACGGTGCGGTCGCGGCCCTCGCCGGCGGGAAAGGAGCGGACAAAGGTAATGATGCGGCCGAGAAAGAGCAGGACCAGCGCGAGGATGGCGCCGAGCTGGATGACGATCGTGTACATCTTCCAGTAGGGGTCGGTGAGGGAAACGTGGAGCAGGGCCTCGGTGAGGCGGAGGTGCGCGGTGGAGCTGACGGGGAGGAACTCGGTGAGGCCTTCGACGATGCCGAGCAGGACAGAGATCAGGTAGTCGTTCAATGCGGGGGAGCGTCCTTTGGGTCGAGATGCCTTCGCGTACGGGGTTTGACGTGAGACAGGTTGGTTATACCATCGGCAGTTTCGAGCGCGAAGGGGAATGGATTGTTGAGGCGCGCGATCTTTGCGGGGTGTTCCAAGATAGGAACGGCTGTTGATCCCGCCTGTCAGGACAATGCGCGGAGGGTGCGCTCTTAGCATTTCCCGAGTCACTCAGCGTATACACCTATGTTTTTCCGGTTGCCCTGCCCCTGATGATATGGATGCAGTGAGTAAGCGGGCCTTTGATGAAGAGGATCCCCCAATGCTTTCCAGGTCTGTTCTGGAAAGACGGCCTCGGCCGGCTCCGCTACCCGTTCGGCCGCATCCGGGCGCTCCATCAAGCGCACGCAGTGCTGACCTCGGAAGAGGTTCGGGAACGCATACGGCGGTTCAGAACAGAATGAGAGCGCCTGGTAAGGATCCCTCTTTACAGCTTGCGATGCTGGTCTACTTTCGTGTTGCTGCCGAGACTGCTCCCAATGCCGCATCCGATGCCCCATGCAGTCAGCTTTCCTGAAATCGACCTGGGATGCGACCGTGCAAAACAAGACTTCCATCAAGCTAGCCGGACGACGCTCATTGGCCGCGAACTTAATCACCACATCTTTGCCCGGCATGGATGGAATAATCCGGACTTCAAAGCCCATGCCAACTTTGCTCGCGCGCATGGAGACCAGCTGTACAGCTTCAGGACGCGCCCGGTTCTGCACTGAAAGCCGACTACTTCGACAGTGAAGACCATGTGATTTATTACAGTATTTCGACCCCGACCCGATGAGTCTTCTACTCGTGGAACCCGGCTGAATCTCGACGGCACGATGCCAGGCTGAGGAGCAAACCAGTGGGATTGACAAGAGTGGTACGGAGTCATGCCTCCAATAAGGAACCAGAACTGGTGAGTAGCGAGCCAGATCAGGGGTAATGGGAGGGCAAGATAGATTCATATCTTTAGAGATGGAAGGCGGAGCTTAGCGGATCGAGAAAGAGAGTTAGGCAACCCTAGAACTAGAACCATGGCCAGATTTAAAGAGCTTAGGGTCAGAACAGGAGTTTCAGATGTCTGACATCAGCAAGCGAAGTGTCGAGCAAATCCGGCGAGAAACATCCAAGATGCTTTGTTGCTAAGTTGATGTAAGTTCGGCTACAAAGGCTAAAGTCGCAGGGTCTACTTGCTTTCCTGGCCGGAAAGCGCATAGCTCAACGCGGCATCGCAATGCACAAGCGTTGTGTCGAAGACCGGTACCGGCACATTGCTTGGCTTGAGCAACATGCCGACTTCCGTGTAGCCGAGAATCAAGCAATCGGCTCCGCGCTCAAGCAGGCGACTTGCGATGCTGATGTAGATCGCTTCACTCTCCGCGCGTACGATGTCGCGGCAAAGCTCCTCGTAGATAATTCGATGTGTTTCGGCGCGGTCGGCATCCTCTGGAAGGAGCGGTGCGAGACCCGCTGCGATCAGCCGTTCCGTGTAGAAGGTCTCTTCCATGGTGAATCGAGTCGCCATCAGGCCAGGTGAGCGCAGTCCCGCGCCTTGATGCTGCGTGCTGTTGCGTCGGCGATATGCAGCAGCGGAATGGAAACATCCTGCATCATCTCACCGGCCAGCTTATGCATGGTATTTGTCGCCAGAAGGATGCATTCTGCACCTCCGCGTTCCAGCGCTTTCGCTTCGCGGTTTAAGACCGCCCCGGCCTGCTCCCAGTTTCCCGCAGCCTGCAAAGCCTCAATCACGGCGAAGTCCAGAGAACGGATCAGCAGTTCCGGCGAATGGAGGCCGCCCAGGCGTTCCCGCGTACGGGTACACAGCTCGCGATAGTAGGTCTGGGTAGAGGCTGCGGACATGCCGCCGAGGATCCCGATGACCTTCATTCCACCTTCCCATGCTTCGCGGATTGAGGGCGTTCCGCCGGCCGAAAGCGATGCGGCCACACCCTCGGTCTGGGATGCCCAGGACGTTGCGCACTCCAGGATCAATTTTTCTCGTGCAGAAGGGTGTTCGTCGCTTCCGAAGGGGAGTAGATTTCCCCATCGATCAGGAGTCGCGCCGTCCAAACTCGCATGGTTCCAAAACCGTTGACCCACATTGCAGCTCAGGCGACATGCAGGCGTCTAGTGAAAAAGTAAGCAAGCGTAAACTTAGCGCCCCAAAATAGCCTCCTGTAAACCACAGCGCTTCGAAACTATGCGAATCAGCAGCCGAGATGCTAAGAAGCAGAGTTACGCATGATGAAGTAAACAGAACGGCCGCGGCTGTTTTGGGTCGCACCCAGGACAATATAAAAGCTGTCAGATCGCAGATTGGCATCGCAAAAAGAGAGGCTTCCTCTGCGATCGTCGGCCCAGCGTTGTTAAACCATGAGAAACCAATAAGCAATATCAGGTCTGCGTATAAGAACCCAGCTTCAACTAGTACAACCACAGCAACGCGCACAGCTTTCGGGAGTGCCGCTATAGCGGCGGTTCGCGGCGAACCCGCAGGCGATGGTATGGCCCGCACGCGCCAGCTTCGACCATTTCGATGTCTTATGCGCATTTTTGTTCCAGCCAGAACGTGCCCTCCTCGGTGACAAACGACCGCAGCTGATCGTGCCCCGTGCAAGCGGTCCAAATTTGCATGCTCCTCAGCGTAGATAACATGATCTTACGGTAATGATTATGCGTGATCTGCACTGAGTTCGGTAACCCATCACCGACGATATCGCGACTCTGTCCGCGTCGGGGCCGGGACTGCAGTTTGAGCTCATGCAGGCAGGCTGCAAGTGCATAGGCTGGGTGCAGGTGACTGGAGGACTTACCTGGAGTGGAGCGGCAGCCGGAGAGAGTGGAAATGCGGTGTCCCCAGCGCTCTCTCAGATGACCTGCCAATTCTAAGTGAGGTCGATTCCGAATAAGTAGGAGCACTATCGCCGATGGCAGCTCCTCTCACTTCTACTGAAAGGGCTCAGATGTTGAGACAGCCTATTTAAAAGATCTAAGGTACATCAGGGTAGCATTCACTCCCGGTCGCTGCCGTAGATGGGGATGCTGTGGTCGACTTTGTAGGTTAGGCCGGCGGCGCGGGCGGCGTAGTCGGCTGCCGCGTACTTTTCCAGTAAGTGGTTGGCGGTGGCTACGGCGTTTCTGCGGTCTCCGGCGGCGCGCTTTTCGTCGTTGTCGGCTGTCCACATGTCGCCCGCGCAGGCCAGGCGCCAGGCGGCTTCGTAGAGAGCCTGCGGGGCGCGCGGCGAGTCGGGGTACTTGTCGGCGAACTCGGCGTAGTAGCCGGCCTCTTTTTCGGGGCATTTCTCAGCGCCCTGCCAATCGCCGCACAGCTTGTTGTCGATGAGCTCATAGGCGGCGTAGCCGGCCCACTTGGAGCCGGGGAACTGCTTCTCGATGCGCTTCATTTCGGACTCGTCGGGCAGCTCGCGGAGGTAGTTTTCCTTTTCGTGCGCGGACGGAAGCGTCGCGGCGTCCTGCTTTTGGAGCTGCCAGCGAATGTCGGCGGAGCGCCAGGCGGCTTCGCCGGCGCGGGGGCTGGCTGGGAAGAGCACGGCCGTCATGCGGTAGAGCCGGCGCGCGTCTTCGGCGGAGCCGGGCGCGGCGTGCGGCGCGGAGGCGGACTGCTCGGCGGAGATGGCCTCGCCGAAGAGGATGGCGTCGCCCTGCGGCGTGTCGGAGGCGATGACGGCGGTGTCCTGGAGCCAGCCGGAGATGGGGTGGGCCTGCCCCTGGTCGGAGAAGACAGGCTGGTCTTCAGCGCGGACCTGCGCGTCGTCGGTGTTGGCGTAGACGCGGAGCCAATGGCCGGAATGCTCGAGCACGGCCATTTCGCGGCCGGGGGCGACCGTGGCGAGCTTGTCGGAGCCGGGGTCGGCCTGGATGTAAAGCGGGGTAGGGCGGATGACGGTGGCTTGCGGCTGGCGGGCCGGGTCGGGATCGTTGCGCGGGTCGGGGTGTTTTTGGGCGTGAGCGCCGGCAGTGGAGGCAATGACGAGAAGCAGAGAAAGGGCAAGGGAGTGGCGCATGTCCCGAAGAACTCCTCCATCCAGAGTACGCCGACAGGAGTCTCGCCTTCGGGTAGCGTAACGCGGAGCTCTCCGTGCCACAACATGCCAGAACTCTGCTGTTTGAACATTTGCAGCATAGGAAACGGCGTTCCAAATTGGGAGTTCGCCCTCAACTGCTCTTTGCTTTTCAGCGCGGCTAAGGCTACGAGCCTGTAGGCTGCGTTTGAAGGGCCATCGCGCCCGTGCAAGAAGCGGAAACACCTGTGGTGCATGCCGTTATGGAGAAGCACCAGGCAGGGATCGATGCCGCGAAGAAGAGCTACGAGGCCGCACACCGGAGGAAAAACAGCCGCAGGCCGGGCCAGTGACTGTGGCCACGGACCCGCTGCTGTGAAGGCCGGGTGCGTTCCGCGTGGGAGCTACCCGGGCTCCCGACCTTAGCTGACGGAGCCGGTGGCGATGACGTGTTTGTAGAAGCGGGAGCTTAGTTTTGGGGTGCGCTTCTGGGTTTGGAAGTCGACGTAGGTGATGCCGAAGCGCTTCTGGTAGCCGTCGGCCCACTCGTAGTTATCGAGGAGGCTCCAGAGAAAGTAGCCCTTGACCGGAGCGCCGCCGGCTACGGCACGCTGGAGCTGGGTGAGGTAGTTGCGCAGGTACATGGTGCGGTCCGTGTCGAGGATGTGGCCGTCGGCGTTGAGCTTGTCCTCAGAGGATGCGCCATTCTCCGTGATGTAGATGGTTTGGATGTTGTAGAGGGAGTGCGCGAGGGTGGGCGACCAGTAGAGAGCCTCGGGGCCGACGTAGAGCCAGTCGGAGTACATGTGCGGGTAGGAGGCCGGGTTTGGAACTTTGGAGTAGCCGACGTCTTTCGAGGAGTCAGCCATGACCCAGTTGGGCTGGTACACGTTGAGGCCGACAAAGTCGAGCGGGCTTGCGATGGTGCGCATTTCCTCGGGTGTGGTTTGGGGTGCATTGGGGCCCAGGCGCTTCAGGTAGGCGTCGGTGTACTTGCCGGTCATGATGACGTTCAGGTAGCGGGCGTTTTCTTCCTGGTAGGCGCGGCGGGCGGCGGCGATGTTCTCGTCGTTGGCGATGACCGGGCAGGTGGCGGAGGCGTTGTCGGCCAGGCCGACGAGGGTGCCTGCCTTGCTGTGCGCGCGGATGGCCTGCACGGCG
>CAXUEE010000199.1:0-4237 GCA_964249905.1 uncultured Acidobacteriaceae bacterium
CGTAGGGATCGCGCTGTCATCGGCCACAGAAGGAGTCTATCGTACGCAGCCGCGGGCGACGAAGGTCAACGGCCACGGCCAAAGATCCAAAGGAGGAAGGAGAGCAGCGCGCTGAGCAGAAGACAGGAGACGATGGGAAAGGATACGGAGAAATTTCTTCCGCGATAGCTCAAGTCTCCCGGAAGTCTGCCGATAGGGAGATTGAGGCGGTTGAGGCCAACGACGAGAAGCCCAATCACGAGTAGGGAAAGGCCGAGCAGGATCAGGATGCGGCCGAGGTCAGGCACGGGTCAGGCGATCCTCTTGAGCTTGCCGGCCGAGTCAAGCAGCTCCGCAGGACGGCAGGGCTTGGTGAAGATGCTGACCGGCTGCGAAAGCGTGAGGGCGCACTCGCGCACCCGGTTCAGGGCGGGGTAGAGGCCGGTGAGGACGAAGATGGGGCATTTCGGGAATTCGCGGCCGAGATCGTGCATGAGCGTGATGCCGTCGCGGCCGGGCAGGTCGATATCGCAGAGGACGAGGTCGGGAACGCTGTCGCGCACGGAGGCGAGCGCTTGATCGGCGTCGCCGGCGGAGCTTGCGTCAAAGCCGTTGCGGCGAAAGATCATGAGGAGGGTTTCAGCGATGATAGGCTCGTCGTCCACGACCAGAATGCGCATAGGGGTCTCGGTGAGTGGAGTTTGGGGCTGGCCGGCGTGGATCGTCCGGGACGGAACGACGGAGAGCCCAAGATCGCTCTCCGGTATGCAAAAGCAACGGTGAGACGAAGTCAAGGAAAGAATGGCAGCACATGGAGGCGTTTGCAATTGCATCGTGCAATTTTTCGTGCTGTCTAAAGCTAGACTTGTAGTCTCTCGACGAGGAGTTCCGCCGGATGCGTGCTGCCTGCTTTCTGCTTGGCTTGTTTTTCTGCTTCGGGGTGATCCTGGATGCGTTCCAGACGATTATTCTGCCACGCCGTCCCACGGGCCGGTTTCGGATTACGCGCCTGTTTTACCTTGCGACCTGGAGGCCGTGGGCTGCGGGTGCCAGCTTGGCGTCGAACCGCAAAGTGAGAGAGCAGATCTACAGCATTTACGGCCCGATGTCGCTGCTGGTGCTGCTGGGTTTATGGGCGTTGCTGCTGGCGGGGGGCTTTGGGCTGATCTACTTTGCGCTGGGAACGCCGTTCAGCGACGCCATGAATCAGCATCGGTCGGCGCTTGCGAACCTGCGCACCGATTTTTATGTCAGCGGCACGACGCTGTTTACGCTCGGGCTGGGAGATGTCGTGCCGTTGAATCTGCTGGTGCGGGCGCTGACCGTGATGGAGGCGGGGACGGGGTTAGGGTTTGTGGCGCTGGTGATCGGCTATGTTCCGGTGCTGTACCAGGCATTTTCTCACCGGGAGGTCAGCGTAGCGATGCTGGACGGACGCGCGGGATCTCCGCCGACGGCTACGGAGCTGCTGCGGCGGCACGCCTATAAGGGGGGCGAAGCGGAGCTGATCGGACTGCTGGCGGAGTGGGAGCGCTGGTCGGCGGAGCTCCTGGAATCGCACATCTCTTACCCGATTCTGTGCTACTACCGGTCGCAGCATGATAACCAGAGCTGGCTTTCGGCGCTGGTTTCGGTGCTTGACGCGTGCGCGCTGCTGATTACTACGGTGGAGGGGACTTCGGCACGCCAGGCGCAGCTGACCTTTGCGATGGCACGGCATGCGCTGGTGGATGTGGGCCATGTCTTCCACGTGGAGCGATCAGCCAAAGAGAAGGAGGCTGAAGGTCTGGATCGGTTGCCTTCGGACACGTTTAGCGCGATGTGCGAGCTTCTTGGCGATCTACATATGCGTCTGTGCGGGGATCCGGAGAGCATGCGACGACTGACGGCGATCCGCTTGCTCTATGAGCCGCACGCGCATGCGCTGTCCACCTATTTAAAGATGGAGCTTCCGCTCTGGGTACCGACCCCCAGGAAGACGGATACCTGGAAGGCGGTGTCTGATCTTCGCGCGGGTGCAGGCCAGGATGCGCTGGGGGCGGCGGATTTTGTGAGCGACCGCTCAACCGCTTCTCATTTGCACGACGAGATCCACGGCTTCCGGTCAGCATCCGGATCTTAGAGCTGAGGGACTGGGCCGGACGCTTGGGCGGGGTTGAGCTTTTGCGCGGCGATGGAGCCGGCAGGACCTTGCAGGCCTTTGGCGTCCTTGTCTTTGTCTTTCAGCTGGGCGTAGATCTGCCGCGCCTGCTCGGGCTTGCCTTCGTCGGTGTAGAGCGCGGCGAGGGTGATCTGGGCGAGGCCGGCGGGGATAGCGTCGGTGGGCTTGGCGGTGAGCTGGTTGTAGAGTTCGATCGCTTGCCCGTCGCGGCCCGTGCCGTGGTAGAGGTCGGCGAGCGCGAACTTGCCCAGAGCGGCAAGCTCTTTGTTCCAGGCGCGGGCTACTTTCTGGAGGTCCGCCTCGGCGGAGGCAGTCTGGCCCGCTTCCATCGCGGTAATTCCGGCGAAGTAGAGCGCATTTTTGCCGTCACGGGTAGAGGCGTACTGGTTGGCTACGGCAACGAACTGGGCGTTGGCGGCCTTGGCGCGCTCGCCGGCGGAGTCATAGACGGTCACGCCGGGCTCCTGCGGTTCGCCTGGGGTGACGAGCGGAGATTCGTAGGTCTGCATAGCGCGTCCGAAGGCGGCGGCGGCAGCATCCGAGCGGCGGTTGAAGAGGACCGCAGTCAGGACGGCAAGAACGATCAGGGCGAACAGGATCGAGGTGGTCACGAGCACCGACCTGCGATTCGCGCTGACCCATTCGAGACCAGAGGAGGTCGTCGTGATGAAGTGATCCTGCTTGAGCGCGGATTTTCTGTCTTCTACTTGTTGGAGGCGGGTTTCATTTGCCACGGTAAGAGTTTTCCTTAGGTGCCTGGCTAGGTCTTGCGGACGCAAACCGGCGGAGAGGCGCGGAGAATCGCTTTTGCGCGACTACTAAGTCTATCAGGTGAGCTCGCCGAAAGTTGGCTACCTTGGTCTGTGCCGTCCGCCTGGCCTGTGCTGCCCGCATGGGTTCAATTCCGCCACGAAGACGCCGTAGTACCCCTCGGCCGAAAGCGAGTAGAAGCGTACGCGTTTGCGTCCGCTTACTGGCGCAGAGCTTGGGATGAGTTCATCGCCCCATCGGCTCGCCCTGTCGCGTAGAAAGAGCCCGAGTCTTTCTGAGCGGGAAACGGGAGATCGCCGCGGCACTTCGGGTAAATATTTTGCGAACAGGAGTTTTCGTTTTCCCGGTTGACTCCGGAGTTTGACAGGGATTGCGCAGCCGGAATATGCTTCGCGGGCAGTAAAGTCTTGCTCCCGAACTAAATCTTGTAGGTTGTTGGGAGGACGGAGCTCGGCTCCTTTCTCACTCTTTTTCATGTTCCTTGAGGGAAGCCATGCCATTTCTTCGTACTTTGTGTCGTGCCGTCGGACAGCGCCTGGGAGCCTCGCTTGCTGGAGGCGTTGTCGCCGTCTTTGTTCTCGCGCATGCGTCGGCGCCGTGCCTGGCGCAGGCCGGGGCGATCGATTTCACCGCGAACCAGCAGCCGATTGAAGGCTTCGGATTTTCCGACGCGTTTGGGGAGGCGAATGCGTTGAAGCTTCTCCCGGCGGCCAGCCAGGCCACGATCCTCGATCTGCTGTACAGCCGGCAGGTGGGGGCGGGCTTCAGCATTCTCCGGCTCGGGATCAACACCGACTCGCTGATCGAGCCGAACAGTCCGGGCTCGCCGACGGCGATGCCGACGTACGTGTTCGACGGATCGGACGGAGGGCAGGTGTGGCTGGCGCAGCAGGGCCAGAAATACGGAGTGAATACGTTCTATGCCGATGCCTGGTCCGCGCCGGCGTTCATGAAGTCGAACAACAGCGTGATCAACGGCGGCTATCTTTGCGGGACGGTCGATGCTCCGGCATGCGCCACGGGCGATTGGCGGCAAGCCTACGCCAATATGCTGGTGCAGTATGTGAGGTTTTATGGCGGGGTTGGCGTGCCGATTCATAACCTCGGTTTTCTGAACGAGCCGGATTACAACGTGACGTACGCCTCGATGCAGGCGAGCCCGGCGGGAGCGCTCGATTTCATCGACAATGCCTTTGGGCCGACGGTGCGGGCCTCGGGCCTGGGCATCCGGACGTTCTGCTGCGATGGGAGCAAGTGGCCGATCCAGACGCCGTTTACACAGGCGATTACGGCGGAGGCGGCGGCGAACTCGTATATAGATGTGAT
>CAXUEE010000199.1:4247-7356 GCA_964249905.1 uncultured Acidobacteriaceae bacterium
GTGATCTCGTCGCACGAGTACGGCGGGCACGCGACGGGACCGCAGCCGACGACCAAGCCGGTGTGGATGACGGAGTGGAGCAGCACGAACGGGACGTTTGAGCCGCGCTGGGACTGCGGCGGCTGCTCGGGCGGGCCGGACGGCATGTACCTGGCCAACGACATCATCCAGGCCTTCAACGCGGGCCAGGTGAATGCCTATAACTACTGGTGGGGAACCTCGACCGGAGCAGCGGCGCTGATCCTGACGACTCCCTCAACGGCCAGCTATACGGTGGCGGGGCGGTTCTATGCGATCGCAGCCATGAGCCGGTTTGTGCGTCCGGGGGCATACCGGGTGAGCTCGAGCAACAGCAACGCGAACCTGAACGTGGTCGCGTTTCGGAATACGGACGGCAGCAAGGTGATCGCGGTGATCAACACGGCGACGACGGCGGTGCAGACGAGCTTCGGGGTGGATGCGGGGACGTCGGGCTCGGCGGCGCAGACTTTCCTGACGGACACGAACGACCAGGTGAACGAGACGGACAGCAGCTCGGTGGTGGGGCAGGCGCTGTACAACACGTTTCCGGCGCGCTCGCTGACGATGATTGTGCTGCCGCCGGCGACGGTGGCGGGCACGGTGCAGCTGGTGACGACCTCGACGCTCGAGCGGCTGGGGGATGGGAGTTTGCAGCAGACCGTGACGATTACCAATAACGGGACGGGGACGGCGCAGGGGCTCCAAATGACGAGTGCGACGGTCGGCTCGGCGGTGGGGAGTCCGGCTCCGGGCAGGACGTTGCCGCTGGCGATGGGGAGCCTGGCTCCGGGTGGCGTGTCGATGGTGTCGTTCAACTTCCCGGCGACCGCAGGAAGCTCAGGAGCTGCGGCGGTGGAGCGCTTTGGCGGGACGTATAACGGCGGGAGTTTTGGGGGGAGTCTGCGGGCGGTGCTGCCGTAGGTTATATGTCCGGGAGAGCTTCGCGGCTCTTCCGGACGTTTACTGTCCTTCGAGAGCGAAGTCAGAGGACGTAGGGGATGTCGATGCCGGCGTCCGCCACGAAGTCGCGGGTATTGCGCGTAACCAGGGTCAGGCCGTTGATCTCGGCGGAGGCGAGAATGATGGCGTCGGGGAGCTTGAGGCGTTTTTGGCGACGGATGAGGATGGCGCGCTCGGCGATCGCAGGAGTGAGATCAAGCAGCACGAAGCTTTTCAGGAAAGTTCTCACAAAACCCTCCGTGGCCGCCGTCGCGCCTACCAGCACTTCCATCCAGGTGACTATGCTGATGAAGTGATCGGTGTATCGGTCACGAGTTGCCAGCGCCTGGGCGTGACCATTCAGGTTGTCAATGAGAATGGTCGTATCAAAGAGGGCGTTGCCTTTCACCACTCATTCCTGAGTCGTTCCTGGTAAGCAAGACCGTCTTCTTGCCTATCTTTCCAGAGACCGAATGCATTGTCCCATGCTTTTTGGCGGCCTTCGCGGCGCGTTTGCTCGGCGGCGAGCAGGTTCAGAGCATGAGCGATGACCTCAGTGGGCTCTTGGAAATGGCCAAGAGCGATCTCGCGTTGAATGCGTTCTTCCGTCTGGGCGTCGAGAGTGAGCGTCATGCCGGGATTATATCGCCGGATCCGGCTCAGGCTCACTTGATGTCGCGCCAGTTGTGGCCGAGGCCTACATCGGCGACGATGGGGACGGAGAACTGCGCTACGTTCTCCATCTCGTGTTTGACGAGCGTCTGCATCTCGTCGGCTTCTTCGGGAACGACGTCGAAGAGCAGCTCGTCGTGGACCTGGAGGGTCATTCTTGAGCGGAGACGCCGTTGCTCTATCTGCCTGTCGAGGGCGATCATGGCGAGCTTGATCAGGTCGGCGGCGGTGCCCTGGAGCGGCGTGTTGACGGCGGTGCGCTCGGCGAAGCCGCGCATGTTGGGATTGCGCGAGCCGATGTCCGGGATGGGGCGGATGCGGCCGAAGTGGGTGCGCACGGCCTGGTCGCGGCGGACGGTGGCGAGCGTCTCGTCGATGAACGTGCGGACGCCGGCGTAGCGGTCGAAGTAGGTTTCGATGTAGGTTTTGGCGATCTTCTGGTCGATGTTCAGCTGGACGGCCAGGCCGAACGGGCTGATGCCATAGACGATACCGAAGTTGACGGCTTTGGCGCGGGCGCGGGTTTCTTTGTCGAGCTGGTCGACGGGGATGCCGAAGACCTCGGACGCGGTGAGGGTGTGGATGTCCTGATTGGTGCGGTAAGCGTTGAGCAACAAGGGGTCTTGCGAGAAGTGAGCCATCAGGCGCAGCTCGATCTGCGAATAGTCTGCCGACATAAGAAGGTTGCCGGGGGCGGCGATGAAGGCGGCGCGGATGTCTCGGCCGATGGCGGTGCGGATGGGGATGTTTTGGAGGTTGGGGTTGGTGCTCGAGAGGCGGCCGGTGGCGGTGCCGACCTGGTTGAAGGTAGTGTGGATGCGGCCTTCGGCGTCGGCGAGCTGGGGGAGCGCGTCGAGGTAAGTGCCGCGCAGCTTTTGGAGCTGGCGATACTCGAGCACGCGGGCGGCGATGGGGTGCTGCTCGGCGAGCTCTTCGAGGACGTCCTGCGCGGTCGAGACGACCTTCCCTTTGCCGTACTTCATCGGCTTGGGGAGGCCCATGTGGGTGAAGAGGACTTCGCCGAGCTGCTTGGGGGAGTTGATGTTGAAGCGGTGGCCGGATTCGGCGTAGATACCTTCGCCGAGGGTATCGATGATGACGGCGAGGCGGGAGCTCATGTCGCGCAGGAAGACGGGATCGATGCGGACGCCGGTCTGTTCCATGCGGAGGAGGACGGGGACGAGCGGGAGGTCGATGGTGCGGTAGACCTCGAGCAGAGGCGACTGCGCGTCGGGGTTCGAGGTGACGGGCGTGATGAAGAGCATCTCGGGGGTCATGGCGCCGCCGAGCGCGGGGGAGTCTTTGGGGATGTGGTGCTCGAAAGTGCCGGCCTCGGCGAGCTGAGTGGCGAGGGCGGAGGCAAGGCGGACGATGGCAGAGGCGGCCTCGGGCAGGCGCTGGGGGGCGCTGGGGTTTTCCTTGGTGGGCTGGTGGACGAGCGCGCGGCTGGTGGTGCGGGCGGAGATATCGGGGAGGG
>CAXUEE010000200.1:0-7324 GCA_964249905.1 uncultured Acidobacteriaceae bacterium
GTTTGGTGGATTTCTGACTCCAGAAAGCGGCAGAGGAGGAGGGCATCAGGCAGGACAAGGAAGATGCAGCCGAGCAGCAGGTTGCGGCGAAGAGCTTGACGGGGACGTCGTAGCAGAAATCGTAGAGAACGACATTCGTGACCACAAAGGTATATCTGCTTGGTCGGTATTGGCGCTTCCGTGACAACAAAGTCTTGTCGAAGACCTTACGAGGAAGCAGGCGTGAGTTTTGAGATCCTCAGTTTTGGCGGTTGCAGGATCAGTCGAGGTGAAGCCAAAAGTGCCCTGTCACATGCAATGCCTGCTTGCCATAGACGACGCGCTCTTGACTGATCCACAACGTAGTTCACTCCCGGGGTACGCTCAATTTCCGGGTGCCCGAACGGGCTTGAGTGGCATTGGTCAACCTTTGCCCACGCAGAAGGTTGCTGGTGTCAACAAGGCGAGACATGCGCATGATCAGGCTAAGTCGGCGTCGGCTGCCACGGTCGGGAACGCCGCGGAGGCAAGGACAAACCTGACACGGACACCTACGGCGTAAATGCGGAAGACCGGAAAATCCGGGTGTGTGGGAGTCTGAGCCCGGGCAGACTTACAGCACTTCACGTCAATGCTCGAATGCTATCTATCGCCGCTGAGGTCCTGCTGGCAGCAAAGGAGAATCTAAATGCCGCCTCCCTGCTCCTGGACGGCGTCCGCCTTCGATGGGATTTGCAGTTCGACGTTCTGGCTATGCGAAAGACGCGGGCTTCGCCAATCACATGCAACATTTCTTGTAAACCTCAGAGCCGTGGTCTTCAGAGATCACGCGCCCGCGTCGCACAAGATGGAACAAACAGAACTGCTACCGGCTGCTGTAAAGAAGCGAATCGTTTCCCGCGCCGATGAGAAGGTGATCGTTTGGATAATGGAGGTCCACATTGGCGGCGGTGATCATCTGGTGTTTCACGAAGGTAGCCAGAGGCGGCAGGCGGCCACTCAGGATGCGCAGTGCAAGGGAGATAACCGCATCGCCGTACCGCTCTGGAAAGTAGCCCACGGACCCGACTAGTCGGGCCCCCGACCGTCGCATCTCCTGACGAGCTTCGATGCTCGCATTTTGTCCAACCGCCAAGCATTGATCGGAACGACCGGCTTCGCCGAACGCGCAGAGTGCACCCAGGCAGCACTCATCGTTGACTGCAGAGATCAGCGTTCGACGGGCCGTGGACCGGTTCAGGTGGCGACGAGTGGCATGCAGACTATTCTCAAAGCGTCCGCGCCCGTTCAAGAAGTGTACGCGCTGATTGGGAAGCTGGGGCAGTAGCTCGCGCAATCCAGCGAGCGTGCCTGTCAGGCGGGACTGCGGAAGCGCGCCAGCCGCGGGCAGTTCGAGCAAGAGCACCTCGTCAGGCCGCCCGTCCCAGCGGGTGATGCACGCCTGTGCGAGCGCATGGCCAGCCATCACGCCGGCTCTGTAGTTATTGGCGCCAAAGTAGTACGCGTCCGGATGCGGAATCTCGATGGCAAGGGAAGGAATACCGGCCTCGTGCAGGCGCGAGGAAATGGTGGGCGCCGCCTTCTCGCTGGTCTGGAACTCGATGACGAAGTCGACCCTTTCGCGAACAAAAATCTCCGCGTTGTCGATGGCGGCCTTGGGGCTAAAACGATTGCTGAGTACGAGCAACTCAAGACCGGCCGAGTAGGCGCTACTACGGATGCTGTCGGAAACCAGCCGGGAAAAGGAGAACTCTTCGCTTTGCGAGGCGTACCCGATGCGGTAAGAGGTCTTGCCGGTCTGGGGTCCGGCCATACGATAGCGGTTCTTCTCCGGTCGCTCAAGCATGCCACAACTCACCAGCGTCGTCAGCAGACGGTACGCGGTCGGCTTCGGCAAGCAGCAGCTAGCCGCAATCTCGTCCAGTCGACGCACGCCTCCATCGGCCTTGAAGTTTTGCAGAATGCGGCAGGCGCGCACCACCGCTTCGATGTGCGGGCTGCGGGGTAAAACGGTCGAGGGGAGTGCTTTCTTAACCGGCTTCGCGTGCGCCCGCCCCTGTTTCGTGGCCATCCAACTTGCTCCCGTAACTGAAACCTCTGCTCACTGACATCATTTCACACTGCGAAACTTCTCAGGATCGGGCTGCGTCGGTCACTTTGATAAAAGTCAAGTTCTTTGCCGATTTGCCCCGCTTCACCGTTTCGAAGCGTGAAATAACTGCTCCCGTGCCGCATTCAGTTTGACATCTCTCTTTGCGTCTATCTAAGCTCCCCACTGGCTTAGAGCAAAAGAGAATTCGGGGGCAAATGCAGGATTACAAACGGTTGCGTGTGGGTCTGGTCGGGCTGGGACTAGAAGCGTACTGGTCGCAATTCGCCGGGCTCGAGCGTCGCCTGCTCGACTACGTGAGCGCGGTCGCGCAGAGGCTCGGTTCCGCAGAGCGCGTCATCGTCGAGTTGGGAATGGCGGACACCGTGGCCAAAGGAGTCGCTGCCGGGCATGCTTGCCGAGAGCAGGATATCGATCTGCTCTTGATTTATGTGACGACCTATGCGCTCTCATCCACTGTGCTGCCTATCGTGCAGCGAGCCAAGGTGCCGGTTATTTTGCTGAACCTGCAGCCAGAGGCCGCCATCGTCTACGCCGACTTTAACCGAATGGCCAATCGTACCCAGATGACAGGCGAATGGCTCGCCTATTGCAGCGCTTGCCCCGTGCCCGAGATCGCCAACGTGCTGCGACGATTAGGTCTGCCGTTCTACCAAGTGACGGGTATGCTGCACGACGATCCCATTTGCTGGGACGAGCTTGAAGACTGGTTGCGCGCCGCCGCTGTGGTCAAGGCGCTAGCGCATGCCACTTTGGGCCTCATGGGGCACACCTACAACGGCATGTTGGACATTGCGACGGACTTGACCCAAGTGAGTGGACGCTTCGGTGTGGCGATCGAAATGCTTGAAGTCGACCAGCTGAGCGCGTTCCGGCGAGATGTCACGGACCAGCAGGTTGCAGAAAAGCTCGAAGATCTCGAAGCGGAATTTGCCTTCGAGACCGGGTGTTCCATGGAGGAACGTGCACGCGCCGCACGCACCACGGTCGCGCTGGAGCGGTTGGTCTCGGAGCACGGATTGGGCCTGTTGGCCTACTTCTACAAGGGCAGCGGTGTGGCGGAGAACGAGGACACCATGACGTCCATCATCCTGGGCACGTCTCGGCTGACGGCCCATGGTGTACCCGTGGCAGGCGAGTATGAAGTGAAGAACGTTCTTGCGATGAAGATTTTGGACCTGCTTGGCGCGGGCGGATCTTTTACGGAGTACTATGCCATGGACTTCAGTGAGGACGTGGTGCTGATGGGACATGATGGTCCCGGGCATCCGCTCATTGCGCAGGATCGAGTAAAGGTGCGGCCGTTGGAGGTCTATCACGGCAAGATCGGTCGCGGGCTTTCGGTCGAGATGTCGGTGCGCCATGGTGCTGTCACGGTGCTCTCGATTGTGGAAGACCCTGAAAGAGGCTTTTCATTCCTGTTGGCCCAAGGCGAGAGCGTCCCGGGCGAGATCCTTGAGATTGGAAACACGAACAGCCGGTATCGCTTTGCCCTGGGTGCCCGTCGTTTCGTGGAAGCCTGGAATAGCCACGGACCCGCGCACCATTGTGCTGTCGGGGTAGGACATCAGGCGGCCAGGTTGAAAAAGATTGCAGACCTGCTTGAGCTTCGCGCGATACAGGTTTGCTGAAAACGTCCTTTGCTTTACGGAGGCAACACATGTCCCAACGCAGTTTCGTTTCTCGAGCTCTCCTGACCAGCGCCTTACTCCATGCCGCCGGATTGTGTCTTCTTGCTGGCGGAGTTACAGCGAGTGCGCAGCGCTACCTGGGCAGCATCGCCGGGGAAGTAAGTGACGCTTCTGGAGCCAAGATTCCGGGCGCAAGCGTGACGGCCGAGGAAACAGCAACCCATTTCAAGACTTCGGGAGTCGCCAACGCCTCCGGGTCCTACGACTTCGGCGCGCTCAATCCAGGCACCTATACCATTACTCTGGCGGCCTCAGGCTTCCGTACGGAAACGCGTACCGGCGTGGTCCTGACCGCTGGCCAGGCCCAGGTCGTCGATTTTACGTTAAGTGCGGGCGCTGCGACGGAGACCGTGGAGGTCACTGCCGATAATTCGCTACTTGATTCCGGCTCCGCCCAGATTGCGACGACGCTGAATAACCAGGAAGTCACCGACCTTCCAAACATCGGACGAAATCCGTTCGTACAGGCCACACTGGCCGCCGGTGTCATCAACACCGGTTCCGGGGGATACTTTCAAGGTAAGTCCAGCCAGTTCACGCAGCCGTTCAGCGGCGTCTCTGTGCAGATCACGTCGGACGGTAGCTCCGGTCACAACCGTCTGACTCTCGACGGCGTTCCGGATGATCCGGCCGAGCGCTTTTCCGGCGCGAGTTATACAGGCTTTGTGCCTTCGCCTGAAGCCGTGGAAGAGGTCAAGGTGCAGACCAGCATCTTCGACGCGCAGATCGGTCACGGCAATGGCACGGTCACCAATACCGTCGTGCGCAACGGCAACAACGCCCTGCACGGCGCGGCATATTACGTTTTTCAGAACACGTACCTGAACGCCAATACATCGGAGAAGGTGCCTACCCAAAACGCCGCGGTATCGCCGACCCGCCGCAACAATGATCAGCTGAGCCAGACTGGCTTCGTCGTGGACGGACCTGTCTTCCTCCCGAAGATCTACGACGGTCGCGACAAGACCTTCTTCATGGTGGCGTTTGAGCGCTATCAGTCGCACACCGCGGTGAATTACCAGGCGCGTGTGCCTTCAACGGCTGAGCGTGCCGGTGATTTCTCCGCACTCTGTTCGACCTTCAACGCCAGTGGCTTTTGCACGTCGGGCATCCAGCTTTATGACCCGCTCTCCCCCGTGGATGCGAACGGCAATCGCACCGTCTTCTTCGCAAACAACAACATAGCCTCACGCATCAACCCCGCCGGTGCGGCCCTGGTGCAGTATCTGCCGCTGCCGAACGTGGCCGGCGCTCCCGTCACCAGTTCCACCAACTTCATCGCGACCCAGACCTCCTACGACAGCACCTATCCCTCGTTCATTGCACGTTTTGACCAATCCCTTGGCCAGAAGAACAAATTGAACGCGATCTTCTTTCGCTCCGGCCTGACGCAGGCATACCCTCTTGAGGGCTTTCCCCAAGGCGTAGGCCCGGTCAACACTTCGACCGGCTTTGGCTACAACGTGTATCGCAACAATCGCGGCGGAAGCCTCGACGACATCCATCAGTTCTCGTCCAGCCTGGTGCTGGACTCGCGCTTCGGGCTGATTTATCACCCGTTCGGTCTGGTGTATCCGTTGAATCAGAACTTCAACCTGGCTTCGCTCAGCATTGCGAACAACGCTTTCCCTTACAGCTCGTTTCCCGGTGAGAGTGCGTCCGACAGTTATGCCGGCCTGGCACCGGGCGCGGGCGGGCAAGTAAGTGAGAACACGACCGGCTCGCTTGAGGAGATCCTGACCAAGACCATCGGAAAACACACTTTGCGGATCGGGTTTGAAGGCAACCTGCTTCGCTACAACGTTCAGAATCCGCAGAGCGGCCTGGTTGGTTCGTCGGCCACGACGCCTGGCTTCACCTTTGATCGCCGCTTTACGCAGCAAAACTCTGTCAGCGTAGCAGTGGGCTCGCAGGCTACGTCAGGCGATCCGATTGCCTCGCTGCTCCTTGGAGACTTCAGCACGGCAAACTACAACATCAGCGCCGCATTCGCGTTGGAGCAGTTTTACATGGCGCCGTTTCTCCAGGATGACTGGCGCGCCACCAGCAAGCTGACTCTGAACCTGGGCGTGCGCTACGATTATGAGTCTCCCTTCACAGAGAGATACAACAAGCAGGTCACCGGCTTCTGCTTCACCTGCTCCAATCCTCTGCAGTCTTCCGTGCCAGGCATCACGCTCAATGGTGGGCTGCAGTACACGTCATTGGCCAATCGGCATCCGTACACAAACGACCTGAACAACGTTCAGCCTCGCATCGGAGCGGCCTATCAAGCATCTCGGGATACAGTGGTGCGCGCCGGCTTCGGCATCATCTACTTCAATACGCTTGAAACCCCGGTCGGGACGGGCTTCAGTCAATCGACCAGCTATAACAACTACGTAACAAGTGCTCCGGTGAACAATTTGAGCAATCCATTCCCGCAGGGCGTCGTGCTGCCAACGGGAAGTTCGCTAGGCCTCGGAACAGCGCTGGGCCAGAACATCACTTTTAATGACCAGGGCCACACGCAGCCGAAGAGCACGCAATATTCAGCGAGTGTGCAGCAACAGTTCCCCGGTGCGCTCGCGCTGCAAGTTGCCTATGTGGGCGCTCGCCCTTCGGGCCTTGAGGTCAACCACAACATCAACGTGTTACCCCCGCAGTACTACAACCAGGGAGCAACGGAGGTCACTTTCCTCAATGCCGCGGTGCCCAATCCGCTGGCCGGCAAGATTCCGCAATCGACTACGCTGAACGCTCCAACTATCGCCCGTAATCAGCTTCTGGTGCCGTATCCGGAGTTTGGTACGGTGACCGAGGACTACAGCTCCCTTGGCACTGCGCCGTACAACTCACTTCAGGTCCAGGTCTCGCGGCCGATGAGGAATCACTTTACCTTCCAGGGCAACTTTACCTGGGACAAGGTGGTGCTGCGCAATGCGTTCCTGGGGCCAGGCGGGGGCAGTTCCAATCCCAGTGGATCCCCTGATAACGCGAGCCTCGCGAACAACCAGCTCGAATCCGTGCAGGACCCCAATCCGACTCTGTTCGGCAACATCTTTGGCACGTTTGAACTGCCGAAGTTTCTCAGCCGTCCTGCGTACGAGCGTCTCCTCATCGGTGGCTGGCAGCTGAACAGCGTTGTTCGCTTGTCCAATGGCCCCTTGATTCCGGCGCCTTCCAACGTCGACATCATCGGCACTTATGTCCAGCCCAACGCCTCGCGTAGCCGGGAGTTCAACACCTGCTACCAGGGTGTGTCCATCGTGAACGGGTCGGCGGTCTACGCCAACGTCAACAGCTCGTCGACGGTTACGGCCTGCGACGCAAATTCACCCACACCTGCCTTCAGACAAAGACTGGCCTACACCGTCCAGAACAACAGCTTTTACCTGAACGTGCGTGAACCCATTCATCCTCTGATCGATGCCTCTCTCTTCAAGCAGTTCATTGTGCGTGAGGGCGTCAGCTTCGAGATCCGCGGGGAGTTCTTCAACGTGCTCAACACACCGATCTTTGGCGCGCCGAACACGACGCTTGGGGCGGCCAACTTCGGCTCCGC
>CAXUEE010000201.1:0-3273 GCA_964249905.1 uncultured Acidobacteriaceae bacterium
ACCCGGCCCAGCCGCGGAAGCCGCCCGCCGGCAGGCTTTTCTTGAAGCTCAGCAGATCCTCTCCGCCGAGCTGCCCGCCATCCCCCTCTGGTACCCCAACAACGAGATCGTTCACACCGCGCGTCTTGCCAATCTCCACCCGCGCGTCGACGGCAGCTTCGGTTTCTTGCGCGACGCGACCCTGCGCTAGAACCGACTGACAGGGTAAGCGTGGAAGCACCGCCCGCCTATGCTATGCTTCCCCGCATGCCACTCATCCTGATTCTGATCCTTCTCCTCATCCTCTTTGGCGGCGGTGGTTATTACATGGGCCCGGGCGTCGGCTACTACGGCGGAGGTGGCATCAGCCTTATCCTCGCCCTTGTTGTTCTCTACCTGATCTTCGGGAGAGGGCGCAGCCGCCTCTAACGTTTTCTGGTCTTCAGACGCGAAAGGCAAGCCACGCGGCCGACTCTCCTACTCCTCAAGAACAGCCTTGACCAGATTGCGCGGCCGGTCAACGTCGATGCCCCGCCGCACCGCTGCAAAGTACGCAAGCAGCTGCAGCGGCACCACCTCCAGAAGAGGCGTGAGGTGTTCCGCGCACGCGGGAACGTGGATCACGTGCTCGCACCACTGCCCCAGCTCCTCGTCTCCCTCGCTGCCAACCGCAACTAGCCGCGCTCCTTGCCGCTTCAAATCCTCTATCAGGCGGGTCGTCTTCCCATACCGGACAAGGCTGTCCGGGGAGAGCACATCCCGCGTCGCCAGCACCACCACAACCGACCGCTCTTCCACCAGCGCATTGGGCCCGTGCTTCAACTCCCCCGCCGGGTACCCGTCCGCCTGCATATACGCGGACTCCTTCAGCTTCAGCGCACCCTCGCCGGCAATGGGAAAGTGAATCCCCCGGCCCAGAATCAGGGAGTTGCTGATCTCGCCCAGACTTTCGAGCAGCTCCGCCACCTGCGTTTTCCACACCGGCAAAGCCGCAGCGAGCAGCTCCGGTAAACTCCGCATCTGCGCCAGCTGCGCCTCCACACCGGCCGCCGTCAACCGTCCGCGCACCCGCGCCGCAAACAAAGCCAGCAGCGACAGCAGAAGCAGTTGAGTCGTGAAGCTCTTGGTCGCGGGCACGGCCTCTTCCCTGCCGGCCTCGGTCACCAGCGAGCAATCCGCCAGCGCAGCCATCGACGATCCGTCCCGGTTGGTTATCGCCAGCGTAAAGCTGCTCCGGGCCTTGGCCTCGCGCAAAGCCTCAAGCGTATCCGCCGTCTCTCCCGACTGCGACAGCGACAAAAAGCAGGGCGAACGCATGGCCTGCGTCGACCGGTAGATGAGCTCACTGGCGTACTCCACCTCCACGGGAATCCCGGCGAAATCCTCCAGCAAAAGCTTGCCCACCAAACCCGCCAGCCGGCTGGAGCCGCTCGCCGCGATCAGCAGGCTCTCGCACCGGGCCAACGCTCCTGCGGCCGGCGCGAACCGTTCCTCGCGTAGTGCATTGCCGTCCGTATACGCCTCCAGCGTCCGCCGCAACGCGTCGGGTTGCTCGAAGATCTCGCGCAACATCGCATGCGGAAAGCGCGCACCCGCCGGCATCTCCACCCTACTGATTGACCCCGCTCGCCAGAAAGCCGCCATCCACCACCAGGATCTCGCCCGTGATGAAGTTCGAGGCCTCGCTCGCCAGAAATACCGCCGAGCCTACCAGTTCCTCGGTCTTGCCAAAGCGAGCCATCGGCGTCCGCATCCGCAGCTCCTTGCCGCGCTCGCTCTCGTCCAGCAGCTTCTGATTCAGCGCCGTCCGAAACACGCCCGGAGCGATCGCATTCACCGTCACCCCGCGCGCGCTCCACTCCACAGCCAGCGACTTCGTCAATGCGCCCACGGCAGCCTTCGAGCACGCGTACGCCGTCACCTCTTTCAAGCTCACAAATGTATTCAAGGAAGCAATATTGATGATCTTGCCTGAGCCTCGCTCCAGCATGTGCCTCCCAAAGATCTGGCACGCCCGCAAGGTACCGGTCACGTTGGTGTTCATGATGTCGTCCCACGTCTCTTCCGAAACCGAGATCGTCGGCTCGCGCTTGATCTTGCCCGCGCAGTTGACCAGGATGTCGACCTGGCCGAACTCCTCGAGCGTCCCCGCAAGCAGGGTCTCGAGGCTTGCACGATCGCCCACATCGGACGTCCGCCGCAACGTCTTTCGCCCCGCGGCTTCGATCTTGGCTGCAGTCTCCTCCACCTGCTCCTGCCGCCGCGAAGTGGCCACCACATCGGCTCCTGCCTCCGCGAGTCCCACGGCCATCGCCAGCCCGATACCCGATGTTCCGCCTACTACGACCGCGACCTTGCCCGTCAAATCAAACAGCGAACTTGCCATGTTTCTCCTCTGCGAAACCTCGGCGCAACCTCCGCGCCCTCGGCGTTCGTTCTCTCCTGTCTTCAGCCCGGAACACCCACATGCTCTAAGATTTCCTCCACCACCACCTCCGGAGCACGATCGTTCATCACGCAATACGCTCCCGACGGTCGCTCTAAGGTCTTGAGCTGACTGTCCAGCAGCTTCGGCGTCATGAACTCATGGTGGCGCGCGGCCAGGCGTTCCGCAATCATCTCCGGACTCCCATCCAGCAGCACAAAGTGAATCGTACCCTCCGGCATCCCCGCGGCCAGCGTCTGCCGATACGCCTCCTTGAGCGCCGAGCAAGCCAGCACGCCTCCCTCGCCCGCCTCAAACCAGCCCCGCATCAAATGATTCAGCGTCTCCAGCCACGGCTGCCGGTCCTCATCGTTCAGCGGATGCCCCGCCGCCATCTTCTCCTTGTTCGCCGGCGGATGATAGTCGTCCGAATCGGCAAACAGAACGCCGGCGCGCTGGGCCAGCAGCGTTCCGATGGTCGTCTTGCCCGAACCGCTTACCCCCATCAACACCACATTCATCGATTGCCCGCCCCCAACTTACGCGCCCAGAAACACCGGCTTGATATGCCGCTCAAACAGATTCGCCGTCACATTCTTCGCAACCACATCCTCGTTGGCTTCAAGCGCCTGGAGGTAGCGCGGCCCCATCTTTGCCGCCACCTTGAAGCCCACATGCAGCAGCTGCCGAAAGCTCGGGTTGTACGCCGGATTGCTCTGGTCATGGCGCAGCGCATCGGTAAACTGCCGGCTCGTCCAGCCCTTCACCTCGTCCGGCGAAGGCAGCTTTGCCGGGTCGATGTTGATCACCGTCGCATAGGGCGCGGTGAGTTCGTCCGCGTGCGCGAACGCCTCCGCATACACCTCCTT
>CAXUEE010000201.1:3283-3520 GCA_964249905.1 uncultured Acidobacteriaceae bacterium
AGCCCGATCACCTCCTCAAGCCAGGTCGTGCCCGCGGTCTTCAGGTGAACGCCCGCCCCGAAATCGTTCACTGCCTGATGGATTGCCTGGTAGATCGAAAACTTGTCCGAGCCCGAGTGCACGCTCAGCTTTAAATTTTTCGGTAGCCCATAGGTCTTCACCGCAAACGCGATCGTCGCCAGATCCTCACGGAACTCCTTGGTGAACTGGGCAAGATCGCCCACATAGTCCACACCC
>CAXUEE010000201.1:3530-4100 GCA_964249905.1 uncultured Acidobacteriaceae bacterium
CGGCGCGATCGTTTGGATCGAAATTCCTTCATCGGCAATCATCGCCAGGATCACCAGCAGCTCGACCGAGGCTGCGGAGAGTCCGTTTCATCCATCGACACCTCCGGCACGAAGCGTCCGCGGCCCTTGTACTCGAGCAGCAGCTTGTAGATCTCGCCCGCATGCTTCACCGCCGCCAGAAACTTGTTCGCCACGCCTTCCACAAAGGCACGATCGGTCTTGAACGGCTCGTCGATGCCGGGAATAAGCACCTCGCCCACCAGCTCCGGATGCGCCTTCACAAAAGTTGCTACGTCCTCCGGCTCGGCCGCCTGCCCGATCAGGTCCGCCACATCGAGCGTAAAGAAGTCACAGGGATCGAGGAAGCGCTGAACGGTCTTCAGGTTGATGTGGTCCGCATCGAGGAAGTACGGCTTCGTCCAGCTTAGCTCCTTCACGGCCGCATCGGCCGCCGCCCGCGTCGCACTCGGCTCAGAGCCGATGATCATGTGCTCGCGATTCGACTTGTTCCACACCGGCACTACCTCTACGCCGGCGTCTCCCGCCATCACACACGCCTGCAGCTGTGCC
>CAXUEE010000201.1:4110-7312 GCA_964249905.1 uncultured Acidobacteriaceae bacterium
CCATTCCTGCACACCCACTGGTCTAACCAATCTATCGCACCTCAGCATACCCAGTCGTCCGGACCACGGGCAAATCGCTGCTGATCTCTCAAAGGGCCACGCGATGCCAGCCTTCCATCACCCGAAACAGCCAAGCACCCTCACGCACCCACCTACACATGTCATCCTGAGCGAAGCGAAGGACCCCTCTCTTTCGCCTTTGCCGTTGCTCGTTCTTGCTTTACACCAGCCAGCCGACCCTAATCTACAAAGCGCCCCTCATACGCCCACAAGCCTAACCCCGGATTCGAGATGAAAAAAATCTCCTCGCCCTCGACCACATTCCATCCGTCCGCCAGCTTCGCCGGATCGTACTTTGCCGCATACTCCACGAGATCGCCGTATTCATAGTGCACGCCCTCGATCTCCGCCCGCGTCAGGTGTCCCGGGCAATACCGGATCCGAAACCGCCCCTCGCTCGACCCATGGATCAGGTGCGCGGCCGCACTCAGGTTCGCTGCCAGCTGCGCATCCTGCTTTACCGCTGCGAGCGTCGCCGGCGTGCCGCAGTACCCATACTTGCGGATCAGCGCATCGATGGCCGCATCTTCGCCAAACTCATGCACACCCGGCGCCAGCACAATCAGTTCCGCGTCGTCGGCCAAAGCCATTCGCGTACGATAGACACTTTTGTTGCCCAGCCAGGTCGACCGGAACTCGTGCGGATCGAGAAAGACAACGGCCTTCCTGATCTCGCGATCCATCATCAGAAAGTTACACTTCAGACTCAGCTGGGCAGCGCACTCGAACGCCTCGTTGCCGTCCGAAATGTAGAGCCCGCGCATGACCAGCTTGCCCTCGGCGTTCTTATTCACCACTGTCTGCACATACACGATCTCCGGCAGCGCCCCCGTAAAGTGCTCGCTGGCATAGTTCAGCACGCGCCGCACCGGAGTGTCCGCGCGCCCCATCATGCGCTCCATCCCGTACACCGCGCCGAGAAAATGCGAGCGATGAATGCCCATCACGCCACCCGTGCCGACGAAGATGTTCTTCGAGCCGTTGGCCATGCCGACCACCTCGTGCGGCACCACCTGCCCGATCGACAGGATCAGGTCGTGCCCTCCATCGCGCAGCAGCTTGTTCACCTGCGCCGGCCAGGTGTAGTCGAGCTTGCCTTCACTGACCTCGAGCATCAGTTCGCCCGGCACCTCGCCCAGCGTGACGATGTCGTTGCGCCAGTCATGTACGCGGAACAAGCCGCGCGGCACAGCTCCGTACATGGCCGCAATCTCCTTGTCCGTCATCGGCTTGTGCGTCCCGAGCGCGGGCAAGACATCGGCCAGCCGCTCGCCATAAAACTTCCAAGCCATCTCGGTCAGCACGCCGCTCATCGAGTGCATGCGCGTAAAGTCCGGAGGCACTGCCAAGACGCGCTTACGAGGCTTCTCGCCATCGAGCTTGGTCAACGCCTCCACCAGCCCGGTGCGTATCTGCTCCGTCGATAACTCCGTCTCCGGCGACCCTGCTGCAAACAATAAACTCATGCCAGCCTCGCTCCCTTGCATTCTATTCAATCTTGATTGACAACCTATACTGACCGGCGCACGATGGGACCATGACCCTTTCCATCGATCTCGATGACGACGTTCTCAAAGAGCTGCAAGCAGCCGCAGAGCGCGCGGGTGAGTCTCTCGATCAAGCTGTCAGCCGCATCCTGCGAGATACCTTGTCATTACCCGTACCTGCACGGTTTGTTGTAGAACCTTTCGCTATAGAACCTTTCGCTCTTGATTATCCGGAAAAGTGGCGCGGTCTAACACCGTCTCAAATCGATTCTGAAATGGAAATGGAGCACTACGAGGAGAAGCGTGAACGCTCCAGACACGAACATGCTCCTGTACGCGCATAACAAGAATGATCCTTTCTACAACAAAGCATCAGCGTATCTGCAGCGATCGCTTTCTTCCGGAGATGCTTACGGCGTCCCGTTACTGTCTGTGCAGGGCTTCGTGCGCATCTCGACAGCAGCTGCCTTCGGTTCGGCTCGCCTCACGTTGTCTCAGGCACTCTCCACAGTAGAACACTGGCTTTCGCGGCCGAACGTTCGCATACTCTATCCCGGAACCGAGCATTGGGCCATCCTGAGCCGTCTTGCGCTGGCGGGCAATACCGCGGGCAGCACATTTACCGACGCCGCCATCGCCGCTATCACGATTGAGCACGGGGCTGTTCTTCACAGTGCGGATCGCGACTTCGCCCGCTTCCCCGGCGTCCGCTGGCACAATCCACTCCAACCCTGAACAGATCAACGCTATTCCTACGGCTTACCACAACACACGTCATCCTGAGCGAAGCGAAGGACCCCTGTATTACGTCTCTGCTGTTATTTATTTCGCTTGAACACAGCAAGGACTTACCCATTACAATCGATAAGCCTTCTTCACCAACCCCACCGTCAACTCCCGCACCAGCTCCTCCGCCTCTTCCTCGTCCAGCCGATGCTCCGCCACCAGCCTCCCCAAAAACGCGCAGTCCACCCGCCGAGCCACATCGTGCCGCGCAGGAATTGACAGCAACGCCCGCGTATCGTCGTTAAACCCGACCGTGTTGTAGAACCCGGCCGTCTCCGTCGCCGTCTCCCGGAAGCGCATCATCCCCTCCGGCGAGTCGTGAAACCACCACGGAGGCCCCAGCCGCAAACACGGATAATGCCCCGCCAACGGAGCCAGCTCGCGTGAGAATGTCGACTCATCCAGCGTAAACAAAATAAACGTGAACCCAGGCTCATTACCGTACTTCGAGAGCAGCGGCCGCAGGCTCCGCACATACTCCGTCGGCCCCGGAATATCCGCGCCCTTGTCCCGCCCAAACCGCTCATACACCTTCTGATTATGGTTGCGGATGCTGCCCGGATGCAGCTGCATCGTCAGCCCATCCTCGACACTCATGCCGGCCATCTCCGTCAGCATCTGCGCCTGAAACAGCTCCACATCGCCCGCCGCCATCCGCGCCGTGTAAATCCGTTCATACAGCCGAGCCGCCTCATCCGCACCCAGGTCCGCCGTCATCGCCGTCAGGTGTCCATGATCCGGCGCCGTCGCCCCCATCTGCTTGAAATACGCCCGGCGCGACCGCAGCGCAGCCAGGTATCCCTTGTACGACGACAGATCCTCGCCCGCCACCTCCCCCAGCGTCTCCAGGTTCTCCCGAAAGCCAAGAT
>CAXUEE010000202.1:0-7279 GCA_964249905.1 uncultured Acidobacteriaceae bacterium
GAACCGCCCACCGGGTTCCCGCCCAGGTCCAGCCCATGGTTCAGATCCCGCACGATCTTCGCGAGCCCAATCGCATCCACATCAAACACCGCCGTCGCATCCGGGTACGAGCCCATCTTCGGAGGATCGCCCGTCAGGCACAGGATGTTTCTCAGCCCAATCGACGCAGCGCCCAGCAGGTCGCTCTGGAGGCTCAGCAGATTGCGGTCCCGGCAGGTGTAGTGCAGCACCGTCTCAATGCCCACACGCTGCTGAATCTGCACACACAGGCTCTGCGCGCTCATGCGGGCGCTGGCCCGCGGACTGTCCGGCACGTTGATTGCGTCCACACCCAGCAAGTGCAGCTCAGCCGCGCCCTCGAGCTCACGGCTGCAGTCGAATCCCTTCGGCGGCACAATCTCCACCATCGTGCAGAACTGCCCGGAGGCAATCTTCGCGCCGATCTTCGACCGCTCCCCCAACGGCGGCGGCTCCACTACACTCACCTTCAGCGCGACCTGCGCCGCCGCCGACTCGACCACCTCGACGCCGGTCTCCTGGGCTTCGAGCGCCCGCAGCGCCCCACGCATCGCCCGGATGTCCTTGGGTGTCGTGCCGCAACACCCTCCGATAAACGTCGCCCCGGCCTTTACCAGTTTTCGCGCAAAGCTCGCCATGTACTCCGGCGAGCTCAGGTACAGGTGGCGGCCCTCAACCTGCTTCGGTGTTCCCGCATTGGGCATCGCCGCCAGCGGCAGCCCGGTCGCGCTGCGCATCTGTTCAATCACCCGCAACACCACCGTTGGCCCTTCACTGCAATTACACCCCACCGCGTCCGCCCCTGCTTTTTCTAGCGCCTGCGCGGCCTCCTCCGGAGTACTGCCGTCCAGGCACTGCCCCTCTTCATCCACCGTCACCATCACAACGACCCGCAACCCGCGGCTCTCCCGTTTCACCGCCCGGATTGCCAGCTTTGCCTCGGTCACCGACATCATCGTTTCGATCACCAGGAGGTCCGGACCGACCCCGGTGCCACCTTCCGCGAGCGCCTTGACCTGCTGCTCATATGCGGCGTAGGCCTCTTCTTCCGTCACCTTGGCATCTTTTCCGATCTTCGCACCCAAGGGTCCGATCGCCCCCGCGACAAATGCCTCACTCGCCTGTTTGTCGCGCATCCGGGTTACCACTTCGCGCGCCAGGCGAACCCCGGCTACGTTCAGCTCCCAAACCCGGCCTTCCAGACCGTAGCGCTCGAGCCGCACCGCATTTGCCCCAAAGGTGTTCGTTTCGATAATTCGCGCGCCCGCCTGCAGGTATTCAAGATGTACCTCGCGCACCAGGTCCGGCTGCGAGACGTTCAGCTCGTCATAGCAGCGATTGATGAAGATGCCGCGGCCGTACAGCATGGATCCCATGGCCCCATCGCAAAGAACCGTCCCACCCTCAAACAGCTCCGCTACCGGATCCAACCGCGCCATAACCTCATCCTACGGCAGCTTCCGTCCGCATCCAAACCGCTCTCCAACCCGCCTGGCCTCCGTCTTACCTCCACACCATTTTGGTATACTTTCCCCTAAGCCTAGGGTGGACAAAACAGTTGTTGCACTCAAGTTCGGAGCCGCTCAAGTTGACTATCCGCAATACCTTTCTCCCCCGCACCGAGCGGAACGCCACCTCCCGAAGCGCTGCTGAATCTTCGCTAAAGCAGATCTCTCCTTCCCCCGAGGAAACACTCGCCAGGCCGCGCCGGACTTGGGCCATGGTCGCCGTTCTTACTCTGTGCGCCGTTCTGGGGCTCACCAGCTGCGCGCACGACTACTACGCCTTCCCCGAATACAACTTTGCCGGCCGGCCCATTCCGCCCAGCCAACTTGCTCAACGCGTTATGGTCGGCGTCAGCTCCAATGCAGCCAGCACTGGAAGCCTCGTCATCCTAGACGGCCAGCGAGACATCCGTAGCAACATCCAGAACACCATTGGCGGCTTCTCCATCTCCGGCTACAGCGGCTTTCCAACTCTTATTCTCAACTTTCCCGAGCAGCTCCGCGGCTACGTTTACTCCAACACCTCGCCCTACGCCGTCACCAGCATCAACTACTCCACTGAGGCTTCGCTCGGCAGCGCCGGCAGCTTTAATGGCCCGTCCACCTCACTCGCCATCGCTCCCGATTTCATCCATGTCTTCTCCGCCGTGCTCGCCAATGGGCAGCTTGTCGTGGTCGACAACTCGACCGGCGGCACCTACGCGCTGAACCTGCCGAATGTATACCGGGTCGCCGTCAACACAGGTGACACCGTCGCCCTCGCAATGGTGAAGAACTCGAACGCGCTCTACCGGGTCATCAAGCTGCCCGCCAACTCCGTCAACCCGCCCGGCGCGATCGATTGCGAGCCGCAGGTTCTGCCTGTTTACTGCGTCGTCCCCGTACCTGGAAACTTCGATCGCCCCATCGGCGCCACGTTCTCGCTTGATGGCTCCAGCGTCTACGTCCTCAACTGCGGCGTCGAGTGCGGCGGCGGGACAAACGGCGGAGCGGGCGTCAGCGTCCTCCCTCAGGGCGCCCTTTACATCAACTCCATTCCCACCTCCCTGCCCTACCCAAACGTCGTTACGAACACCGTCTCGATCCCCGGCGGGGTCACCGATGCAATCCTCGACGGCACCAATCTCTACGCCTCCGGACAAGCCCTGCAACCAGACGGCCTTTTCGCCGGCAACCTGACCGTCATGCCTCTCGCTACGATGAAGCCTAACCCGCCTGTCCCTATCTCTGACGGCACTCACACCCGCATGCTCTTCGCCGATGACAATACTCTGTGGATCGGCTCCCAATTCTGCGCCACAGGGGAACGCGCCAAGCTGGGCCTGAACTATAACTGCCTGACCCGCTACGATCTTGGGGCCGGTACGGCCTCCATCATTCCCGCGCTCACTGCGGCCAATCCTACGGTGCCCTACCCGAATGGCGACAACAACCTCGTCTACTACGGCTCGCTTACCGGCATCTGCTGGGTGCAGAACTTCCATAAGGTGTACACCGCCTACGGAGGCCAGGTGCATGCCTTCCACACCGTCGACGGATCCGAGATCAACAATTTAAATATCACCGTCCAAGGCACCGCCCTCGACGTCGCCTACATGGATGCCCTGACCAACCAAGCCAACTGAGTTCTTCCTGGAGGCCTTTCCAGAAGGCCCGTGTGCTTCTTCGCTCGCGGTCTCATCCAGGTGAGCTCTACCCTCCAGTCTGACTTCGCCTTTCTCGTCGCCTAGGAACCCTGTTGGACATCCTCGCCATCGCCGCGCACCGGGACGACGTGGAACAGACCTGCGGCGGCACCCTCCTTGTCCAGCAGGCTCTCGGCTGGACGACCGGCATCATCGATCTCACGCGCGGTGAGGGCGGTACCCGCGGATCCGCCGCCGAGCGCGAAGCTGAGTCGATCGAAGCCGCGCGCATTCTCAAAGTGGCTTACCGAGAAGCCCTCGACCTACCCGACGGCAACGTCCAGAACACCCTCGAAAACCGCCTCAAAGTCGCCGCCGTTCTTCGTCGACAGCGCCCTCGGGTGGTGCTCCTGCCCTATTGGCAGGGCCGCCACCCTGACCACTACACCTCCGCCACCCTTGGCTATGAAGCCTGCTTCCTCGCCGGTCTGGCGAAGGCAGACCTCGACGGCCTCCCGCACCGTCCCTACAAGATCCTCTACGCCTCGCTCTACGCCGATGTGCGCCCCACCTTCGTCGTCGACATTACGCCGCACATCGAGACCCGCCTCGCCTCACTGCTGGCCTATCGCTCCCAGTATGGCGACCACCCCGAGGGCAGCCGCCTCTTTGTTCCCCAGGCAGAGATCCGCGAGCGAACCCTTGCCTCCGCTCGTCATTTCGGTCTGCTCGCCGGCGTCCGCTACGCCGAGCCCTTCGTCCAGAAGGAAGTCTCGCTGGCCCACGATCTGATGCACCTTCCTGTCGCTTCCCTCTAGCGCATACAGGCACAAGCGCGAATGCGTCCTCTGGATGTCGTCCCGTTTGAGGCGGGCAGGCATTCCTGTCCATGCAACGTTGGTTCTGTGTGCATTCCCCGTCTGTCGCCTGCATACCCAGGCAGCGGCTTGGCGCCTACCACTTCCGTGGGACGGTCTCGATTTTGATAGCAATGGAATGACTGCGGTGGCTTAGATTCGTCTAGGCCGGAAATCCAAACACCTTTGGGCCTCGTTGTGTGGAGTAGCAGGAACATTGTCGTCAACGCAAGATAGCGGAACTGAGAAAGGTAAGAACGTGGACAAATTGACTCAGCTGTACGAAAAAGCCGTCTCGCGGCGCAACTTTATGGTCGGCGCCGGCGCCCTGGGCGCAGCCGCCGTGCTTGACGGATGCTCCTCAGGCAGCACTGCCATCACGACCGTCACCACCCCGACTCCTGCGTTGACCGACACCGATTACCTCAACTTTGCCCTGAACCTCGAGTACCTCGAAGCTTCCTTCTACCTCTACGCCGCAACCGGCAGCGGCCTACCCACCAGCAGCACCGGAGGCACCGCGGCGGGAACCGTGACCGGGGGAACCCAGCTCACCGGCCTCACCTCCGCCCAGCAGAACATCCTCAACGAGATCGCCTTCGACGAGCTCTCGCACGTCAACTTTCTCCGCAGCGCGATCACCTCAGAGGGTGGAACGCCCGTAGCCATGCCGAACATCAACATCGGCACCTCCTTCCAAACCCTTGCCACCGCCGCAGCCGCAGCTACCCCTTCAGCCAACCTGCCCACCAGCTTTAGCCCTTACACCAGCTTCACCAACTTCCTGATCGGCGCCTTCATCTTTGAAGATGTGGGTGTCACGGCGTACAGCGGCGCAGCGCCTGCCCTCACCGTATCGGCCAACCTTAACTATGCTGCCGGCATACAGGCCGTCGAAGCGTATCACGCAGCCTATGTCCGCACCAGCATCACCGCGATCGCTCAGGCTGCCGGCTCCTCCACTCTGATCGGCTATGCGAACGCCGTCTCCACCTTGCGCGGCAGCCTCGGCGGCGGCAATGAAACACCCCTGGTAGCCCTGCCCGCAACCATTGCGGCCAACGGCAACTACACTGCCAGTGCGATTGTCGCGGCAAGCTCCTCAAATGCAATTGCCTTCTCTCGCACCACCGACCAGGTTCTGCATATCGTCTACGGCACGGGCGGCGGCGCGGGCGTCGCCTCCGGAGTTTTCTTCCCCAACGGCCTGAACGGCAATATTAAAACGACCGCAAGCTAGTTCAGCCTGCACGACCGAGTAGAAGCGACCGAACCCGAACCTATTACGGTTCCAAGGAACGAAACTCACATGCCCACTCAAGAAACCGCCTTTGTCGACAACATCATCGCCAGCCGGCGCTCGCTGCTGATTGGCGGCGGAGCCGCCCTCGCTGCCCTGGCCATGACCAAGCCCGCCGCCGCCGTCAATACGGTCACCACCTACACCGACAACGATATCCTCAACTTTGCCCTAAACCTTGAATACCTCGAAGCCAACTTCTACTACCTCGCCGCCTTCGGCACCACCATCGACGTGGCCTCCTCCGCCTCCACAGCAGCCGGCGCGCAGACACTCGCCATCAACGGGGTTGCCGGCAACGGTGGTCCCACTGCCGGAGTCGTCGCCAACGTCGGCGTCACCGGCGCGCCGGTCGCCTCCACGCTCAAGGTTCCCTTCACCAACGTAGCTATCGCCGGATACGCGGTCGAAACGGCCATCGAAGAAGGCAAGCACGTCGCCTTCCTGCGCTCGCAGCTTGGCGCACTCGCGGTCGCTCAACCGGCCATCAATCTCACCCCAGCACTGTTCCTTGCGGTTGCTACTGCCGCCGGCGTTCCCACCAGCTACAACTTCAACCCCTACATGAATGACGCCTTCTTCCTGCTCGGCGCATACATCTTCGAGGACGTCGGCGTCTCCGCTTACCACGGCGCGGCTCCTCTCATCAGCAACACACCTACCGGCAAGACGATCCTAGGCGCCGCCGTCGGCATTCATGCAGTCGAGGCCTACCATGCTGGCCTGGTCCGCACCTCCATCAATGCCAACGATGCCGGTATGGGCATCTCCGCAGGCTTCCCGGCCGGAACGCTGACCGCCGTTACCGGCCTCATCTCCGCCTTCCGCACCAAACTTGCACAAGCTCTATACAGCACAAACACAATAGGCGGAGTGGCCAACCCAGAGAACCCCGCTCCACCTGCCCCCGACGACTACGGCCTCGCGACGCAGATGGTTACCCTCAACGCCAGCGTCACGACTGCAACGCAGATCGTCGACGCCGATCCGAAGATGGTCACTGGCTTTGCCCGCAGCACAGCACAGGTCCTCAACATTGTCACCGGCGGCGGAGCCGTCGCCTCTGGCACCGCCAAAGGTGGCTTTTTCACCAACGGCCTCAATGGATTGTTCTCCTGACGTATTGACTCTCTTCTGCCCTGGGCCCCGGAGCCAACCTCCGGGGCTCTCTCGTTCCCGCTCCCGGAAGAAGCACTACCGCAAACGCTGCTGCAGAAACGCCACCAACTCCGGCGAACAATACCCGCCCGCACATCCTGAGAACCGTTCCGCCCGCCGCACCAGACTCGCCGACACGCCGTCCCACGCTGCCCTCTCTAAGCTTCCTCCCGTGAGCACCACCGCATCCGCACGGTCCAGGTACCGCTTGGCCGACTCCTTGAAGTCCGCCGTCTCCGCGTCCAGCACTGACACAAACACGTCCGGCTGTAGAAATCGCAGAATACTGTTCGACTCGATAATGACATTTTCCGCCCGCGCCAGCTCTTGCCGAATCCTCGGCATCGCCTCCGCAAGCTGTCCTTGCCGGGTTCGCACCCAGAACGACCGCGCCGCCCCCGCCGCCAAGTACCGTGAGGAATCCGTCCCACTCTCCCGCTCGCGCTCTTCGCTGATTGCAATCGTGTGATCCGCCGTCTCGCAATCGCACGGCTTGCCGTTCGCCGAGCAGACGCCGTGCCCAAACTGCGTGATCTTGAACGCCGTCCAGTGCTTCTCCGGCATGGCTGCGATCAGGCCCGCCATCACACTGGTCTTCCCAATGTTCCGGGTATGCCCACCCACCACGACTACTGCCATTACGGCTTTCCTTTGCGCGCGCGCATCGCCGCCACAGCGCGGAGGTACTCGCGCACCGGCTGCGCAGGCGTGCCCCAGAACACCACACCTTCCCCGTCGATTCGCTTGCCTGGTAGAACCCCGCCCTGCCCTCCAAGAATGACTCCGCGCCCGATCGTCACCCGCTCTCCCAGACCT
>CAXUEE010000203.1:0-1914 GCA_964249905.1 uncultured Acidobacteriaceae bacterium
GTCGACAGGATCGTAATCGGATGAATATAGCTCTCATACAAGACGCCCAGCACGATATACACCACAATCAGCGCAGCCAGAATCAGGAGCGGTTCGTTCGACAGCGAGGCCTCAAACGCCGCGGCTGAGCCCTGGAACTCCGCATTCACGCTCGCCGGAAGCTCCAAATCTTTCTTCACCTGGTTCACCACCGCCACCGCATCGCCGATCGACTTCCCCGGCGCGATATTGAAGGAGATCACCGTCGAAGGAAACTGCCCCTGGTGGTTGATCGCCAGCGACGCACGCTGCGGCTCAAAGTGCGTAAACGTGGAGATCGGCACCTGCGTCCCGTTCGAGCTTTTGACGTAAATATTGTCGAGCGACTGTGGATTGCGCTGGAATCGCGGCGAAACCTCCAGCACCACGTGGTACTGGTTCTGCTGCGTAAACATCGTCGACACCTGCCGCTGGCCGAACGCATCGTCGAGCGTGTCGTCGATATTCTGCGGCGTAATCCCCAGCCGTGACGCCGTATCCCGGTCGATCACCAGGTGCGCCTCCATGCCGCTCAGCTGCTGGTCGCTCGCCACGTCGATCAGCACATCCTTGTGCTTCTGAAACTCAGTGACTAACCTGTCCGACCAATCCGCCAGCTCCGCCGCGCTCGCATCCTCCACCGAGTATTGATACTGCGTTCGACTCACCCGGTCCTCGACCGTCAGGTCCTGCAGCGGCTGCAGGAACGTCTGCATCCCGTCAATCTGCGCCACCTGCGGCTGCAGCCGCCGAATCACATCGAGCGCCGACGCGCTGCGCACTTCCTTGTCCTTCAAATTGATCTGGATGCGCCCTTCATTCAGCGTTGAATTCTGCGCATCAATCCCGATGAACGAAGACAGGCTTTCGACATCCGGATCCGCCAGAATCAGATTCGCGACTAGCTGCTGCCGCTCCGCCATCGCCCCAAAGCTGATCGACTGCGGTGCCTCCGTAATCGCCAGGAGCACACCCGTATCCTGCACCGGAAAGAATCCCTTGGGCACGATAATGTAGAGGTAGAGCGTCAGCGCAAACGTCGCCGCCGTCACCAGCAGCGTCAGCACCTGGTGCCGCAGCACCCACCGCACACCCACCCCGTAACGCGCAATCACCGACTCAAAAAAGCGCTCCGACGCGTGGTAAAACGCACTCTGCTCGTTCTCCGGCGTATGCTTCAGCAGCTTCGCCGCCATCATCGGCGTCAGCGTCAACGACACCACCGCCGAGACAAGAATCGTCACCGCCAGCGTCACTGCAAACTCGCGGAACAGCCGCCCGACAATGTCCCCCATGAACAGCAGTGGGATCAGCACCGCGATCAGCGAAACGGTGAGCGAAAGGATCGTAAACCCAATCTGGTCCGAGCCCTTCAGCGCCGCATCGAGCGGCCCGTCGCCCTCCTCGAGATAGCGCGAGATGTTCTCGACCATCACGATCGCGTCATCCACCACGAAGCCCGTCGAGATCGTCAGCGCCATGAGGCTCAGGTTGTTGAGCGAGTAGCCCAGCAGGTACATCACGCCGAACGTCCCCACGATCGACAGCGGTACCGCCACCGCCGGAATGATCGTCGCCCGTACCGAGCGCAGGAACAGGAAGATGACCATCACCACCAGCCCGATGGTCAACACCAGCTCGAACTCGACGTCCTTCACCGACGCCCGGATCGTGTTCGTCCGGTCCGTCAGCACCTCGAGCGACACACTCGCCGGCAAACTTTGCCGGAGCTGCGGCAGAATCTTCTGCACCTGGTTGACGACGCCGATGATGTTTGCGCCCGGCTGCCGCTGGATGTTCAGGATCACCGCGGGATTCTGCGTCGCTTCCGTCGCCGCCTCTTTGCCCGAGGCCGGCTTGCCCGCATACCCCACCCACGCCGCCTGGTACAGGTTC
>CAXUEE010000203.1:1924-2399 GCA_964249905.1 uncultured Acidobacteriaceae bacterium
GTCGATCGAATCCGCCACATCCGATAGCCGCACCGGCGACCCGTTCCGGTACGCGATGATCACCTTCGCGTAATCCACGCTCGTCAGCAGCTGGTCGTTGGCGCCGATCGTGAACGACTGCCGCGCCCCGCTCAGGCTGCCCTTCGCCTGGTCGACGTTCGCTGTGCCCAGCGCCGCGCGAATATCCTCAAGGCTCAGCCCATAGCCGGCCAGCGCCATCGGGTTCGCCTGGATGCGCACCGCCGGCTTCTGCCCGCCGTTGATCGAGACCAGCCCCACACCCGAAAGCTGCGAAATCTTCTGCGCCAGGATCGTATCCGCCAGGTCCTCCACCCGGTTCAACGCCAGCGTCTTGCTCGTCAGCGCGAGCGTCAGAATCGGCGCGTCCGCCGGGTTCACCTTGCTGTACACCGGCGGGTTGGGCAGATCTTTCGGCAGGTATGTAAAACCGGCGTTGATCGCCGACTGCACATCC
>CAXUEE010000203.1:2409-5285 GCA_964249905.1 uncultured Acidobacteriaceae bacterium
CGACGTCGTCATCACGTCCGGGCTCGCCCCCGGATAGAACGTCTGCACCTGGATAATCGGGTAATCCACCTGCGGCAGCGCCGAAACCGGCAGCTGCAAAAACGCCACCGCGCCCGCAAGCAAAATCGCCACCATCAGCAACGAGGTGGCGACCGGCCGCAGGATAAACGGCCGCGAGATGCTCATGGCTTGCTCCCGTCCGGCGCCCTTCCCCCCGAGCCCTGGCGGCCGCGTCGAACCGTATCCAGTCCGTCGTGAGGTCCCGCCGTAGGCGCATTCGCCGGCTGCCCATTGTCGGTGCGTGTCACCGACGCCGGCGTCCCCGCCCCCGACCCGGAACCGGTGCCATCCGTGCCGGCCAACCCTGTCCCCGTCAGCCCCGTGCCTGCCGGGGGAGTCGCCGGATTCTTTCTCGGCTGCACCTTGCTCAACTTCTTCAACTTCTCCTGCCCGTCGATCACGATCTGATCGCCCGCCTGCAGGCCGCTCTTCAGGATCACCGTCGAGCCTTCCGTCAGGTCCACCGTCACGTTCCGCACATCCACGTAAAACTGCGGACCCTTCTGCACCGGCTCCGCATCCGGATCATGCGCCAGATCCTCATCCGCAGGCTTCGCATCCGCGTCACCGGGATCGTCGGCTGCCTTGGGGCACCCCGTCGCCGGACAAGGACGCACCAGGTACACAAAATTCCCATTGGTCCCACTCTGCAACCCCGACGCTGGAATGACCACCGAACCGGCCCGCTCTTCGAGCACCAGCCGCACATTCACAAACTGGTTCGGAAACAGCGCTCCGTCCTGATTGTCGAAGACCGCCTTCGCCTTCACCGTGCCCGTCGTCGTGTCGATCTCGTTGTCCACCGTCAACAGCGTACCCGTGGCCAGCTTGGTCGCCTGCGAGCGGTCATAGGCCTCCGCCACCAGTTTGCGTCCGCTCCGCACCAGCCGCAGCACCTCCGGCAACTGGTCTTCGGGCAGCGTAAAGATCACCGCGATCGGCTGCAGCTGCGTCACCACCAGCAGCCCGGTCGTGTCCGCCGCATGCACGATATTGCCCGCATCCACCTGCCGCAGGCCGACCACACCATTGATCGGCGACAGAATCCGCGTATACGTCGTGTTCACCTTGGCCGCCTGGATCGCCGCCCGGTCCGCGCTCAGCGTGCCGGCAGTCGCACCCGCGTTTGAGGTCTGGGTCTGCTCGCTCTCTTTCGACACCACGCCCGCCTGGAACAGCGCCGTATACCGCCCCGCCTCGGCCTTTGCATAATCCGCCGAAGCCACATCCTTGGCCAGCTGCCCTTCGGCCTGCGCCACCGCCGCGTCATACGGCCGCGGATCAATCTGCGCCAGCAGCTGCCCCTGCTTCACCTGCTGCCCTTCGCGCACATTCACCGTCAGCAGCTGGCCGTCCACCCGGCTCTTGATCGTCACCGTGTTGTACGCCGTCACCGTCCCCAGCGCCGAGTAATAGATCGGCATTGTCCGTGACTGCACCGCAGCCACTGTCACTGGAATCGGCCGATTCGCCGCCCGCGCCGACTTCGCCGCCTCGTGCGCCGCTTCCCGCTTGTTCCCTTTCACCCGGTAATAGATGAACGCCGCAGCCAGCAACAGGAGCGCGAGCAGGGCGAGCCGCCGCAAGACACCGCCCAGATTGGTCCCGGAACGCTTTGCCCCGCCCTCCTCCGGCGACAACGCTTGTGGAGGAAGCGAGCGATTCTCAGAGGAAGGAGCCGTAGCAGACATAAGAGAGGGTCACCGTCGGTCGATCTGCACCAGTCTTACGCTCTCCACAACGCAGAGCAAAAGAGGGAAGTTTAGGTCATGATACAGGCGGAAGACGTTATGCGTCGCGGCAGAGTTTCGTGCTTTCCGGTGTAATCTGTCCGTAGGCGGAGGCGTATCCGGAAGCGGACCGTGGGTCGTCTCCGGCATAGGTCAATCCCGAACGCCGCTCGACCCATCTTCGGAGCTTGCTCACCATGGCTGCGCAAAGCCCTACCCAGACAGCGCCGGATCCCGGGCCCGAACTGCAAAATCGTCCCCCCGGAAGCGAGTCGGCCGGGACCCACCAGCCCGTCAGCACGCTTCCTCTCTACGTCGACCTCGACGGCACCCTCGTCAAAACCGACACCCTGGTCGATGGCGTCCTGGTCCTCGCCCGTCAACACCCGCAGTCCCTCCTCTCGATCCCCGGCTGGATCGCCCAAGGCAAAGCCTCTTTCAAACAGCGCGTCACCGAAAAAGTAAGTCTCGACGTCGCTCACCTGCCCTATAACAAACCGCTGCTGGAGTTCCTCTTTCACCAGCATGCCCAGGGTCGCGTTCTCTACCTCGCCACCGCTGCTGACCGCACCCTCGCCGACCGCATCGCCGCCCACTTCGGCATCTTCGCCGGCGTCCTTGCCTCCGATGGCGCGCACAACCTCGCCGGAGAGAACAAGCTCGCCGCCTTCCGCTCCCGATTCGGCGAAGAGTTCTCCTACATCGGCAACGCCCGGCCCGACCTGCCCATCCTCTCCGTCTGCCGCGAGCCCATGCTCGCCAATCCCGACCGCGCTCTCATGAGCGGACTGCGCTCCGCCCACGTCACCCCGCACCACATCTTCCGCGACGGCAGCCCACCTCTCAAAGCCTGGCTCAAAGCCATCCGCCTGCACCAATGGGCCAAGAACGTCCTGGTCTTCCTGCCCCTGCTGCTGGCCCATGCATGGAGCGGCCCTCAGGCACTCGGCACCGCCTTCGCCGCCGTTCTCGCCTTCGTCTCCTTCGGCCTCTGCGCCTCGGCCACCTACATCGTCAACGACCTGCTGGATATCGAAGCCGACCGCCGCCCCCCCACCAAGTGCCGCCGGCCCTTTGCCGCCGGGC
>CAXUEE010000203.1:5295-6249 GCA_964249905.1 uncultured Acidobacteriaceae bacterium
CTCCGGCGTGGCCGTCGTCGCGCTCTTTCTGCTCACCTCTGTTGCTCTCGCCTTGGCCATCCCGCGCGCCACGGCCGCACTTGGAGCCCCGCTCAGCAAACCCTACGGCTTTGCCGAGTGGCTGCTCGTCTATGCCGTCACGACGACGGCTTACTCCTTTGTGCTCAAACGCATCGTCCTGGTCGACGTGCTGGTCCTCTCCGGGCTCTACACCATCCGCATCCTGGCCGGCTCCGCCGCAACCGGCGTCTTTGTCTCCACCTGGCTGGCCAGCTTCTCCATCTTCTTCTTTCTTTCGCTGGCCTTTATCAAGCGCTTCGCCGAGCTCGAAAGCCTGCGCCTGCGCGGCGCCGCACCCTCAAACGGCCGTGGCTATCTGATCTCAGATATCGAGCAGCTCCGCGCCTTCGGCACCTCCTCCGCCTACGTCTCGGTCTTCGTGCTGACGCTTTACATCTCCAACCTCGACCAGCACCTCTACCGCCACTCCCTCCATTTATGGCTGCTGCTGCCCATTCTCCTGCTCTGGGTCTCGCAGCTTTGGCTTCTCGCCTCCCGAGGCGAACTCAACGAAGATCCCGTCGTCTACGCCATCACCGACAAGCGCTCTCTGCTGCTTGGGTTGCTGGTCCTCGCGGTGGTCATCTCTTCCATCTAAAACACCGTTGAAACTATTGATCTTGGCAGCTTCGGACGCGTGGGCGCAAAATAAGGGTATGAGCCTTGCTGTGCCATCCCGTGGATCGCTCCCCAACTTAGAACCGTCCGATCCGGGCCTGCCTGGCCATTTCTCTTCCAGCCCCCAACCTTCCCACCCGGAACGAGTTACCACGGATCCACAAGAGTCTGCCCGGCTGCAATACCTGGCCTATCGGTCCCTCGTGGAACGCGCCGTCGACGTCTTTGGAGATGAAATCAAGGCATCCCTCTGGCTGTCTCGCCCGAGTACGGATC
>CAXUEE010000203.1:6259-6855 GCA_964249905.1 uncultured Acidobacteriaceae bacterium
GTACGGATCTTGATGGTAAATCTCCACTTCAGGAAGCTCAGAGGCTGAACTACTCCCCCGCAGAGATGAACCGTCTCTTTGAACCTATCTTCGTTCGAATCGAGGAAGGAATCTACTGGTGACCCCAGAAGATTGGCAGTTGGATTCGGAACTCCTGTTCAGCCAAGGCTCCATCGTCCTTTATCGGTTGGCTCGGAAAAAATTAGCAACTCTGTCCGGTACAGGCGCCGCCCTTTTTCCGGGTCGATGGAATAAGTTAGGCGAGAAAGCTCTTTATACGTCCGTCGAGCAAGGAACGACTGTTTTGGAGCGCCTCGTCCACACTCCGAAGGATGAAATCCCATCCGCCCTTGCCATGATGCGCATTCGCATCACTGGGGTGTCACGTTATCTCTGGGCTCTTCCCTCCTTAGCTGAGGCTCAAGCCGCTTTCCGGCTCCCTGCCGGTTTGGATGGTTTCAAGAATCGCCCGTTTGCCATTGCCGTTCCCTCCGTGATCGTGCCGGTTTGGAATGTTGTTCTTTATCCGGCTGAAATAGGCTTTTCGGATCACATCACTCTGGAAAGCGTCACACCTTTCGAGTTCGACCCTAGAC
>CAXUEE010000203.1:6865-7204 GCA_964249905.1 uncultured Acidobacteriaceae bacterium
CGGACGATGCAGCTCTCGAGAGATAGCCTCGATTCCGAACGTTCCACCCCTTTGTCCACCCCATGACCGACACCATCCCCCATCTCCCCACCTACGACGAGCCCTCCCTCGATCAGGCCTTCGCTGCTCTCAACGAAGAGGTCCGCACCACCATTACCTCTCTGGACCCCGAGGCCTTCCGCCTCCATTGGCTCGGCCGCAAGCAGGGCCGCCTCAAGCTCATCTCCGACGCCTGGCTCAAGTCTGCCCCGCCCGAAGCCCGCAAACCGCTCGGCCTGCGCTTCAACCAGCTCAAACAGCAAATCGAAGCCGCCCTCGACTCTCCGGCGCAAACTACCT
>CAXUEE010000204.1:0-4884 GCA_964249905.1 uncultured Acidobacteriaceae bacterium
TCCCGCGGCCGCGTCGATCGAAGCGATGGCGCCGGAGAGATTGGAGAAGGTCCCGGTCACGACCTCGTCGGCCGTAATGTCGGTGCCGTCCGCTGATTTCTCACCCCGCACGCTGAGCTGGTCGCCGGGGTGAATGCCGGTGAGTTCGCCGGGGCGGGCGTCTTCGAATTTGATGGAGTCCGGGGCATAGCGCCGGAAGACGGTCGTCGATGTGGTCTCGATCTTGATCTGACGAGTTCCGGAGGACATGGTGATGGTAGGACCATCGACGGCTTTGACCAGGCCGCCCGAGCCGCGCCGCTGCCAGTCGGCCTGCTCGGCCTGGCGGCGGGCGGAGATGTCGGATCCTTTCATCAGGATGACGCGTGTGGCCATGGCGGTGTCGCCGGGCTTGCCGGTGACGACCCGGTCGCCGACGCTGATGTCTGCCAGAGCGGCGGGGGTTGCGGTCTTCAGGTCGGTGCTGCCGGGTGGAAGCTGGAGAACCTTGGCAGCGGGGTCAACAGGAACGGTCACCTGCGCTCCGGCGGCGGTGACCAGGGTGAGGTTGCTTCCGTCCATGGACTTTACCGTCCCAAGCTGGCGGGCAGGCGAGGCCCCTGCCTGAGCAGCCGATGCCGGGGCAGCCGGAGCCTGAGCCGCCATCACTGCAAACGGGGCCGCGGGCAGAAGCAGCAGGCCGGTGAGAGTGAACGTACGAAAACAGATTGCGTGGAGCATAGACTTTCCTCTGCAAGGGGAAGGACCGGCCGCCCTCACTCAGCAGCCTGAAAGGGATACGGTACGGAAGGGTAAAAGTTTCGCGCCCTGGCAAAGTGCGTCCCGCGCTGGCCGGACCCGCTCGGGCGCTTCTGGAGGGAGTTAGTCGATTTCAGCGGAAAGGATGGCGAGGGTGTCCGGGGGGACGATGATAGAGCTGGACTCCAGCCGAACCGCGGGATCGGAGGCCAGGGCGAGCCGGTATTCCGAGCCGACCTCGAACTCAACGGGATCGGGGCCGAGATTGGCGATCATGGTGACGAGCTCACGCTCCAGCCGCAGCCAGCGCTTGGCATTGTCCCAATGCACCTCGAGGTGCCCGCGGTCGCCGTCGTTAAGGCTAATGGAGTTTCTGCGCAGATGGATGAGCTGCTTGGTCCAGGCGAGTATTTCGGCGTGTTTTCCCTCGCCTGTCTCCTCCCATTTCAGGCGCGAGCGCAGGAAGGTCTCAGGCTCTTCCGGGTTGGGGATCTGGCTCTCATCCCAGCCAAAGGCGGCGAACTCCTTTTTGCGGCCTTCCGCGACCATCCTGGCCATCTCGGCGTCTTCGTGGTCGGCGAAGTAGAGAAAGGGGGAGGAGGCGGCGAACTCCTCGCCTTGAAACAGCATGGGGATGAAGGGGGCGGTGAGCACGATGCCGAGCGCGACCTTGGTGCGCCGAACGCCGACGATGTGCTCCAGGCGGTCGCCAATGGCGCGATTGCCGATCTGGTCGTGGTTCTGGATGAAGCCGATGAAGTGGTGCGCGGAAAGCCCATCGACGGGACGGCCGTGTCTGCGCTGCCGGTACTCAGAATATTTGCCGTCGTAGACGAAGATGTACTTCAGCGATTTGGCAAGGCTTTCGAAGTCGCCGAAGTCGTTGTAGTAGCCTTTGCCTTTTCCGTCTTCCTCGACATTAAGCACGGTGAAGAGCGCGTGGTGAAAATCGTCCGACCATTGGGCGTCCATGCCGTAGCCTTTGGCTTCGATGGGCGTGACGATCTGGGGATTGTTTAGATCGGACTCGGCGATCAGCACAAGCTGACGGTTTACGGTGGCGGACAGGTTATCGACGCGGGCGGAGAGCTGCTCGAGGAAGTGGACGGCGGAGCGGTCGATGATCTCGTGGATGGCGTCCAGGCGGAGGCCGTCGATGTGGTAGTCGCGCATCCACATCAGGGCGTTGTCGAAGAAGAAGTGCCGGACCTCATCGGAGCCCGAATCTTCAAAGTTGATGGCGTTGCCCCAGGGGGTGTGGTGCTTGTCGGTAGTGTAGGGGCCGAACTTGCCGGTGTAGTTGCCGACCGGGCCGAAGTGGTTGTAGACGACATCGAGAATGACCGCGAGGCCGTGGCCGTGGGCGGCGTCGACAAAGCGTTTCAGGCCGTCCGGACCGCCGTAGCAGTGGTTGACGGCAAAGAGCGCGACGCCGTCGTAGCCCCAGCCGCGGCCGCCGGCATGCTCCGCGAGCGGCATGATCTCGATGTGAGTGATGCCGAGGTCGGCGAGATAGGGGAGCTTCTCGATGGCTCCGTCAAAGCTGCCCTCTTCGGTAAACGTGCCGATGTGCAGCTCGTAGATGACGGCGCCGGTAAGCGGCGGTCCCTGCCAAAGGGAGTCGTGCCACTCGAAGGCTTTCTGGTCGTAGAGGGCGGAAGGCCGGTGAACGCCGTGCGGCTGGAAGGTACTGCGCGGGTCGGGGTAGGCGGTCGCGTCGTCATCGAGAAGAAAGGCATACTCATCGCCGAACTTTGCGTCTTCCACGTCGAGCTTCCAGCTGCCATGGCTGTCCGGGCCGCGCATGGGAAGGACGCGGTTGCCGAGCTGGAGGGCGACCTTGTTCGGTCTTGGAGCCCAGAGGTGAAAGCTATGCATGATTGGACTCCTCGCGGACAAGCAGGGCTACAGGGAAAGAGCGCAAAAGGTCCTCGATGGTCACGGCGGTTTCGGATTCGATGCGTTCGCCGGTGAGATGGTTCCTCCACAGGCCGGCGGGCAGACGGAGCGTGGTGCCGCCCCAGCCGTGGGCGAGCGAGACGGTGTGGCGCGGAGCGACGGCGAGGATTGAGGAACCGCGCAGAAAGGCGATGGCGTGCGAGGCCTTCGAACCGGTCACGGCAAGGGGGGTGTACTCCGCGGCAGGACCGAACCACTCGGGATGCTCGCGCCGAAGCAGAAGACACTGGTGGATGAGGTGAAGCTTCGGGGCGCCGGGGTCTTCGCGATCGGCAAGGCGACGCATGAGTTCGGCGTGTGAGAGGGTGGGGAGTTCGGCGAGCAGGCGGCGGCGGAGGTCGTAGTCGACCGGGCGGCGGTTGTCCGGATCGACCAGCGAAAGGTCCCAGAGCTCGGAACCCTGGTAGAGGTCGGGAACACCGGGAGCGATGTGTTTGAGCAGGGTCTGGGTAAGCGAGTTGATGCGGCCGGGGACGAGCGTCTCAGCGACGAGGGCTTCGAGCTCGGCAACGAAGGCGGGATCGTTGAGGATGCCTTCAGTGAACTGACACAAGGCGTCCTCGTAATCCTTGTTGTTGGCGACCCAGGTGGTCTGCTGCTTGGCCTCGCGCATGGCCTTGAGCATGTAGGCGTGGGTGCGGTCGAAGTCGATGGGCCAGGCGCCGATAAGGGTTTGGTAGAGGAAGTACTCGGTGTTACGGTCGGGAAAGTTTTTGGTCTTTCGAGGCTCGTTCATCGCGGACCAGCGAGCGAGAGCGCCGGCAAAACGATGCGGGATCTCGCTAAGGACGGCGATGCGGATGCGCAGGTCGTCCGAGCGCTTGGTGTCGTGGGTGGAAAGGGTGGTCATGGTCGACGGATGGGTCGACTGCATCTTGCTCTGGTAGCTGTGGAAGTCTTCGATGGAGGCGCCGTCGCGTCCGGGATCGCCTCCCACCTCGCACATGGCGGTGAGGCGGTTGAAGCAGTAAAAGGCCGTGTCTTCAACGCCTTTGGCCATGACGGGCGAGGTGAACTGCTGGAAGCGCAGGACGAACTCGGCTTCGTTGCGGCCGGCGACCTGCAGGGTGAGGACCTGCTCGAAGAAATCGAACAGGCCGCCGTCAATTTCGGGGCGTCCGCTGCGCGCGCACTGGATGGCGCGGGAGATGGCGCGGCGATCCTCGCCGGTGATCTCATTGCGCTGCGGGACGACGTAGGTGCGGTAAATGCTGAAGCAGGCGGCGATCTCGCGGATGGCGCGGCGCACTTCGGCGCGGGTGTAGTCGCGCTGGTTGCGGTGTCCTTCGCAGATATCGACAAAGAGCGTCGTGAGGCGGTTGACGTCCGAGCCGAGAGCCTGCTCGGCGACGGCGATTTTCTTGTCGTGGGCGATGGGCGGGAAATCGGTGGGCTCGCGGGTGAACTCACCGTAGATGCGGGACAGCTCGGCCATGCCGTGAGGGCGGACGAGCAGGCGAAGCGCGACGTTCAGGAAGTCGTAGCCGCTGGTGCCTTCGATGGGCCAGGAGCCGCGTTTGCCGGCGCGCAGGAATTCGCCGGCGGCAAGAATTTTTTCACCGATGATCCAGGCGTTGGGGGCGGCTTCGCGCAGGCGTGTGAAGTACTCGAGCGGGTCCCGCAGACCGTCCGGGTGATCGACACGAACGCCGTCAAGGACGCCGCGCCGCAGCCAATCCAGGATGAGCGCGTGGGTCTCTTCAAAGACGTGGGCGCGCTCCATGCGCAGGCCGATGAGCGAGTTGACGTCGAAGAAGCGCCGGTAGCCGAGCTGCTGGTCGGCGGTCTTCCAGTAAGCGAGGCGATAGTTCTGGTGGTTGAGAAAGTCGTCGAGCGCGTCGTGGTCGGCGTTGAGCTCATCGACGGCGCGATCGATGGCTTCGTAGATGGAGGTCTGCTCGGCGCAGAGACGCGCGACGAGCTGGGTGATTACGATCTTGTCGCGATGCCGGGCGAGGACGGTGCGGCGATCCTCAAAGGACGGTGTGGGCAGGCGGCCGTACGAGGCGGCCGCGAAGCTGAGGGCGTCGGAGCCGGCATACACCGCGGCTTTGGCGAGGATGGCGGGCAGCGAGGTGGGAGCGGCGGGGAACTTCTCGCCCGCGGCTTCGACGACAAAGTTGGGGCCGGTGCGCAGGACTTTGATGCCTCCGGATTCGAGCACGCGTCCATACTGGTCGCCGAGGA
>CAXUEE010000204.1:4894-7192 GCA_964249905.1 uncultured Acidobacteriaceae bacterium
CGAGGATGGGCACCAGGACCTTGTCGCGGAGGCGCTCTTCCTGCGGGTTCCAGTCGATGTCGAAGAATGAGGCGTAGCGGCTGGCAGCGCCGTTTTCCAGCACGTCCCACCAGAAGCGGTTTTGCATGCCGATGGCCATGTGGTTCGGCACGATGTCGAGAACCTGGCCGAGGCCGTTCTCGCCGAGAGTCTTCGAAAAGCGCTCGTGAGCCGCTGCGCCGCCGAGCTCTTCATTGACCCGCGCGTGATCGACGACATCGTAGCCGTGCATGCTCGACGGCGCGGCCTGCAGGTAGGGCGAGCTGTAAACGTGCGAGATGCCGAGATCGTAGAGGTATTGCGCGATGCGGGCGGCGTCGTCGAAGGTAAAGCCTTTATGCAGCTGCAGCCGGTAGGTGGAGACCGGCACGTGAGGCGTGGACATGCATCTCCTTCCGGCCTTGGAGGTAGTTCGGACAGTCGGTTAGGTGCGCCGGGAGAAGGCGGGGTTGCAACGAGCACGTTGGAGCGGTGGACTCCTAGTCGGGGGAGGGGCGAGGAGTCTTCTATCACAACGCTGTAGATACAATTAAGAGGTGGACATCACGTTCGACCCGGTCAAAGATGCCAAAAACCTTCGCAAATACGGTATTTCTTTGGCAAAGGCACGTGAGCTGGACGTGGCTACGGCGATGTACGACTTAGGACCGTTCGCAGGACTACGGAGAGACGCGCTGGAATGCAGTAGCGTGGCTAAGCCACTTTGTACACCTTGACCTTTACTGATGAGAGCCATGGTGCGCTTCGCGCTATCAGCCTTCGTAAAGCGACCAAAGAGGAGCAAAGACGATATGCCGAACAAACCTAAACCAGGTAAACCGGATGGAGACAATCCCGAGTGGACAAAGGAGAAATTTGCGCGAGCTAAGCGCTTTCACGAGCTGCCGCCTGAGTTGCAGGCAAAGCTGAAGCAGCCGCCGGCGGAAAGCAAGCCGCCGAGCAAAGTGCTGATCTCGGTGCGTTTATCCGCGGATGTCCTGTCTGCGCTGCGCGCTCAGGGTCCGGGTTGGCAAACGTTGATTGACGACACATTACGCCGCCGATTTGTCGCCGCGGTTGAAGACGGCTCGCTCTAGCGCCGGAAAAATCTCTTCGCTTTGGCCGGCTGCGGCGAGGCTTCGGGCTTCCAGTGGCCGGACATGGCGAAGGCGGCGTGGGCAAGCGTGATGTGCGAGAGCGCCTGGGGAAAGTTGCCCACCATGCGTTTCCCCGCGGGGTCCCACTCTTCCGACAGCAAGCCGACATCGTTTGAAAGCGCGAGCAGACGCTCGTAGAGAGCTTCCGCCTCAGCGTGGCGGCCGATGAGCCAGAGAGAGATCACCATCCAGAAGCTGCAGGCGAGGAAGGTGCCTTCGCCGGGCGGCAGACCGTCCGAGGAAGACTTCGTATCGTAGCGCTCGATGAAGCCGTTCTTCGTCAAACGCCTGCCGATGGCGTCGATGGTGCCGACGATGCGCGGGTCGTCCATGGGCAGGAAGCCGACCAGGCCGATGCGCAGGCAGGAAGCGTCCAGCTCCTTGGAGCCGTAGGATTGGGTGAAGGAGTTGAGCTTTTTCGAGAAACCTTTGGCACACACTTCCTTGTGGATGAGATCGCGGTTGCGCTTCCAGCTCTCAACGTCACCGCCGCCGTCGAACTTTTCGTGGTTCTTGATGGCGCGATCGAGGGCGACCCAGGCCATGACCTTGGAGTGGGTGAAGTGCTTGCGTCCTCCGCGGGTCTCCCAGATGCCGTCGTCGGGCTGATCCCAGATTTGGCAGAGATGGTCGATGAGCTGGCCTTGGACCGAACTGGCGGAGACCCGGATGTCTTCGTCGGCCTCCGGGGTTTGCGCGAGCGCGGCGGCAACCTCGCCGAACACGTCCAGCTGGAACTGGGTGGAGGCGGCGTTGCCGATGTTGACGGGCTGGGAGTTCTCATAGCCGGGCAGCCAGTCCGCGGTCCACTCGGTCAGTTGGCGTTCGCCGCAGATGCCGTAGATGGTTTGGATCTGGCCGGGAGCGCCGGCGATGGCGCGCAAGAGCCAGCGCCGCCAGGCAACGGCTTCGTCCTTGTAGCCGGCGTTGAGCAGGGTGAGCAGGGTGAAAGAGGTGTCGCGCAGCCAGCAGAAGCGGTAGTCCCAGTTGCGTTCGCCGCCGATCTGCTCGGGCAGCGAGGTGGTCGGCGCCGCGACGATGCCTCCGGAGGGGTGGTAGGTCAGGGCTTTGAGCGTGATCAGGGAGCGGCACACGGCCTCCTGGTACTTGCCGGTGTAGGTGT
>CAXUEE010000205.1:0-2683 GCA_964249905.1 uncultured Acidobacteriaceae bacterium
CTCCCGGTGGCCATATGAGTGACTGTACACTCACTGAGGTTCTTGTGCAAGTACCTATGGGATTCGCGGCATCGGTTTGCAAGCCCGCAGGGTTGTTAGAGGGAGGCGCGGCCTGCTTGATCTACTTACCCTCTCCTCTGGGTTCGTAAGTCAAAATGGACCCACCGCGAATACCGGAGCAGATGACGTAAACACGATGCGTGCGCGGATCGACCGCCAGGTGTGCGCGCCCAACCTGGTCCTCACCGTGTCGAGAACGGCATAGTTTCCCCGACTCGTCTCACCCACTACTGTCATCGACGTGATGTTTGCCGTGTACGCTCTGTGCAGGTCAGGGTCCCATGCCACCGTGTCGACAAATCTCCCAATCGGAACGGTAGTGAGGATGTGTCCATCGTCCAGGCGCATCACCGCTAACACTTTGTTGGAACAGCCAAGCAAGAGCACTCGCGCAACCGTGTCGATTGCCGAGCCTGTAGGGTTCTTGCATGGAGCGATACCGAAGCGTTTCACCACGGCACGCTGCGACGGATCCACTACGACGACCTCACTGGTGTCGGTTAGCGGCTGATAGATGAGGCCACTGGAGCTGTCGACCTGCGGAAACTCCGGCGCCCCGCCAAGCGGAATGGTGTACGCCTGGTCAACATCCCGAGCAGGGATGAGAGTCGCCGACTTCGAGGCGCCGCTTCCGGCATACGCCAGATCATCCTTCGTGTCGAAGATAATTCCATCCGGGCCCTTACCTGCCGCGACGTTGGCCAGGCGCGCGCCAGTCGAAGCATTGAAGACGGCAACCTCGTTTGCACCACCCACCGACACAAAGGCATCCGCAGGCTTGTCGGAGAAAGCTACGCCATGCAAGCCAGGCAGGTCTGAGGCGTACTGACGCAACAGATTGGTCCGCGTGTCCATCGCCAGCAGCGTCCCCGCGCTCGAATAGGCGACGTACAGAGTACCGTCTCGGACGGTTGCGTAGTCCGTTCCCGACAATAACGATTTTGCCCGCGGGATAGGGATGACATTGACCAATGCTATTATTCGTCCGCCCTTTGGGGAACGCACCAGCAAGATCACGAAGGTCACCACGGCGCAAAGCGGAAGAACCGCTACCAGGGCAAGTACGCGCACGATGCGACTGGACCAGAGATGCTTCAGCAGCGGCAGAAACAGCTCTTCATTAACATACCTGGTCGAACTCAAGGCTTTCCAACTCCTGCTTTGTGGGTTGTAAATCGCGGCAGAACAAATTCGCTGAGGAGACTCGATGCCGCCCTGCCGGCGATGCCGATCGCGGCATTGCTGAACACCAGACCGACGCCTCGGTCGGCATGGGGGTAGTAAGCGTTCGACAGCGCCCCGGAACTCAAGTCCCCGACGATGTACGAATAGTTCGGAACAGTCTTGCCGTTGTCGCCTCGTATGGCCACAGAGAAGCTCACCGCATGGACGAAACGAGACTTGACCGTTCCGGTGCCTTGATAAAAATAACGAGGATCTTGGTGGAACAAGGAGGAGTACACGGCATGCGCAAAGAGGTCACCGAACAGTCCATCCCCGTACAAAGCCGCATACCGTTTGCCATAACCCGCTGCACCTTGCCCATACCCTTTGAAGCTGTTCTCCGCTTGCTCTATGCCGGCGCCGAACCCTGTAGCGAGGAATACGGCTGGATCAAGCGTATCGCGAAGCGCAAGGGAGTATTTCTGTTTGGCTTTGAGAGGAACAGCGTCGTATTGGTAGCTCGTGGAAAACTCCGGGTAAAAGCCGAGCACCCTTTGCTTTTCGGCCGCTCGAATTTGTAAGTCTGCGACCTGGGAGTCTGTTGCGTTGACCTGAACCTGGGCGTTGGCCGAAGCAATCGTGACTGTTTGCTGGGGGAGGGCGAAGCTTTGTCCGGCGACAAGGACGATGGGCGTTGACGTAAACGTCGCAAAGCCGGGCGCTTTCACGGTGACTTGAAACGTTCCGGCCGTAAGTTTCTCCAAGCGGAACGTCCCATCGGAACCGGTAGAAACTTCTCCGATGATTCGTCCACTTTGATCCAGCAAACGGATGGACGCTCTTGGAATGGCCGCGCCACTCGGATCGACGACTACACCCGTAATGTTGGAGGAGCCGTCGGGTACAGTTTGGGACTGCGCCGGTAGCAATACAAAGTTTGACACGATTCCTGGAACAGGTGCGGCGGCGGATGCTACTTGCTGAGCCTCAGAAAACACCGGTGACCCGAGCACAACGAGGAAGCCTGCTAGAACTCTGCACAGCTGTGTGGGGAGCAATTCTTTGGCGGCCGCAGAATATGCCATGATCTTCGCGCCCTCCTCGGCTGGCGATCTAAAAAAATATCATTAGTGATATTCTTCAGATGCGGTCCGATCACAGGAGCCTTTGGGCTCTCGCTCGCGAAGCCTAGAATGATTGGCATGAAAGTCGACCACAGCTGTGAAGGCGAAAGCTCACCCGGTTACCTCGTCAACTGGGCGGCTCGCCTCTTCGTGCGTGCCATCGATCGCCGTCTTCGGCCGATCGGTGCGACAGCGGCGCAACTGCCTCACCTGCTTGTGCTTGCGGAGCGGGGTCCGATGGTGCAGCGCGATCTCGTAAAGCTTTCCGCTATGGCGCAGCCCGTCATGGTCGCCACGCTCACACGCTTGGAAAGAGATGGTCTCATCGAACGGCG
>CAXUEE010000205.1:2693-7156 GCA_964249905.1 uncultured Acidobacteriaceae bacterium
GGAAGGTCGGTGGTCGCCGCGGCCGACCCGGTACTTTCCGCTGTGAACGCCGAAGCTCTGGCCGGCTTTAGCACGAAGCAGCAGGAAGCGCTCGCGAGATCACTCGCGCTTCTCATAAAGAACCTCGGGGATGAGAGCTGAGGAGGGATACATCGATAGTGATATAGTTCCTCTCAGGTTGAGGAGAGATTGTGGAACGCAAAGTGCTCATTACCGGGGCCAGCATCGCGGGACCGGCCCTGGCGTGGTGGCTCACGCGCGCCGGGGCGACGGTTACGATCGTCGAACGCGCGCCGGAGTTCCGGGATGCGGGGCAGAATGTCGACGTGCGCGGGGCAGGACGAACTGTAGTGCAGCGCATGGATCTGGAAGACCGCATCCGCAAACTCACAACGGGCGAAGAAGGGATCGCATTTGTCGACGAGAATAATCGCGTAAAAGCGGAGTTCCCCGCGGACGTGTTCGGCAGCAGCAACGGCCTGACGGCGGAGCTCGAAATCCTTCGTGGCGATCTCGCTCGGCTCCTGTATGGACACACTCGCCAGGACGCGAAGTATATCTTTGGCGACCGTATCCATGCACTTGATGACCAGGGCGACGGAGTAGAGGTCACCTTCGAGCGGGGTGGTTCCCGCCGGTTCGATCTGGTCATTGCCGCCGAGGGCATCGGGTCATCGACGCGCAAGTTGGTCTTTGGAGAGGCGGGACAGCGAGTCCCGCTCGACCTCTACATGGGCTACTTCACGATCCCGCGCGGCGAGAACGACGAGGCGGTCGCGCGCTGGTTCAATGCGCCAGGAGGCCGCAGCATCTTTCTGCGGCCGGACAACAAAGGCACGACACGCGTGGTACTGACCCTCCAGCAGAAGCCGGAAGGGTTCGAACGGCAAACTGCGGAGCAGCAGAAGGCCATGCTGAAGGAGCGCTTTGCTGACGCGGGCTGGGAGGCGTCGCGCATCCTTGCTGGGCTGACGAGGCCCGCGACTTCTACTTCGAGTCGATAGGCTAGGTAAAAATGGAGTGCTGGTCCAAAGGGCGCGTGGCTCTGGTCGGAGACGCGGCCTACTGCGCCTCGCCGATCAGCGGCATGGGCACGAGCCTGTCGCTGGTCGGCGCCTATGTTCTCGCTGGGGAACTCTCCCGCAATGAAGACCACGCTGCAGCTTTCGCCGCCTACGAGCGGATTATGCGTCCTTATGTCGATCAGGCACAGGATGTGCCCAAGGCTGGTCCACGCATAGCACAACCGCAAACACGCTTGGGCATCGCACTTCAGCTCGCCGCGCTCAACCTTGCGACCGCTCCTGGCATCCGCCACATCGCTGCGAAAGTGTTAACTCCGCCATCGGACAAGATCGATCTACCCACTTACCAGACCATTTCACAAAACGTACGAAAGCATTCATGAGCGCTTATAACATCCAACCCCCCATTTCAGGCTCAAAGCCGACTCCTGATGCGCTCTGCAACATCCGTACTGGCCGGCATAAAAATCATCATGGTGAGATCTTGACGTCCGTCCACTCCGAAGATCGAGGCTGCAAAGCTAAGCGTTCCAAGGAACCGGATGCCGCAGGTCCTTCACTGCGTGCGCGGTGGCCGAGACATCGTTCTCCTGCCACATCGCTTTGAAGGCGGGACTGAAGCGCGAGAGTTCCTCCACCATCGCAGCTAGTCGGACAAACAGCATGTCGCACGAGGAGGGCCTGGTCAGGACCCTTCTCTGAACAGAATTCAGCCCTTTAGAAGGTAGATGGTTTGATTCGGCCAATCCCAAACGGTTTTGAACTGGCTAAGCATTTGAAATCCGAGGTGTATCACCGCGTGTTCAGTGATTCCGATCCCTTTGTCAGACGGAGAATTAGAAGAGTGAATGGTCATCGCTGGCAGGCTGATGTGAACTCCATGAGTCAACTCCACATCTTTGACTCGATAGACCACATTTCCGTCGTCGTCTCGGCCCGGAAGAGGCACCAGGCTACCGGCGTGGACCAGAGACTCTCGCAAAGCATCGCTCATCTCCAAAGAACCGCTCTGTCCTGTGTCAAATGTTCCCAGGAAAGTCTGGCCACCGAGCTTGACGGAGATCAAGGGGCTGTTCGGACGGCGTCGTGTCGTGAACGGCAGGGTCGCGAGCACCGTCTGCCCATTCAGAAGTGCCGGACGTGAACCCTTCACGTTCTTCTCGAATTCCAATCTCCTCCGGACATAGTCGAGTTCGAACGTGGACCCGGCGAACGCTTTATAGCCGACAAAACCCAGGAAGTCCGGAGTGATGTCCTTCTCGATGAATCCCAGGTCATTGCTCTCCACCAAAGGCACATCTCTGGGTGGAGCTCCCCCGACGCTTACAGCATGAACACAAGTGCGCGTGGTGATCGTGTACATTTGACCGCTGCCCACAAGAGCTTGGCCCTCGACCTTTCCCGGCCCTAACCCTTCCAAGAGGTGGTCATTCAGCACCAGTGCCTCCGGCGTGCCGGTGTCAAACATGATCTTCCCATGGATGCCGTTTACCTCTGCTTGTAAGAATATGAAGTCGTTTATGACAGTGATCGGTACACTAAGGTGCTCTGTGGTGAGGGTGAACGGTGTTCCACAGGCGCTGTCGGCCTGAGCTCCTGCACCAAAGCAGCCAAGCACCGCTAGCAGCGACGAGATACTAAGCTTCCAGATTCGGTACATAGAAAGATGGTAGCAACTCGCTCGGCCGCGCAGATGACGCAAGCAGAGCGCGTCCAATCCGACCGTGATTTGCTCGCGCTCTCGCCTACTAAATACGCTTGCGGTCCTGAGCAGACCTCGTTTCGATCCGTTCGTAAGGATTGTGCCCGACAGTGTAAAAAGGACGAGAAAGTCTAAACAAGACAAGTCGGATCGCTTCGAGCATTTGAGGGCTTACTCCGTTGAAACAGATGTACAGGTCTTCGCGCACACGGGTGAATTGGGCCCTTTTGCTTCCTTTGCTTATCTTAAGCGGAATCGTATCGCTCAGTGCACACGTGCTCATCCTCTATTCCGGCATACCGTTTCCAGGCGACTACCCGCACCTTGGCTGGGTACCGTTTGCAGATCTTGCTGTTCAGTTGTTCGCTATGACGTTGCTTTACAGGCTCGCCTACCCATCTTTCGAGGGTAAGCGCTGGTTCGCGCGTAGCATGCTGCTCTTTCTCTTAGTTGCCACTGTGCAAGAGCGTTTGCTGCGAGCTCCGCTCATAGACACTTTCGCTACAACGGCTTTTCGCTACTCCGTCCTCACAGATTCGAAAGCCTTGATTGCTGTTTTTCTTGCTAGTACGGCGATCGCCTTGTTAGATAAACACCTCACAAGCCGATGGGTTCAAGCGGCTCTGTCCCTCACCCTCGCCGGTGTGCTGGTGTTCCTTGTTGCACCGCTCGTTAACGCTGGGTATGCGCACCTTCTCGCACGGTTCGACTACCTCAGTCATCCGGGACTCTATACCTTCCCCTATCCTTGGCAACTCAACGTGCCAGCGTATATCACTTTCATTGAGCCTACAGTTTCCGCTGCAATCATTTACTCGCTTGTCCGACGACGTCTGGCCAAGCAGGTGATACCCAATCTCCTTGAGTTTGCTCTCCTGATGGCCGCGATTCGCTATGCTCTTCTCGGCCCGCTCCTCTATCCGCTTGTAACGCACAAACTAACGCGCACGCTCGCTGTTGCAAGTAAAGGACAGTTCTTGTTAGAGGCGCTCACCTTAGGCGTGACAGTGGGCGCAAGTTGCCGGATTGCCGTGCGCGACGCTGCTTCACCCACCGAACACGCGCACAGCGCTTTGGGCTGAACGCTTGTGCGACCTAGCATGAACGCGGATGCAGTGACGCGCGAGTAGGGAGACTCACCCTGAATCCTTCCCGGGAAGCTGGGACGCGCGTCACGGTTTCCAGTCAGATTTCACCTGAATCAACGGCCGCGTAACCCTACTGGTGAGGACCACGAAGCTGACAGCAGCGACAACGGCGTGCATTAGCACAAGCACCATTTGCGCCGCCGGGGTGACTCCCGCGAATCGAACCGAACGCGTGAACGACAATCGCAGCGGCAGACCTAAAGCGACCGCGAACACCCCCAGAGACACAAAAAAGAACAGGCGATCTCGGTTTCGTGCGAATGCGTTGCTCAGCGCATACGCCACGGAGGCCAAGATCGTTCCCCCGACAGAACCGGACAGCAGAGGCAGAAAGGTGAATGGTGGGAGATCCCGGGGAACTCCAGTCACGCGGAGTGCCATGGCGGCAATCGTAAGGTCAATCACAAGCGCGATCAAGCCGCAAGTAAGGTAAAAAGAACTGTTCGCATAACCCCCCTTTGTCAGAGGTAAAGCACACCGTGAAGAGCTAATTGACCTTGCTCCCGGCCACCGTTTTCGCAGACCGTTTCGGGTTGGAAGAGCGCAGAATCAGGGCCTTGAAGGCGGTCATCGCGCGGTGGGTGGCAA
>CAXUEE010000206.1:0-7142 GCA_964249905.1 uncultured Acidobacteriaceae bacterium
CGGCGGAGCCCACTCCCGAGGCCTGATCCAGGCCTACCGCCCCCGAAAGCTGTGAATGAGCCGGCGGTCTTTCTTCGAAGGCCGCCCTTGCGGAAAGGGATCGTTGGCCAGCATCACCTTGCGTGCCTCGGCTACCTTCGCCCGCAGCTCGCGGCTTTCGTCCGTCTCGCGGTAAAGCGTCTGCGCCACTGTCGCCGACCCACGCTGGTCCGACAGCGCCAGCAGCTCGACCGTGTACTCGCCGCCTTCGTTCTTGACGCTCAGGCGATCGCCCACTTTGAGCACCCGCGAGGGCTTGGCCGTCTGCCCGTTGCAGACAATGTGCCCCGCATCGCAGGCCGCTGTCGCGAGCACCCGCGTCTTGAAGAATCGCGCCGCCCAAAGCCACTTATCGATGCGCACGGATTGCGAGACGAAGTCTGCGGAAGAAGCCATGCATTCATTGTCCTATGCACAATGAGAAGATAGCCGGATGCTGCGCAAGATTCGCATGCCGCGGGAGACTGCCACCACTCGCCCCGGGTTTCGCAACAGCAACAGCCAGATTGTCGTCCGCGACACCGGATGGCCTTCAATAAGCTTTGCCGGCCAGCGCGTCTATCACCTCCGCTGCCGGGGCTGCGGGCATGAATACGGGGCCAACGGCTGCGATATTCACGCCCGTCTGTGTCCCGTATGTCAGGGTGGGGTAAAGGGTGAACCGCTGCGCGAAGCCGGGCCGAGTCTCTTTGACTGAACGCCGCGGGGCTGCCCGTCTGGTCGCAACTCCTTGCACACAATCCGGGTCTAAACCCCTAGACCCCGTATGGGTCTGGGAGAACATTGAAGATGAAGACTTGGCTTTGCTTTTCTGACTTGCGTACGAGGACCGGTTTGCGGCTCGGCTTAGGTTTGCTGCTTGCGGGGGCTTCCGCCTGGGCGCAGGATCCCTCCTCCTATCCGGCGCCGACTCCGGGACCGGCGCCCGCGCCCTACCCGGCGCAACCGCCGTACGCCAACCAGCAGCCCCAGTATCCGGCGCAGCCGCAGTATTCCGCCCAGCCGCCCTATGCCGGGCAGCCGCCGCAACCTGCAGCCCAGCAGCCTGCGTACCCGGCTCAACAGCCGCAGTATCCGGCTCAGCCGCAGTATCCGGCTCAACAGCCGCAGTATCCGGCTCAACAGCCGCAGTATCCGCCCTCGCCTTACGGCGCTCCCGCGCAGTATCCCGGGCAGGCCTCCGCTCCGTACCCGCCCGCCGGGGCGCCGCTGCCTCCTGCCATGGCTCCGCAGCAGCTGGATCAGCTGGTCGCCCGCATCGCGCTTTACCCTGATCCGCTGCTGGCGCAGACCCTTACCGCCGCGACCTACTGGAATGAGATTCCGCAGGCGGCTACCTGGGCGAGCCAGCACAATTACCTGACCGGCGACGCTCTCGGCCAGGCGATCCAGGCCGACCAGCTCCCCTACGATCCCAGCATCCTCGGCCTGGTCGCGTTTCCCTCCGTGCTCGACATGATGGCGCGTGACCCGGGCTGGACCCAGCAGCTCGGCCAGGCCGTCCTTGCTCAGCGCGGTGAGGTCATGGACGCCGTTCAGCGGGAGCGCGCCCAGGCCCAGCAGTACGGTTACTTGCGGCCCAACCAGTACGACAATGTGGTCGCGAGCGATGGCTACGTCCAGATTCAGCCCGTTAATCCCGGCTACTACTATGTGCCGGTCTATAACCCGCTGGTCGTGTTTGCCCCGCCCAGACCCGGCTTCTTCGTAGGCGGCGCCATCGCCTTCGGCCCACGCGTGTTTATCGGTGGTCCCTTCCTGTCGTTTGGCTGGTGGGGTAATCCGGGCTTTGCGTGGAGGACGCATGGCATCCTGATCGGCGGCGGTGTCTGGGGCAGAACCTGGTACAACCGAGGCGCGTACCTTCACCCTGCCTACGCCCACGGCTGGGCACGCCCTGGAGGTCCGGCCGTGGAGCGCCACGAGTTCGGGCGGCGCGGCCGGTAGAGGTGGCGGCCGGTAAATGTGCAGAGGAGGGCGCCCGGGATGTCCTGGGCGCCCGCCGTATTTCTCTTCGCATTGATTTAGTTCCGGTAGAGAGCATAGGGGTCGTCCACAATGCCATGCCGGTCTACCGCGGCGTCCTCAGGGGAAAGCGCCAGGCGGTGGTGCCAGACCAGCTTCAGAAACGGGAACTTGGCGATCACTCTCTGATAAGCCGGATTGGCGTACAGCAGGAACACGGGATGTGACGACCGGCTGCGGCTCAGTTCCAGGTTGCGCAGCACCTTTTTGAGCACAGGGGGCAAAAAGGGGTGGTAGAGGAAGATCACCAGCGGCTCGTCGGGAAAGACAAAGGTGGACGCGTCTCCCTGTTCGACGGCGATGCGAGGCTCCCGGGCGGTGTTGGCCTGCGCGATCCTGGCCAGTTCCGGGGAGATCTCGACGCCGACCAGCCGGCGAAAAGGACGCTGCGCCGCCACCAGCAGGGCGCGTCCCTTGCCGCAGCCCAGGTCGACGAAAGTATACGTGTCGACCGGCTCCGGAAGCAGCGCCAGGGCCTGCTCGAGGCTCGAGGGCGAGATACCGTAGTAGGCCGTGATGTAAAGGTCGGAGCGTAACCCGGAGTCGATGTCTTCGCCTCGCACGAGGCCGCTGGTATCGACCTGATGCGCCTGGTCGAACGGGTGCGGGGCAAACTCTTCCCGCACCGCCTCGGAGTCGGCCGAGCCGGAAAGGAGGCGCAGTGCGTGCCGGACCGCTCCGCGAAAGCCATGGTGGTCAAGGCCGTGGAGGATCCGGCGATAAAGAAGAAGAGGAGTCATTGAGGCTCAGGCTCTTAGGAACGCATCTGAGTCTTTCCGGTTGCATCCGCGTCTAAAGACTGTGGTATTCTGTGATTCGCTGGGAACGTGTGCCTCAAATGCTCCGACATTGCCGAGAGGCTGAATGTTACATGGGCTGGCCGACGCGGTCTTTACCGCAATAGGTTCCTGCGAACAAACGCTACAAATCTAGGGTAGAGGTGCGTCCGTTTTCAGAATGCGGAGCTGCATCGTGCCGCATGGGTGGCATCCCACAACCCAGAATCATTCGCAGGAGCGCGCACTCACGTGGCCGAAGAACTGGATAAGTACGAAGACGATATTGATAAGTTGATCGAAACAGGTAAGGAAAAAGGGTATCTCACCTATGGTGAGGTGAACGACCTTCTCCCTGGAGACATTACCACTCCGGATGACCTGGACGACCTGCTGACGACCATCAACACGCAGGGCATCGAGCTTGGCGGGGAAGAGCGCGAAGGCCGCAGCCGGGACAAGTACGAACCGGAGGCCGGCGAGGAAGGCGACGACGTCGAGCTTGACCTCTCGCCGGGAACGCTGGAAAAGACCAACGATCCGGTTCGCATGTACCTGCGCGAGATGGGCACGGTCCCTCTGCTCACTCGTGAAGGCGAGGTCGAGATTGCCAAACGCATAGAGCGCGGGCAGCTCCGCGTCATGAAGGCCATCTCCCGTTCGCCGATCGTTATCCGCGAGATCGTTGGGCTGGGTGAGGACCTGCGCCGCGGCGTGCGCAACATCAAGGAAGTGGTCACTTTCGACGAAGAAGAGCTTACCGAAGAGATCCTGCAGTCGCGCGTGCGCCAAACGGTCGGCCGCATCGACGTGATCCTGAAGCACCAGAAGAAAATCACCGGCCTGGATGAGAAGTGCGGCCAGCTCGAAGGCAAGGATGCCCGGACGAAACTGCGTGAGCAGCGCAAGCTGCGCTGGCTGATCGGCCGCGAGCACGTCTTCATCAACCGCGTCGTTCGCGAGCTGAAGTACACCAACGGCGAGAAGAAGCGGCTGCTCGACAAGGTCAACAAGACCGTCGACGCCATGCGTACGCTTGAGCGTCAGATCAAGTCGCTCGAGACCAAGTTCGAGGCTTCAAAGTCCGAAGAGCTGCGCAAGGAGTACAAGCGCCAGCAGAAGAACTGCCGTCTCGACCTGGAGCGTGTGGAGCACGACGCCGGCATCACCATCGCCGACCTGAAGCGTACGCAGCGCGAGATGATCCAAGGCGACATGGACGCGGAAAAGGCGAAGCGCGAGCTGATCGAGGCCAACCTGCGTCTCGTCGTGTCGATCGCCAAGAAGTACACCAACCGCGGCTTGCAGTTCCTCGACCTGATCCAGGAGGGCAACATCGGCCTGATGAAGGCTGTGGACAAATTCGAGTACCGGCGCGGCTACAAGTTTTCGACGTACGCTACGTGGTGGATCCGTCAAGCTATCACCCGCGCGATCGCCGACCAGGCCCGCACCATCCGCATCCCGGTGCACATGATCGAAACGATCAACAAGCTCATCCGTACCAGCCGCCAGCTGGTGCAGGAGCTTGGCCGCGAAGCCTCGTCCGAAGAGATTGCCCGCCGCATGGACATCCCGGTTGCGAAGGTTCGGAAGGTCCTCAAGATTGCCCAGGAGCCGATCTCGCTCGAAACGCCGATCGGAGAAGAAGAAGACTCGCATCTTGGCGACTTCATCGAGGACCGCATGGCGGTTTCGCCGGCCGATGCCGTGATCTCGGTCAACCTGAAGGAGTACACGTCGCAGGTGCTGCGTACGCTGACCCCCCGGGAAGAGCGGGTCATCAAGATGCGGTTCGGGCTTGAAGACGGCTCGGAGCACACTTTGGAAGAGGTGGGTCAGAGCTTCCAGGTGACGCGTGAGCGCATCCGGCAGATCGAAGCCAAGGCGCTGCGCAAACTTCGTCATCCCAGCCGCAGCCGCAAGCTGAAGGCGTTTGTGGATGGGGTGAAAGAAGCTTAGCTGGCGTCGCGATTCTGGACGTTTCCGGAGCGCGGAAGCTGGTGAAGCCGTCTCTCAGAATCTACGAAAACTAGAGGTCATCTCGACGGCGCAGGCGGCGGGAGTGGTAGTTGCCAGACCCTCCCCAGACCGCAAGGGCGACAAGGAGATGGAGGATGAACCAGAGGCTGAAACCCTGGTCGAGGTAGATGAGATAGAGCACGAAAGCGCGAGGAAGAAAAAGCCAGGCGAGCAGCGGAACTAGGCCGATGACGATTTCGAAGTGGCCAAGAGAATGCTGGAGATATAGCACCAGCAGGGACAGACGAGGCAGAAAGAGAGCAAAGATCAGGAACCAGAGGGGCAGCCAGTGCACAACTAAGAGGGCGTGTATGGTCATGGTGCCTCGGACGGGGGTTGGACTGCGAGTGCGTCAAGGAGACGCGTAACGCTTCCACTGTCGATGGTAGCCTCGGCGAGCTTTGCGGCGGAAGCGAAATCTTCGGCTGAGCCTGCGATGAGGAGGACGGCGGCGGCGTTCAGGACGACGACGTCGCGGGGTGGGCCAGGCATTCCCGAAAAGATCCGGCGGAGGATGGCAGCGTTGTCCTGGGCATTGCCGCCGGCGAGAGTGGAGAGGGAAGCAGGTGCAAGGCCGAAGTCGGCGGGGTGGAGGATGCGGAGGGTGACCCGGCCGGCGAGGACCTCGGCAGTGTAGGTGGGGCCGGCAAGGCTAATTTCGTCGATACCGAGGGAGTTGCCTGGGTCCGTGCCGTGGACGACGAGCGAGTGGTGGGTGCCGAGAAGGGCCAGAGCCTCGGCAAGGACAGGAACAAGGTGAGCGCTGTACACGCCGAGAACCTGCGCGGGCGCACCGGCCGGGTTGCTGAGCGGGCCGAGCAGATTGAAGACGGTGCGAACCCCGAGGGCCCGGCGAACCGGCATGACCGCGCGCATGAGGGGGTGGTGCGCGGGAGCATGAAGGAAGGCGAAGCGGTGGCGACGGAGGGCATCGGCGGTCTGGGTGGGGGTGAGGTCGACGGGGATGCCAAGGGCTTCGAGGACGTCGGCGGAGCCGGACTGCGAAGTGACGGCGCGGTTGCCGTGCTTGGCGACGAGGATCGGGGCGGCCCCGGCGGCGGCTCCGGCGGCTGCGGCTACGAGCGCGGCAGCCGTGGAGATGTTGAAGGTTCCAGAATGGTCGCCGCCTGTGCCGCAGGTGTCGACCAGGCACGCTCGCTCGGCGTCGGTAAGCGGAAGTGGGGTGGCGTGGGCGCGAAGCACGTCGACGAAGCCGGCAATCTCGGCTGGAGTTTCGCCGCGGCCGGCAAGGGCGCCGAGGAGGGCGGCAAGTTGGAGTTCCGGTGGCTGCTCGGTGAGGATGGCGTGGAAGAGGGTAGAGGCTTCGGCGCGGGTAAGGGTTTGTTTGTCCTCAAGGATGCGCTTGAGCGCGTGTTGGATAGGGCTGGACATACGGGCTGAGGGTAGCATGCGAACCTGGCCGGTACATTTATCGGACAAGTGTGCGATTACAGCACTTGAAGATTGCGAACGCTGAATGTGGTTCGATAGGATGGGCGGGCGCCGCACTTGGCTGGGAGAGTTTGCCCTCATGAAAATTCACGAGTATCAGGCGAAAGAGATTCTTCGCAAATACAACGTTCCGGTGCCAAACGGCGAGATGGCGACCACGCTTGAGCAGGCGGATACGGCGGCGAAGTCGCTGTTCGCGGCGGGAAACAAGGTAGTGGTGGTGAAGGCGCAGATCCATGCGGGCGGGCGTGGCAAGGGCGGCGGCGTGAAGCTGGCGCGGACGCTCGAGGAGGCGGACGCGGCGTCAAAGGCGATCCTTGGTATGCAGCTGGTGACGCACCAGACGGGCGCGGCCGGGCAGAAGGTGCAGCGGCTGCTGATTGAAGAAGGCTCGGCGATTGAGCGCGAACTCTACCTGGGACTGGTGCTGGACCGGGCTTCAGCGAAGATCGTCTTTATGGCCTCGCAGTCCGGCGGCATGGAGATCGAAGAGGTGGCGCATGCCACGCCGGAGCTGATCTACAAGGAGTACATCGATCCGGCGGTCGGTTTTCAGCCGTACCAGGCGCGGGCGCTGGCGTTCAAGCTGGGCCTGAAGCCGACGCAGATCAACCTGGCGGTTGGGTTTATGACCGGGCTGTACAAGGCCTTTGTGGACACGGATTCAACCTTGATGGAAATCAATCCGTTTATCACGACCAAAGATGACAAGCTGGTGGCGCTCGACTGCAAGATCAACTTCGACGACAACGCCATGTTCCGGCATAAAGATTTGAAGGAGCTGCGCGACCTGGCGGAGGAGGACCCGCTGGAGGTAGAAGCGTCGAA
>CAXUEE010000207.1:0-2700 GCA_964249905.1 uncultured Acidobacteriaceae bacterium
CCCCCACCGCCAGCTCCACCGCCGGGTACCGCCACGAGATCCCCGCCCCGCACTTCCGGCATCGCCCGCGCAGCACCAGCCAGCTCACCAGCGGCACATTGTCGTACCAGCGCAACGGAAGCCCACATGCCCGGCAGTGCGAGCCCGGCCGCACCACGCTCTCGCCGCGCGGCACCCGCACCACGCACACATTCAGGAAGCTGCCCAGCAGCAGGCCCACCACCCACCCAACGATCTCAGCCGCAAGCAGACTCACACGCCAAGTATAGGTTCCAACCGCTCACCGCCTGGCCCAGTCCCACAACCGTCCATTAAAAATCCACGTGCATCCGCACAGATTCCACCATCACCGGTCCACGATCCTGGTTGTACCCCGGATGCTCCAGAAACTGCTCATCAAACGCGTAGTAGAGTCCCTTCCACGTGTGGTGGTTGTAGTAGAACTCCACAATATCCTCCCGCGCGTAGTTCAGCTTGCCGTCGCCCAGCAGAAAGCCCTTGCCTCCCATCGCCAGATACGCCTGGTGATCTCGCTTGATCGCATTGGTGACGAACGTCAGACCGACCTTGTCATTGGGCAGGCCGAAGCGTCGCAGGTTGTAATCGCCGCCCAGCGCCATCGTCTGATCGATCTCCGTATACGCAAATGATTCGTGCTCACCCTCGTTCCATCCGAACTGCCCCCACAGCCGGCCGTTGTCCGAGATTTCCTGGTCGAAGTTCGCGGCCACTCCATACTTGACCGTCGGCTTCGGCACATGTGCCGTGATATCCGGAGTCGGCGTCACGTGCTCCAGAAAGAGCACGTTCTGCTGCCGATAGTCGCCCATGTTTGCGTGGTTCACAAACCCCAGCAGCCGCACGGCGCCCTCGCGACCCTTCAGCCACTCATGCGCCGTGCCCGGCCCATTGCGCAGCTCGAGCTCGAGGTTCTGCCCGTTTGCCCGCCTGAGCGCATAGTCCAGATCGATCCCGTTCGCCACCGTCGGCATCGCCGCCAGTGCGTAGCGCGCCGTGAAGGCGTGGTCCGTGTACTCGGCGACCAGCGCATCCGTATAGCCGCGGGTGTTCGCCGCATAATCCCACGACCCCGTATTGTCGATCGACCAGTTCATGAACTGCAGGTGTGAGTCGGTCCCAACCGGGTTCTGATCAAGCAGATCCGGCAAACTCATGCGTCCCGCCCATAGATCGATGCGCCGGTCGGGAAGCGCGGGCTGCAGCGAGAAAGACGTCCGCGACGACGCCACTAGGTGGTCCGACAAGCCGATCACCTGGTGCAGCTCATACCGCGCCAGGTATGGCTTCGAGCCAAGGTTCGGGTTCCGGACCACATCCAGATTCGTAAATCCTGCCAGGCCCAGAGCCTCCGAAAGCCCGCGCCCGCCCGCTGACTCCACATCGAAGATGCCGTCGGTCGCATACCGCGGGTTTTTGTTAAGCTCAAACGCCGAGTAGATGGTCCCGATCAGCGATGTCTTGTACTCGCCGCGTCCGATGAAGCTGTTGGTGCTCTCGTAAGGCGAGTGGAAGGGCGCATCCGCCTGAAAGATGATGTTCGCCTGCCCGCCGATGAGGTAGCGTGTCGAGTCGGAATGGGGGAAAAAAGTCGGCGCGCCCTGGTCCGGGGCGCTCGCCGGAGTGGGTTCAGACGGATGCTGGCCCGGCAGGGAGCAAGGCGCGAGCACGAAGAAGAGAGTCAGGATCGTCGGAAGCAGAGTCATCAGCCTTGATCATCCAGGAGAAGTTTGAACCATGAGTGTTAAGCCCGCACAGTCCAATCGCGTGCGCACGGACTCCGACCGCTTTCGGTACTATACCCGGGTTGGGTATAAAGTGTGTGTAAAAGAGGAGACCTGTCATGCACACCCCCAACGAACGCGCCAAACTGCTGAACCGGGTAAAGCGTATCCAGGGCCAGATCGACAAGGTCAGCAGGACGCTTAGCGACCAACACGACTGCACCGAAGTCCTGATGCTCCTTGCCGCAGTCCGCGGAGGCATCAACTCGCTTATGCATGAAGTTCTCGAGGATCACATCCGCCTGCATCTGCTAGGCGAAGGATCCGCACCCCTCACGCCGGCGCTCGGGGAAGAGCTCATCGATCTGGTCCGCGCCTATTTGAAGTGACCTGGCGGCTCCGCTGCTCCCCACCCTTGACGCCGTGTTGGCCCTTCGGATATGTTGTTCTTACACGGGAAAGGAGGATGGTCCAGCCTATGAAAATTGACGGTAATTGTTGCAAAACGGTACGTGAGGTGACTGAGGCTTAGAGCATCCCGCTCTAGTCCTGGAGTTCCAGCAGTTCCACTCCGAGGCCCATCCATGAGTGTGGATGCCTCAGGTCAATCTCAACAGTCCACCGGCAATGGCCCGCAACCCGAAAAGGAAGCGGGCCATCCGCTTTCTGCCCACACCGATTACCATGGACGCATGACTTCCACCGTCATCGCCGAACCGCACCTCGCAGCCACCCAGGACCTCCTCACCATCGCCGGCCGCACCTTCACCTCGCGCCTCCTCATCGGCACGGGCAAATATAAGGACGGTCCCCAGACTCGCGCCGCCATCGAGGCCTCCGGAGCCGAGATGGTCACCGTCGCCGTCCGCCGCGTCAACCTCGACCGCACCTCCGAGTCCCTGCTCGACTTCATCGACCCCAGCCGCTACTTCCTCCTGCCCAACACTGCCGGCTGCTA
>CAXUEE010000207.1:2710-4278 GCA_964249905.1 uncultured Acidobacteriaceae bacterium
CCGCGCCGCCCGCCTGGCCCGCGAGGTCGGCCTCTCCGACTGGGTCAAGATCGAGGTCATCGGCGACCTGCCCACCCTTTACCCGGACATCCAGGCCACCGTCGAAGCCACCCGCGTCCTCGTCAAGGAAGGCTTTACAGTCCTTCCCTACACTTCAGACGACATCGTCTTCGCCAAGCGCCTTATCGACGTCGGAGCCGCCGCCGTCATGCCGCTCGGCGCGCCCATTGGTACCGGCCTCGGCATCGCCAATCCCAGCTCCCTGCGCATGCTGCGCGAGCTCATCACCGAAGTTCCGCTGGTCGTCGATGCCGGCCTCGGCACCGCCTCTGACGCCGCCCTCGCCATGGAGATGGGCTTCGACGCCGTGCTGCTCAACACGGCTATTGCCGGCGCATCCGACCCCGTCCTCATGGCCTCCGCCATGGGCAAAGCGATCGAGGCCGGCCGCGAAGCTTTCCTCGCCGGCCGCATGCCGCGCAAGCTCTACGCCTCCGCCAGCTCGCCGCTCGAAGGCATTTCGAAGTAGACGGCACGAGAAAGAACGGAGAAGCCACGCGATGCGGCGGCAAACAGCTTTGGGCTGGACCGGCGTGCTCCTCGCGTGCATCCTCTGGGTCGCTTCAGTGCTCGCTCTGGCTCACGCCATGAACCACCTCGAGCGGGCCTCCTCTCTCCTGCGGACCTATCCAGGATGCGGCGCCCCCGCCCGGGACAGCTCCGATCTTCCCGCGGTGCTGTGGTGCTCTGCCTTCAGCTTTCTCCAGCTTGCCTCGTTTTTGCTGTTTACCTTTGTCTTCCGGGCCTTCTGGCGCATGCGTTCGGCGGTCTGCTTTTCGCTCGCGGCCGGACTGGTCATTGTGGGCGACGCGGCCGGCTTATTCGCTCTGCTGGTCTGGCTCGGCCTCACGCTGGGGGCCGGCTGACCTTTTGTCTTCGCACCCCATCGCGCCGCCCGGCTGTCGTCTTCCGGCCAAAACCGCCGCCAGTTTTGCGCTTTCGTCTTGACTCCGCCCGGCCTAAACCGGCAGTCTGCGAGGACCGGCAGAACGTCGAGTTGGGGGGCCGTACCGTGCACGAATCGCCAGAGATCGCCCAAATTAAAGTCAACATGCGCGCCGCCTGGATGGCCGGCGACTTCGGCGTCATCGCCAAAACCAATGCGGCGAGCGCCGAAGCCTTTGTCTCCAGGCTTCCTATCTCCTCTGGCCTGCGCGTTCTTGACGTAGCCTGCGGCACCGGCAACGTCGCCCTTCCCGCAGCCCGCCGCGGAGCGGAGGTCACCGGAGTCGACATCGCCCCAAACCTCCTCGTCCAGGCACGGGAGCGTGCTTCCGCCGAAGCGCTCCCTATCCGCTTTGACGAGGGCGATGCAGAGCAGCTCCCGTATCCGGACAGTTCCTTCGACCTGGTCACCTCCATGTTCGGCGCCATGTTCGCTCCGCGCCCGGATCTGGTTGCCGCAGAGTGTGCACGGGTTCTCCGGCCTGGCGGAGTGCTCGCCATGGCCAACTGGAATCCGGCCGGCTTCTCCGGGCAGATGTTCGCCGTCAACTCGCGTCATGTGC
>CAXUEE010000207.1:4288-5476 GCA_964249905.1 uncultured Acidobacteriaceae bacterium
CGCGGCATGTGCCTCCACCGGCAGGGGTTCCCGCCCCGGTTCTGTGGGGCGATGAGTTCACCGTGCGCCATCGGCTCTCGCCGTACTTCCGGGAGATCGAAACAGCGTTGATCCCGCTTGACTTCGATATGCCCGTCAACCCCGCGGGAGCCGTCCGCTTCTTCCGCCGCTTTTTCGGGCCGACCGTGGTTGCTTTCAGCCGCCTGGACGAGCCCCATCAGGCAGCGCTTACGGCCGATCTCGAACACCTCTGGCAAAGTGCAAACACGGCATCCAATCCGGCTGAACACACCCTGGTTCCCAACCAGTATCTGCAGGTCACGGCGCGACGGCTGGGATAAACTTGACCCATGCGCGTCTTCGGCATCGACTGCGGCACCGAGTTCACCGGATACGGCGTTGTCGAGTTCGACGAGAGCGCCCGCAACCCGCGGCTGGCGTACGTCGACGCCGGTACTATCCGCCTCAACAAGAAACACACCACCGCCGATCGCCTGCACCAGATCCACAGCGAGCTCTGCGCCCGCATCGCCCTGCATGATCCCGACGTCGTCGCCATTGAAGACGTCTTCTTCGCCAGCAACGCGAAGTCCGCACTCAAGCTGGGCCAGGTCCGCGGAGTCGCCCTCCTGGCCGCCGCCCAATGCGGGCGCGCCGTCGCCGAGTACGCCCCGCTTTCGGTTAAAAGCGCCGTCGTCGGCTACGGGCTCGCCGCCAAGGAGCAGGTCCAGTTCATGGTCATGCGTCTGCTCTCGCTCACCCACGTCCCGGATTCGCCCGACGCGGCCGACGCGCTGGCCCTTGCGATCTGCCATCTGCACACCGCCCAAACCGGCATCCAGACCGCTACACAAACAGGCATGCAGTCCGCCGCGCACACTACCGGAGCTCGCCGTTGAAGCTCTATCTGGGAACCGCCCTGCTCCTGTTCGCCGGACCTCTTCCCGCGCAGCAGCCGAAAGCGGCTGCGGCCACCCTCACCTTCCACTTCGAGCGCCCCGGTCTGCCCGTGCCCGCGTACACCCTCGCTGTGCACCCGGACGGAACCGGAACCTACGCGGCGGAGTACGCTCCGGCGCCCCAACCGGCCGCGCGTTACGGTGGTACGGATGCGAGCGCGGCAGCGGCTCCGGAACATGTGGAGACGCCCATCCTGCTCTCCGCAGCGACCACCGCGAAGCTCTTTGA
>CAXUEE010000207.1:5486-7087 GCA_964249905.1 uncultured Acidobacteriaceae bacterium
GTCGGCTATTTTGAGCATCCGTGTGAGTCCAAGGCAAAAAACATCGCCGACACTGGCAAGAAGATCCTCAGCTACAGCGGTCCGGACGGCTCCGGCGCCTGCACCTACAACTACACCGAAAACAAACTAATCGCCGGCTTCACAGACACCTTCCTCGGAATCGCCTACACCCTCGAAGAAGGGCACACGCTGGCGTCCAGCCATCGCTTCGACCACCTCGGTCTTGACTCCGAGATGCTTCAGCTCACTGCAGCGGTCAAGGAGGGCCGCGCGCTCGAGGTGGGAGCAATTGCGCCGGTGCTGCGCTCCATCGCCGAAGACACGCAACTGCTTGAGCGGGTGCGGGCGCGGGCAACCCAGCTGCTCGCCGGTTCCGCCACGCAGTAGTCAAAAATGCGGATGGGTATCGTTTGCGGCAGCAAACGGCCGCTTTCACCGGCGGGAACACTGTCCGGGTGCCTCATCTCAGATAGTCTCCTCGTCTGTGGTGGGAGGAAGCACAAACGCCTGCAGTCGCTCTCCGACTTACGTTAGTCTTAAACAGGACGACGCTGGAGGCAGCACGGTGCGCGACGTAAGCAACGCAAGTCTCAGCCGAATCATCGCTCTCTGCGTAGCCGGGGCTCTTGCGCACCTCTCCGCCGCCGGCCAGACCTCTTCACCCGGCGTCTCCGCCCCTCTCCGTGCAGACGCGGAAGCTACGTCGTCCAGCAAATCCCCTGTGCGAGCCGCCCGCCTCACCTTCTTCGCCGGCTCCGTCGAGATCGGGCGCATGGACAACACCGCGGGAGGCGACCCCGTCCCCAACATGCCCCTAGTCGAAGGCACCCGCATCGCCACCGGCGACTACGGGGAGGCGGAAGTGGAGTTCGAGGACGGCAGCCTCGCCCGCCTGACCCCGCTTACCGTGCTCACCCTTAACAAGCTCACCATCGAGAACGGCGCGGCCCGGACAGAACTGGAGCTGCTGGCCGGACTCGCCTACTTCGAGCTCCGCCAGTCTTCCCGAGGGGCCTACACCGTCGATGCCGGAGGCACACGCCTGACCCCGCTCGAAAACCTGACCGTCCGCATCGGCCTCGACAATCCGCCCGCCGCCTTTGCCATGCTCACCGGCTCCGCGCACATCGAGCGCCCTGGGGAGTTCTCCGCCGAGCTGCACGCCGGAGAAAGCCTGCGCGGCATCGCCGACAGCGGCAAACCTTACTTCCGCACCGACCTCATCGTTGCCGAGAGCTGGGATTCCTGGAACACCCTGCGCGACCAGGCCGCCTTAGGTGACGCCGACCCGCGCCGGGGCGCCCGCAACTCCTACGCCGGCGACCAGGGCTACGGCTGGGCGGATCTCGATAGTCACGGCACCTGGTACACCGCTCCCGGCATCGGTCCCGTCTGGCAGCCCGAAAACGCCGATGAAGGCTTTGACCCCTACGGCTTCGGCAACTGGGTTTACCTCAACAGCAGCTATGTTTTCGCCTCCGGCTACAGCTGGGGCTGGACGCCCTTCCATTGCGGCGCCTGGCAGTACTTCGGCGGCTTCGGCTGGGGCTGGTCACCGAACAACCTTTGCGGTCGGTGGGGCTTCGGTGGCGGCCTCGGAG
>CAXUEE010000208.1:0-7073 GCA_964249905.1 uncultured Acidobacteriaceae bacterium
TCTCCCGCGCCAGCTCCGGCTGCGACCGCACCAGCGACGTGATCGAGTTCAGCGTGTTGAACAGAAAATGCGGGTTGATCTGCCGCTGCAGCGCGTCCAGCCGAGCCTCCAAAAGCAGCCGCGACTGCTCTTCCAGCTTCCGCTCGATCCGGATCTGGTTCCAGATCTTCAGCGGAATCCCGCCCACCACCGGCGCACACAGGCAGATCGCCAGCTCCCCGCCCCAGCTGCTGCTATGCAGCTCAAAAAAATGTCTCGGATAGATGCGCGAAAGCTGGCTCGTGCCGAACTGCATCGCCGTGATCAGCATCAGCAAGAGGATCTGCCGGTCGAGCTTCGGCCGCTTCAGGTTCCGCGTCACCCACCGGTACAGGCTCAGATCGATCAGCGGAGAGAACGACCATACATCCTCCGGGTCCGCAAAGCGCTTGTACGTCCCCGCCACCGCGGCTACGGCGACATTGACCGGCAACGCCCAGTACTCTCCATGCCACACCGCCGGAAGCGCCATCGCCGCCCCGCCCGCCATCGCCGCTAGTGGTCCGACCAGCACGCCCAGCAGGATCGTCGCCTCAAAGCTGATGTCCGCCGCCAGAAAGTTCGGCACCCGAACCCGGATCCAGACCCCCAACGCGAGCGGCACACAGATCAGGAGCAGCAGCTGCGCCGTCTGCTGCAACGTCCTTTGCGGCAAGAGCAACAAGTCGCGAAACGTCTTCGAACGCGCCAGCGAGCTGGACACCGCCGCTGCCACGCCCAGCTCCACCAGCAGCGTGATGAAGATCAGGCTGTCGGAGATCGGCTTCACCTCACTACTCTATCCCGCTCGCGCCTGCGCCTCGCGACTGCCCTCCGCAACCGCCCTCGTATAATGGCGTATGTCGTTCCTCTCCGTACAGAAGCTCGCCGACGCCGACTTCCCCACACGCTGGGGACACTTCCGCATTCTCGGCTTTGAGGGCATCGTCGAAAATCCTATCCCTTGCAGAGAAGACACCCTTCCGCCCGCCACCCGTGTCGAATCCGCCGTCGCGCTCGTCATGGGCGACGTTCACAGCGCGCCTCCCATCGTCCGTATCCACTCGCAGTGCCTCACCGGTGACGTCTTCCACTCGCTCCGCTGCGACTGCCGCCAGCAGCTCGAGCTCGCCCTAGCCACCATCGCCGACGCCGGCGCCGGCATCCTCCTCTACGAAAATCAGGAAGGCCGCGGCATCGGACTCATGGCCAAGCTCCAGGCCTACGAGCTCCAGGACCTCGGCCGCGACACCATCGAAGCCAATCTCGAACTTGGCTATGCCGCCGACTGTCGCCGCTTCGAGCTGCCCGCCGCGATTCTCAACCTGCTCCACATTCCCGCTGTCCGCCTTATCACCAACAATCCTGAAAAGGTGGAAGCCCTCCAGGCCGCCGGTATCCAGGTCGTAGAGCGCATTCAGGCCGACGTCCCCCCAGAACCCGCCTCCGAGCGCTATCTCCAAACTAAGCGCGAAAAAATGGGTCATCTCGTCCGTTAGGCTCCCTCCAGACGAAGCCCTTTGGCGTAAACTGTGTTCGTCCACAATCGTTCCGACCTGAGCTTCCGATTGCGATGATGGTTCTGCTGAGAGATGCGCCCCATTTTCGCTCCGTACCGCTCCGGCCCCTTGTTTCTCTCCTGCTCGGGCTTTCGCTGCAGGGCGCGTTCGCCCAAAACCCGGCCGCCTCAATCAGCGGCACCGTCACCGATCCCTCCGGCGCGCTCATCCCGCACGCTACTGTGCTTCTTCATCCAAGCAGCGGCCCGGACCGCACTGTCCAGACCACCACGGATGGACGCTACCTGCTGCCCATTCAGCCCGGAACCCAGGCCACCCTTACCGTCCAGGCGCAGGGATTCGCCCCACTCACCACCGGTCTCATCCTCGCTACCGGCCAGCCGATCCACCTCGATCTTAGGCTCAAAATCCAGGCCGAAGCCCAGCAGATCGACGTCCCCGTCGAAACCGTGGACAGCACCGACCCCAACCACAACGGCGACTCTATCGTTCTCAAAGGCGACGCCATCGACCAGCTGCCCCTGGACGCAAGCGAACTCCAGCAGCAGCTCAGCGCGCTCGCCGGAAGCCCTTATCCGGACCTGTACCTGAACGGCTTCTCCAACGGAACCATCCCTCCGCGGGACACCATTCGCGAGATCCGCATCAACCAAAACCCCTACTCCGCCCAAAACGACACGAATCCCGTAAACGGCAGAATCGAAATCTTCACCAAGCCCGGAACCGGCGGTCTCCACGGCAGTGTCTACATCCGCGCCAATGACTCCGGCTTGAACTCGCTCAACCCCTTCGTCAGGGAGGAACCCGCGTATCGCGACACCTTTTTCTCCGGAACACTGAGCGGCCCCATCCACCGCCACACGTCGTTTTTTCTCAGCGGCACGGAGGAAACAGACCAGTCCAACACCATCATCAGGGCCCAAATCCTCGATAGCAGCTTCAACCAGATTGCCTTCTCGGACGCCCTTTCCGCCCCGGAAATCACCTACAACATCTCCACGCGCATCGATACCAGCCTCGGTTCCGGAAGCACGGTCATCGCCCGCTATACGCTCAACCGCGACCTGCAGGTCAACGGCGGCATCGGCCAGTTCGCCCTCGCTTCCCAGGGCTATACCAACGACAGTACCGTCCAGACCCTGCAGCTCTCGAACTCGCAGATTCTCTCCAAAAACATCGTTAACGACACGCGCCTTCAGTATGTGCGCAGCCGCATCCATCAGGATCCGGTCTCCTCCGCTCCCAGCATCGTCGTCGAGGGAGCTTTTACCGGCGGCGGCAATAATGGCGGCGCCTACCACGACAACCAGGACCGCTTCGAGCTCCAGAACTATGTCTCGGAGGCCGCAGGAAACCATTTCCTCAACTACGGCGGACGGCTCCGCTCCACCCGCGATGCCAACGACTCCTCGGCCAACTACAACGGCTCCTACACCTTCTCCTCGCTCGCCTCCTACCAGATCAATCAGCAGGACATTGCCGCCGGCAAAAGTGAAGCCCAGATCGCGGCTGACGGAGGAGGTCCGAGCCAGTTCAACTACACGACCGGCAACCCCAACGTGGTTGTCTCGGTCGCCGACGCCGGCCTTTTCTTCCAGGACGACTGGCGCCTCCGTCCCACTCTCACCCTCAGCGGCGGCCTTCGCTTCGAGACCCAGGACGCCATCCGCGACCACGCCGATTGGGGGCCGCGCCTCGGCGCCGCCTGGAGCCTGTTCCCCGGCCAAAACAAGCAGCCGCGCTACGTTCTCCGCGCGGGAGCCGGCGTTTTCTACCAGCGCTTCGGCTCCGGATACCTGCTCCAGGCCATCCGCCAGAATGGCCTCACCGAGCAGGAGTACGTCGTCAACTCGCCCTACCTCGCCCAGCAGCCCGCCATCGGCTCCACCATCTTCGCGATCAGCCCTACCTACCACGCGCCTTACTTCGTCAACACTACGCTCAGTCTCGAGCGCCGGCTGGGCACGCACGGCTCCATCACCGCTTCCTACTACCGCAACCGCGGCTCCCACACCCGGCTCACCCGCAACATCAACGCCCCTTTGCCCGGGACCTACAACCCCGCCGACCCTACCAGCGGCGTTCGTCCCCTCGGAGGCACACAGAACGTTTATCAGTACGACTCAGCCGGCCTCTACCGCGATACCCGCTTCAACACCAACATCAATCTTCAATTTAAGCGGCATCTCTACTTCTACGGCTTCTACCAGTACCGCCTCTCCAACACCGACGACGACGGAGGCAACTTCCCCTCCAACCAATACAACATTCGCGCCGACTACGGGCCCGTGCCCAACAGTCCGCATCACCAGCTAAACCTTTCCGGAGGCGGCGATCTGCCCCTCGGCTTCAGCGCCTTTGCTTTTCTCCGTACCGCAAGCGGCCTGCCCTTCAACATCACGCTCGACTACGATCTCAACGGCGACGCCCAGTTCAATGACCGGCCCACCTTCGCCACCGATCTTACCCGGCCTTCGGTCGTCGTCACTCGCTACGGCGCCTTCGACACCCAGCCCATCGCCAGCCAGCAGACCATCCCTTTCGATTTCGCGCAAGGACCAAGTCTGTTCCTCGTCAATCTCACGGTGCGCCGCATCTTCAACTTCGGGCCGCCGCGTACTCCCGCCACGGCCGCCACACCCCAGGAGCCCAAAAATCATCGATACTATCTCGAGGTCTCCGCAGACGCCAACAATCTCCTAAACCACGTCAACCTCGCCACTCCGGTCGGTACGCTCGGCTCCCCGCTCTTCGGCCACTCCACCGCCCTTGCCAACGGCTTCTCAAACACTGCTAACCGCATCATCGAAGTGCAAACCTTTTTCCGCTTCTAGAGGCTTTAAACCTGGATGTTGGGAGCACTCCGCACAAACCCGCAGATCTCCATCGCCTGCGTCACCTCCGGATTGCGCATAAACGTGTTCCAAATCAATCCAGTCCGCAGGTTCTCCGCCATAATCACGCCGATGCCCTGATCGATCCCCAGCACATCGGTGTCATACCACTGGTCCGGAGCGTTGAACGCGTCCACGTACCCGTAGCGTCCCCATGATTTCGGGTAGTTGCTCTTCAAGGCCATCAGGACCTCCAGACAGTCCTGAGGTAAAAAGACCAGCGATCCCGCGGCGGCACACGGAACCACGCTTCCGTCCAGCCGCCCCATCGCCGGCGGCCCGCCCCACGCCGTGTATCCATGCTGGGAGTCCGACGCTGTAAGCCCCCAGTACGTCTCGCTGTACGGCGATCCAAGCCCGAGACAAAACGCCTTGTTCGCCCGTGTTGCAACGATCGAGTTCTCAAAATAATCGACATACCGGTCATGCTTATTCCGAAAATCAAACCAGGCATGCGTAAACTGGTGCGTAAACAATGGCGCCAGGTCGGAGAGATAACGGTACCCCTCGTAGTTCACATACGGGCGCGCAAACGCGATCCACGTCTTCGGATTCACCGGGTGCGTCGTCGACCCGATCCCCAGCAGATACATCATCATCAGCTCCGAGTAGGTGCTCCAGCGCGCCTTCAAAAAGCCCGACTCCGGCCGGAAGCCCATCGAGTACGTCAACGCATCCGCCTGCCCGCCCGTCAGCATCCACGGCCAGTCCACCCGCTCGTACAGCGCTGTCGCATAGCTGCGGATTTCTTCCTCCAGGCCCGTCCCGGTAAAGTACGTCCGGCACATCAGCGCCCCGCACAGAAAAATCGCCGTATCGATCGACGATACCTCGCACTGCCACTGCCGCGCGCCCGTCTCCATGTCGGAAAAGTGATAGAAGAATCCGTGATCTTCCGGCAACTGGTGCAGGTGGAAGTCGAGCGTCTGATGCACCCGCGCCCGGATCTCCGCCGCAGGCAGATAGCCCCGCCGATCCGCCACGCACAACGCGGTCAGCCCGAAGCCCGTAGCCGCCACGCTCGCCGTCCGGTGCGGATCCGGTCCCTCCGCGCGCGCACGATCCTTCACCTGCCCGGTCGTGGCGCTCGCCTGCTCCCAAAAGTACTGGCACCCGCGCCGCTCCAGATCGTCCAGAAACGCGTCCTGCGCCGGGCTCAATCCTGGAGCCAGCGGATTCGGAGGGGGTACTTTCTTCTTCTTCCACCACTGCCCCGCCAGATCCTCCGGAAGACACCCCGCAACCGAAGCCCCCGCCAAGAGACGCAAGGCTTCCCGGCGGTTCGGCGACGCATTTCTGCCCATCATTCAGCACTCTCACACAACCGGGGAACCAGGCAAAGCTACAAACCCAAACGGCATCGCGAGTCTCTCGCGGCGCGGCGGGCAATCGATGGACTACACCAAAATGTTCCGCGCCGCACTCCCCGCTGTCAAGTAAGACTCTGCCGCGCCAATTTCACCGGGGAGGCATACCCCTTGGCTCTCTCTACCGGCAACCTGCCTGCTTGTTCCCACCCATCCGCTCTATCGCAAGGCATGGGAACGGGAAACGCCGGCGTCCTCAGTCTCTCGCAGACCCCGAACCACCCTGGCCGTCGTAATTGCCTGCCCACTGTGCCGCTGCGTATGCTCCGCGCAGTGCACCAGCAGGCCGCCCACCGTCGACGGCAGACTTCCCCGACCGACTCCGCGCCCGTGCTCAAAGGTCTCCGGCGCAATCTTCGCTATCCGCTCCGCCGCCCGTCGCAGCCCCGCCCAAAACTCCTCCATCACCTGCTCCACGTCCATCGGCTCTGCCAGCTCACTCCCGAGCGCCTCCAGCTGCCCGTCCGTCAGCTGCCGCCCCTCGGCGTACGTCAGCAAACGATCCAGACTCCTCGCTATATGCCTCAGGTGAAACGCCACCGGCGCAATCCCGAACGGACGCGCCCCCATCTCCGCGTCGCTGAGTCCCCAGCACCAGCGATCCACATCTTCGCCCGCCAGCTCCAGCGCATGCAGCACCTGCCGCCGTACCGCGTCATATTCGGTCAACGTTCCTCGCAGCCATGGCTCCACCTTCATAGTCCCTTCCCTTCCCGGAAGCGCCGCACTACCTCGCCCACTTCCTCATGCTTCCCATCGACCGCATCGTTCATTGCCTGCATCTCGTCCGCCGTCACCTTGCCCGCCAGCCGATCCATCGCCGCCTGCATCTCCGGATGCCGCCGCAGCGAGTCTTCCCGCACCAGCGGCACCGCCTCATACGGCGGGAAAAAGTGCCGGTCGTCCGCCAGCACTCGCAGCCCGAACGCCTGGATCGGCCCGTCGGTCGAGTTCCCCGCAGCAATGTCAATCTGTCCGCCATTCAGCGCTCGGTACAGTAGCCCCAGATCCATCAAACGCGGCTGCCCAAACTCAAGCTCATATGCCTTCTCCAGTCCCGCCAGCCCATCCGGCCGCGCCTGAAACTCATATCCCACCCCAAGACGCATCGCCGAGGCATGCCCCGCTCCCGCTCCCGCCAGGTCGGAAATTTTTGTCACCCGCATCCGGTCCGCATCCGCGCCGCGCATCACCATCGCAAATGTGTCGTTGAAACCCAACCCAGGCTCCACCCGCACCTGCCAACCGCTTCGTCTGCGTGCATGGCCACTTCT
>CAXUEE010000209.1:0-7050 GCA_964249905.1 uncultured Acidobacteriaceae bacterium
CCGTAAACTACGTCGACCGGGATCCCGGAGCTGGTCTTCGGCGCGCTGTTGACGCCCCTGCTGCTGTTTTTCTGGCTTTCATTCATCGAGCGATCAGTCTACAAGGCTCGCTATCCTGTCCTGGCACAACAAACTTTGCTGTCATTCCCGCAGGCGATCTGCGTTCTTCACGGGCTCAGGACAAGAGCTGCGGAATTTCATCACATCTCCCGGGGATCTAGCCGCGTCCGCGCCGCCGTGCCCGCACAAAGCTCGACACTGAAAAATATCCAAACAGCGCCAGCATCCCCACCGCGAACCACAGCCGATGCTCCACAGCTACGCCTGCCCTGAACTCACTCCGGCTCTTCCAGATCCCGATGGCCGCAGTCAGGGCAAACAAACCGAAGAAGACGCCCGTGACCTCCAGCCAAAGCACGCCGGAGAGCTTTAGAAAGGGGCCCCATACCGCCTTGCCGAAACGCGCGCCACCTTCCCGTACGCCGGCCGTCGTCGTTGCCGCCGACCTCTTGGCCTGAGCCATGCGCCGCCCTGCCTGGGATCCGGCGGTCCGCTGCGGCGTGCCCGGAGACTGGATCTCCGGCCGAGCCGCACTGGACGTCGGCCGAGACGGGCTGGACGCAGGCCGAGCCGCACTGGACGCGTTCGGGTTCCGCGCGTTTGGGTTGGGCGCATTTGGGTTCGGAGCCGCGGCTGCATCCGCCGCCTTCAGCAGCGCGCGGGCCGCCTCGCGGGCGCCCGCTCCCAGCGCTCTTCCAAACCGAACCCGGTCCATGCTTGAAGTCTACTGCGTCCCATGATGGGCACCTACTTGAACCGGAAAGTGTGCATCTGAAAGATGAGACTGTTTCACTTAAGGATGGGAGTGTCGCTTATGAAAAAGGTTATTTTCTTGTTGGCGGGCGTCTCGTTCGCGCTCGGGTATGTTCTGGTCCGGCGTTCGCGTGATCTTGAACACGCGGCTCGGCAGCCGAAGTCCGTCGACGATCTCGCCAAGACGCTCCAATCTGCCTGGGCCGACCACCACACGGTCGCATAAAAGATGTAGGCCTCTCTCCCCCAAAGCGTGAATTGCGCCCTCTAGGCTCCCGGCGTATGCTTTGCTTCAAGCCGGGTGGCCGGACGCACCCGATGCACAACCCGCAGTGCCGTTCCCGGGCGTCACCTCTCTGGCTCTATCCCGCGGAAGACCCGATGCGAGGCAGTCGTTCGCAAGTGCTCCAGTCGCGTAAGATTAAAAGCAACGGGATGCCGGAGGTGCCATTGAACCAGAAGGTGAAGAACCTCATACAGAAGCTCGGAGAAGCCATTCACGAGTCCGTCTCCGAATCAGAACACATTGCGGGCGTTGTCAAGAATATTCGTGAGCAAGGCTTCGACGTGCTCCTGATGCTCGAAGCGACGATCGGGCTGAACGAAGTGGAAGAAGAACAGGAATCCTCACCGCTGCGGCTGACCGCGGGCGAGCCCGGCGAAGGTCCTTTCACCAACAACGATGTTTCGTTCCTGAAATCTCTCCGGATTACGCTTCCGGAAGAGTCGGTGTGAGCGAGAAGCTGGGCCGGGTAGAGCCCCGTAACTTCATTCGAAGTAGGTGAAAAAGGCGAAGCCCTGTCCCGGGCTTCGCCTTTTTCGTCTCAGACTTACGCTTGCTTGATCTTTCGGCGCAGCGCACCGGCAGCCGCGCACAGGCCAGTTCCCAGCAACGCCAGGCTCGACGGTTCGGGCGCCGGCGCCACGGAAACATCGCTGAACAGCGCAGTGCCGTCCGCGCCGCCCGTGTTGGCGGTAAACGTCAGGTTCTCGACCGTGCCTGTGGCCACAAAGTCCGCCATGACCGCCGTGAAGGGGTTGCTGCCGCCCACCGCGCTTACCGCTGTCGGTGCTACCACCGTGATGCCGTTCACGGTGACCGTCACCGTTGGGGTCGCATTGCAGCAGCCATCCCCATCCGCCGATCTCGCGTCTTCGAGGAAGCTCAGGACGTACGTCTCGCCGACAATCAGATTGTGCACATTGGTGCTCAACGAGCCGGCTACCTGAATGAAGCCTACCGTGCTGTCGCCCGCCGGCAGGACCCCGTTGTTATAGAAGCCGCCGAGGTTGAAGCCGGTCGCGCCCACGCTGCTTCCGCTCTCATACCAGCCGGGAACAGAAACGGCATACCCGGGGAAGGTGTATGCCGCAGGGTTGTAGGAAAAGTCCGGATTGTAGACCAGATTTTCAGCTTGGGCGGCCGAAACACCGACGACAGAAAACAGAGCAAGGGAGAGGAAATGCAGAAAGCGCATAAGAGAAGCTCCAAAGGAGTAAGTGGTGCAGTGCTGAAGTAAAAGTAACACGAATGGGGCAGGACGCAAGACAAAAGTACAGGAAGTGAGAAGAAAAGTTGCAGTCGGTCCGAACTCCTGTTTTTGAGCTCTTTCTCTCACCCTACTCGCGCCCTCACCCCTGCTCCTCAGCCGGTCGTTTTCGCATCTCACCAGAGTCCTCTAGGCACTAAGCTAAGTGGGGCATCACTCCTGTGCCGGAAGGTGTTCAATGAGAGATACGCTCGGTGTTCTGCTCGCCGGTGGTGCCGGTGAACGCCTCTTCCCGCTGACCCGCGATCGCGCCAAGCCCGCCGTTCCCTTTGCCGGCCAGTACCGCATTATCGACATCACGCTCTCCAACTGCATCAACTCCGACCTCCGCCACGTCTACATCCTTACCCAGTACAAAGCTCTTTCGCTCAACCGCCATATCCGCGAAGGCTGGGGTCCCGTAGTCGCCAATGAGCTCGGCGAGTTCATCGAGATTTTGCCTCCCATGCAGCGCGTCTCCAAATCCTGGTACCAGGGCACCGCTGACGCCGTCTACCAGAATATCTACTCCATCGGCTCCGAAGAACCGAAGTACGTCATCATCCTTTCGGGCGACCATATTTACAAGATGAACTACGCCCGCATGCTCGCCCAGCACTGCGAGTCCGGCGCCGACGTCACGCTTGCCACGCTGCCCATCCGCCCCGACGAGGTGTCGCAGTTCGGCGTCGTCGAGGTCGCCCGCAACGGCGAGGTCACCTGCTTTGAAGAAAAGCCCAAGCAGACCAAGGCCCGCTCGCCGTTCCTCGCCGACATGGTCGACGCCTCGATGGGCATCTACATCTTCAATACCGACGTTCTGCTGCCCGAACTGATCCGCGATGCCGAAGATCCCGGGTCCAAACATGACTTCGGCCACAACATCCTGCCCAGCCTGCTTGGCCGCTGCAAGATGATGGCCTTCAACTTCGTCGACGAAAACAAGCAGAACGCTCTTTACTGGCGCGACGTGGGCACGCTCGACGCCTACTACGAAGCCAACATGGACGTCGCCGGCGTGACCCCGACCTTCAACCTCTACGACAAATCCTGGCCCATGCGCACCCGCGCCTACCAGTACCCGCCGGCCAAGTTCGTCTTCGGGGAGCCCGGACGCACCGGCATGGCCATCAACTCTATCGTCGCCGCCGGCTGCGTCGTCTCGGGCGCTGTCGTGCGCAACTCCGTCGTCTCGCACGATGTTCGCGTCAACTCCTACGCCGACGTCGACTCCTCCATCGTCTTTTCCCACGTCAACATCGGCCGCCACTGCCGCATCCGCCACGCCATCCTTGATCGCGACGTGCATATCCCGGACGGGACCGTGATCGGCTATGACCAGAACGAAGACCGCAAGAACTACTTCGTCTCTCCCAGCGGTTTAACCGTCGTCACCCGCGACTACTCCGTCTACGAGAACCCGGTAAGCCCTGAATTCCTCTCCCAAAATTTCTAAGGTATACATCCAGCGGAGAATCGGTTCACTCTCGGGAAGGGAAGCAGAGCGGTAAGAGCATACTGTACATTCGGCGGCTGTGCGGTAAATTGGGATCTCATGGAGCAAAAGATGGAACCCTTGGCTGACCGTCTCTCCGAAAAATTCACACCCTGAACAACGCGCAACTCGCCGAAGTCGAGCGTTTCATTGAAGCTTTACAAGCCTTGGATCATGACCGCGAACTGGTCCGCGCCTGGACTCGTGCCTCTGAGCCGGCTTTCGGAGCCGTCTGGAACAATGCGGAAGACGACATCTACAATGACCTCTGAACCAGACCTCTCCTACGAGTTTGGGGAGATTGTCCTCGTACGGTTTCCCTTCACAAATCAGGCAGCTTCCAAACAAAGGCCCGCAGTTATCGTCAGCCGCGAAGGGTATAACTCCGTTGGGCCAGACCTGGTCCTCATGGCGATCACTAGCCAGCTACACGAAACTTCGAGATTCGGCAACGTACCTATCGCAGAGTGGCAATTCACCGGATTGCTTAGGCCCTCGGCAGTGAAACCTATTTTCGCGACCTTTGAACAAGGACTGGTCGTGCGACGGTTAGGAACCCTCCACTAGACGGATATTGCAGCGTTGCGTAAGGCAATCGCCGCAATCATTGGATGACGCGCAGTCATAACAGCTTACCGCCGACCCGATAGGTACTGAGCCACATCCTACCGCGAGCGAAGGACCCTACCGGTGCCCGAACCGGTACATGACCCCACCTGACATCGCAAAGAACTCCCGCGTCTCGGTGCCGAAGTGCTCCAGAATCAGGTCCGGCGAAAGCCGAATCGTCAAAGCCTTCGAGCGGTTAAAGTCCACACTGGCTCCCAGCGCCGCCATCGGCTTCACCCGGTTCGTGTACAGCCCGATATTCTCTCCCGCCGGGATCGGGGTCTCGGTGAAGTCTCCCGCGCCGACGCCGAAGTAGGCGTGGTAGTTGATCGCCGCCCGCTGGCTCTTGGGTCCGCGATACTGTGCCCCGAGCAGCCCCTCATACATCACCACCAGAGGCCGGGTCGTATACGGATTGGCGAGCACGGGGGTCGTTCCGGCCTCGCCGCGGAAGTCCGCCGCCGCGCCCCAGTGACTCGTCAGCCAGTAGGTCCCATTCAGCTCGATGCCGCCCAGGTTCATGCGTTTCGGCAGATTCTGCCCGGCCTGGAAGTTCTGAAGATCGATGCCGCCATATATCTCGTAGCGATTGTCGTAGGTCACCGGCGGGGCCGCCGCCAGCTTGCCTTGCGCATTCAGTCGACCGGGAAGCAGGGTCCACACAGCGCCGGCCAGGCCGCACGCTGCCAAATATGTCCATCGTTGCATCACTCTTGGGTGTCCAATCGGGCAAACAAACTCTTCTTACGAGGATATACGTCTCGCGCGCTTTCCGTCTGCGGTCGCCGGCCGAAGCATCCAATCCGGAACGCGCAACGTCTCCGACACAGGTGAGATAATAACGGTTGCCGCGCTTTCTGCTCGAAGCGAGGAAGGCGGCACGGGAGAAGAGTATGGGAGAGTTCTTTACACCAACGCACCTGATGGTCATTGCCGTCGTCGTCCTGGTCCTGTTCGGCGGTAAAAAATTGCCTGAGCTCGGCAAGGGATTGGGCGAAGGCCTGCGCGGATTCAAGGACGGGATGAAGGGCGTTCAAGATGAAGTGAACAAGCCCGGCGAGACCGCCCACACGGTAACACCCAAAGCTGCCGAGACCCCGCAGGACACTGTCCTAAAATCCTAGTTCTGCCAAGCCGATGCAGGATCCCCCGCGTCGGACCGCGGAGCTGAAGCCTAAATCCCAGGACAAGCATGAAGCTCAAATCCCCCTGGCTCATCGAGCCCCACACCAAGGTTCGCCTGCGCGACGTGGATACCTCTGCGAAGGGTGGGTTGAAGCACGGCCCGGAGACCGACGCACTTCTCGAAAAGAACGGCAAAGACCTTGCCAAGCTTCAGGAAGTCCTCTACGCCGGCCAGCAGCATGCCGTCCTCATCGTTCTCCAGGGCATGGACACGGCCGGCAAAGATGGAACGATCTCACACCTCTTCTCCGGGATCAACCCGCAAGGGTGCGAGGTGGCCAGCTTCAAAGTTCCTACCCCGCTCGAAGCGCGTCACGACTTTCTCTGGCGCTGCCATGCTGCCACGCCAGCCCGCGGCGTCATTACGATCTTCAACCGCTCGCACTATGAGGACGTGCTGTCCCCGCGCGTCCACAAGCAGATTACCGGAGCCCAGGTAGAGCAACACCTCAAGCAAATCAATGACTTCGAGTCAATGCTTCATGAGAACGGCACCCTGATCCTGAAGTTCTTTCTCCACATCTCCAAGGAAGAGCAGAAGAGCCGCCTCCAGTCGCGGCTGGACGACCCGGACAAGCACTGGAAGTTTTCCGACGCGGACCTGAAGGAGCGCGGCTTCTGGTCCGGCTACCAGGATGCCTACGAAGACATCCTCTCCGAAACCAGTCAGAAACACGCCCCCTGGTTCGTCATTCCCTCGGACCACAAGTGGTACCGCAACGTGGCTATCTCCGGCATCCTCGTCGACGCCCTCTCCGGCCTCAAGCTCGCGTATCCCAAGCCCACAGTGGATGTCTCGAAGATCAAGCTTTAGCGCATCTCCATCACTAACTTCTGTCTGCGAAGTTCTCTCTGCGAAACTTCTGTGCTTCTCCGCGTCCCGGCGTTCTTCTTTTTCTTACGCCGCAATCAGGACCACAGCGGCCAGCGCTACCGCCATCCCCCAACCCTGCCGTCGCGTTGGCCGTTCCTTCAGTAGCCACGCCGCCAGCAGAATCGTCGACGCCGGATAGAGCGAGGCCAGCACTGCTGCCACATCGAGCCGCCCCGCCCGGCTGGCCGCGACAAACAGGAGATTGCCGCTGGTATCGAACAGCGCCGTTCCCAGCGCCCAGCCGAGCGTCCGCCTACCTACCCGGACCGGATCGCCGCCCCGCAACCCGAGCAGCAGCAGCGAGCACGTGGTCATGCTCCCCATACGCGCGCAGGCCATGGGCCAGACCCAGCCCGCGGCTCCCGCATGCTTGAGGCAGATGAAGTACAGTCCGAATCCGGCGCCGGCCGCGATCGGCCTCGGATCGTTCGGGCCGGTCGACGTCGATCCGCAATCGCCCACGTGGGGCTCGGTGACGACGACACCCAAGCCGGGCTGGTCCCACACTCCGGTGGCCGGCGTGCTGCGCGAGCGGCTGGGCGTCC
>CAXUEE010000210.1:0-7050 GCA_964249905.1 uncultured Acidobacteriaceae bacterium
GAGCTCCACTGTGTACGGCCGCCTCTGGACCTGGGTGTAGATCGCGCCGACATACTCGCCCAGGATGCCGAGGAAGACCAGCTGCAGGGAAGCTATGATGAACACGCCGATCAGCATGGGTGCAAGGCCGAAGGTGAACGTGCTCCAGAAGAAGAGCTTCAGGATGAGGTAAACGAAAGCGACACCGAACGAAAGACCCGCGCCGACGAAGCCGGCCAGGACGGCCAGGCGCAGCGGCACGCGCGAATGATTGATGATGCCCAGCATGCCCATGTCGTAGAGCGTGTACCAGTTGTTCTTGGTGATGCCGAACTTGCGGCTGGGCTGGTCGTAGTACACCTTCTTGAAGGGCAGCCCGATCTCGGCGATCATGCCGCGAAAGTACGGGTAGGGATCGCCGTAGGACTTCGCGATCTGCATGACGCGCTGGTCGTAGAGGCCGAACCCGGTGAAGTTCTGGAAGGTTTCAATCGAAGAAAGGCTTTCCGCGATGCGATAGTACTGCTTGCGCAGCCAGAACATCAGCGTGGCTTCTTCGCTGGTGCGCTTGATGCAAAGAACGCACATCGCGCCGGCTTCCCACTCGGCGAGTAGGCCGGGAATCATCTCGGGTGGGTCCTGCAGGTCGGCGACCAGCGAGACAATCGCATCGCCCTCCGCCTGGAAGAGAGCGTGGATCGGCGAGCGGATGTGGCCGAAGTTACGTGCGTTGACGATGATGCGGATGCGTGGGTCGGTCGCGGCTACACGCTTCAGGATCGATACTGTGCGGTCGGCGGAGTGATTGTCGATGAAGATGTGCTCGTACCGGTACTGCGGCAGGCCCTCCATGACCGTGCGCACCCGGCCGATGAGGAGCTCGACGTTAGCTTCCTCGTTGTAACAGGCGGTGACGATGCTGATCAGTTTCATCGAGAGAAGAGGATGCGCCTCCAAGCAGGCTGTTCCTTATCCTAACCTGTGCCAGGCCGCGGTTCGGCGAAATGCCTCATCGAGCGAGACGGTCTGGCAGAGGCCTAACTCCTGCTGCGCGCGGGCGGTGGCGGGGATGTAGCGGGCCGGCAGAGCCCCAGGCGTGGCGGACCGGGCGACGGTGATGGGCGTCTCCGGATTTACGGCGGCAGCTGCGGCTTCGGCGAGCTGCCGGATGCTAACCGCCTGCTCGGAGCCGACGTTGTAGGCGCGGAGGGAGGGCGCACGAAACAGCATCGTCCAAAGCCAGGCGGTGAGGTCGGAAGCGTAGAGGTAGGATCGAAGCGCGGTCCCGTCTGAAGCGATGGCGATGGGGCGTCCGGTGAGGGCGTCGCCAAGGAAGTTGCCGGCGGCAAAATGCGTGTCGAGCGGCAGGTGAGGCCCGAGGAAGGCGTAGCAGCGAGCAATTTTGACCTCCATGCTGCTTTGGGCGGCGAGCGCGCACATGAGTTCCGAGGCCCGCTTGCCTTCGCCGTAAACACTTTGAGGAAGCAGCGGATCGGGAGCACCGGCGAAGTCCTCCGGCACATGGGTCAGGGTCGCCGGCTGCGGGCCATAGATAGCTCCGGAGCTGGTCAGTAGCAGCTTACGTGTGCCGGCCTGGGCGGCGAAGTCGAGGGTACGCTCCGTGCCGGCGAGGATGGTCGAGAGCATCTGGTGGGGGTGCTCGGCGAGCTGCCGGGCGCTGGCCTCGGTGGCGGCGTGGATCACGTAAGGGAACTTGCCTTCCGGGAAGGGGAAGTCGCGGACGTCCCCCGCATGGAGAGTGAGAGCAGCTTCTCCGCGCAGATGCGGAACTTTTGCGAGGAAGCGCTCCGGATCGCGGCTAAGGACCGTGATGCGCGCGTCCAGCACCAGGGCTCGGTTGATGTGCAGGAAGCTCTCAACCAGCCAGCAGCCAAAGAAGCCCGTTCCGCCGGTCAAAAACAGGGGCTGCCCGCGCATTTCGTCCCACAGCGGACGGGTTGCGTCGAGGATCTCGTCTAGGTCGCGCGGGGGAAGAGGAGGCGCTGCCATCATTAAACCGGAAGAAAGCGAAACACTTTTTCTGCCGTGGCTTCGTCGAGGTCGGGCGTCATGCGATGGAGCGGGTTCGACTCCATCGACCCGGACTCGGTAACGCGGGAACTGATCTTCGGGAAATACGTCTGCGCCGGATCGATGTGGACGAGAAAGGCATGTGCGCCGGGAGCGTCGAATGCTGCGCGGAAGGCGGCATCGCTTTCAAATCCGGGTCCGATGCGCAGGACCGGGACGGAGTAGGCCGGAAAGAGCAGCTCCCACTTCGGAATGCCGAGGCCGGTCTCCGTGTCACAGCCAACGTAGCGACCGCCGAAGTAGTTTTTCTGCGTCATGCGGATGGAGGCATAGCCATTGTCGTCGTAGAGAAAGATCTTCAGGTTCAGCCGGTTGGCCGTTACGGTTCCGAGCTCCTGCAGGTTTTGCGTGAAGCCGCCGTCGCCCTCGACCAGGATGGTCCGGCGGCCTGCTCCTGCAAGCGCCGCACCGATGGCGCCGGACAAGCCGTAGCCCATGGAAGCAAGACCTTTGTTGGTGACGATGCGTTGGCCCTCCGTCTGCGCAAACGTTTGCATCATGGTGGTGAAGGCGCTGCCGCTCGAACAGGGAATCACGAGATCGTCTTTGCCGCAGAGCGCAGAAAGTTTGTCGGCAAACTCGAAGGGATTGAGATAGCCGCTGCCGGTCTGGTTGACCGGCTCGACCAGAGGCAGAAGGCCACGCACACTGCGGCAAAACTCCACCCAGGAAGCGTGTGCGCCCAGTTCGAGCTTGAGGAGCGATCGCAGCAGGAGGTTTGCGTCGCCACAGAGCGGGACGGCGACGCGTGGGTGACCTTTCCCAAGCTCGGCCGCGTCGCAGTCTACCTGAACGATCTCGCCCGCGGGAATGAATTGTTGCCAGTTGAACCCGGTCTGCTGTAAGGAGAGCCTCGTTCCAAGCGCCAGGAGCAGGTCCGCCTGCTGCAAGAGGATGTTCGCGTAGCGCATACCCCAGGTGTTGGGACGGCCGAAGTACATGGGGTGATCCGCGCCGACGCGGTCCATGGCGTTCCAGGTGAGCATGACCGGGATCCCGGCCGCGGCGAGCTCGCTCTGCAGGTCCTTGGCGGTCTCGCGATCGATGCCCGCACCGAGCAGAAATACGGGTCTCTGGGCCGAGCGTAGCTTCTGCGCCACTGTCTCGGCGGCGTTGCCGGGCAGCTCTTTGAAGTGCGTCTTCGCGGCGGGAGCACCGGTGTTGAGCGCTTGTTCGTCCACCTGTGCGCCCTGGATGTCCAGGGGCAACTCGAGAAAGACGGGGCCCTTGCGGCCTTGCTCACCCGACTTGGTCAGCGCCGCGAAGGCCGCCTCGTCGACCACCTCGCTCATCAGCGTGGAGCGTACGCTCACTGCCCGGGCGATGGCTACCCCATCAATCTCCTGAATGCCTCGCTGGCGTACCTCTCCGCGCGCCAGGTCGGAGACCTTGACCTGGCCGCCAAGGACCAGGAGCTCGCGCGACTCGAGGTATGCCCCGCCCATCGCGGTGACGATGTTGGTCAGCCCCGGCCCGGCGGTGACCAGCGCGAACGCCTTGGGTCCGAGATGCACTTCGTTCATATACTCGGCGGCGATGCCGGCCGCGACCTCATGCACGACGGGAATGCAGGTGAGCCGGCGGCTGCAGGACTCCAGCAGATGCATGATGTTTCCGCCGGCGACAAAAAAGCAATGCGTATAGCCGAGCGAGACCAGCCATTCAGCCAAAAGATCGGAGTACTTCGTCATCGTGAATAGCTCTCTTTTACCGTTTCGATTGCCTTGCGCACCGCTTGACGGGTCGGCTCGCTCTTCTCGATCTGTTCCAGCACGACCACCCCTTGTGGATCGACCAGAATGAGGGTGAACTGGTGGCCGGTGTGCTTCTTGTCCGAGGCAAAGCGTTCCATTACATCGTCGATCAGCAAGGCTGCCAGATGCTCGCCGATGCCGGGCAAGCGAATCACCATCGCTTGAAGATGTTGTTCGAAGACGGCGACCTGCTCGCATGCGTCGTAGCAGACGCCGCGCTCCCGCTGAAAGGCAAGAGAACACAGGATGCCGACGCCCACGGCAATGCCATGGGGAATCGCATAGTGCGAAGCACCTTCGATGGCGTGTCCGAAGGTATGGCCGAAGTTGAGCAGCAGACGCTCTTTCTGATCGAACTCATCGATCTCGATGAAGTACTTCTTGGCTTGGAGGCTGTTGATGATCACCGTCTCGAGCGCTGCCGTACTCATCGTTGTCGAAGGGCTGGCCGCCATGTGTGTTCGGAAGCTCTCCTCGCCGCGGCAGAAGCAGATCTTCGCCGCCTCGATGAGGCCGCTGGCGAACTGGTCGCGTGGGAGCGTCTCAGCAAGAGCGGGGTCGATGGCGATATGCTCCGGCGGGTGAAAGGTGCCGACAAGATTTTTATAGGGTCCGACGTTGATGCTTGACTTGCCTCCGATGCAGGAGTCAACCATGGCCAGCACGGTCGTGGGCAGGTACGTCCAGCGCAGACCGCGCATGTAGATAGAGGCTGCGAAGGCGGCAATATCCTGGATGACTCCGCCGCCGATGGCCGTGAGTGCGGTCCGGCGATGGACTCCCGCGGCACGCATCTGCTCGATGAGAGGAGAGATGCGGTCAAGCGACTTGGCTCGCTCCTCAGCGGCGAGGAAGAGGGCGCTTCGCGTGGACCCTGCGAGTGTGTCGCGGAAGAACTCGTCGGCCAGCAGAAACGCGTCCGCTTGCTTCGCCAACGTCTCGGTCAGCGATCCCGCCGCCACCGTGACGTCATACGAGCCGGTTGAAGACTGAATGCTAAACGATGCGGACATGGCTGAATCCTAAATCCGCAGCGATGAATTGTCCGGTGATGCCGGTATTTTGCGCTGAACAAAGGTATAGAACAAGTGACGCGACGTCAGCGAGGGCGGGGAGCCGCCCGAAGCCGGTAGCGCTGCTCAGCCGGTCGATTTGCTCGGCTTTTAAATTTCTCCGCGTCATCGGCGTTTCGAGCGCACCCGGAAGCACCGCGTTGATCAGTATGCCGTTCACGGCAAGGTCAGCCGAAGCGGAAAGGACCAGCCCCTGCAGCGCGGCTTTGGACACGCAATACGAAAGTTTGGATTGGCGGGCAAGGTTCTGCCAGATGGAACTAATGACGCAGAGTTTCGCGGAAGGGGCCAGGAGCTTCTGCTCAAGCAGCGCCCGGAGCGTCACAAGAATGTAGACCACGTTGGCTTGATAGAGGGCCATATGCTGCTCGACCTCCACGTTGTACACAGAGTCATTGCAATTGGCTCCCTGCGCCCAGCAAACGCCGGTGTAGGGCCGCTCTCCGCGGAGGCGATCGCCGTCAAAGAAAGGGCCCGCGGGGTCGAGCGCGATTCGTTCGCAGCTCTCGACCATCGGAGCGTCCAGGCTGCGGGCGACTCCGGTGACATGCCAGCCTCGGCTCAGCGCAGCCTGCGAGATCGCCTGCCCGCTGGCTCCCCTGGCCCCGAAGCCCAAAAGATGCTCCGGCCCTGACATCTGCGAGGAAACGCCGTCCATCAGCGGTTCAGGACAGCCCAGCGCTTCTCCAGCATATCGATGCGCTTCGTGTCTTCCTGCTGAATGGCACCGTAGTAGTCGCGCTTGTTAAGCAGCCACAGCAGCTCAAAGTGCACCGCGTTGAGCAGGCCCTGGTCGATGTGGCTCTCCTTGGCCGCCTGGGCGTCGAAGATCACTTTGCGGGTCTCGAAACGAGTTAAATGGACGTCGACCATCTGCCGCAGCACGGGAATCGAGTCGGACGAGACGCCGCCGCCGACGACCAGATCCAAGTCCTTTTCCTTGCAGGCCGCGCACGTCTTCAGCACGTAATCCGTTACTTCTTGACCGTTGATGGCATCACGCCCCAGGTTGGCGGAAAGGGAAAAGTCGACGCGTCCGAAGACAATGCCGGCGAGCTCTTTGGCCTTCTGCGTCTCGACGGACATAGCCTCCAGCTGCTGGAAGGCGGTGATGGTCTCGAGATTGAAGAGGAAGTCGGTTTCTTCCTGTTCTTCCGCTGTGTAGATTTTGCTGACTGCCTCGGCGAACTTGGTGAGGGCGTAGGTGCTTTCGATCATGGGCGCGATGATGTAATCGACGCCGATCTGCTTGCTTTCGATCAGGTCGCGCATCGCCTCGCATCCGCCGATCTTCAATCCTAGCTTCAGGCCGGCTTTGCGACAGATCTCGACCAGCCGCAGCAACTCATCTACCCGTGCGCCCTCTGCCTCAAACTCGGCCTTGACAGCCACGTAGCCAAAGTTATCCCGGCCCGTCTTCAGCAGTTCGAGCATCTTCCGTTCGCGGTTGTTCATGCATTCTCCGACGTTCTGATTTGCAGTTTTGACGCCTTTCGTCACTCAGGCTCCACCAAGTGTAGACGAAGTGGCGCGCCTTGGGTCAAATGCCGCTGAGGCGCCGGCGAGCCCGCCCCGAGCCGCAGTCTTGCTCCCAAGCTGCACTGAAAACATGGAGCTTTCGCCCTTGCGGAACAGATCCCGTTCGGCCCCTCGCTCCGGTTTCGGTCGAATCGGCATCACATAGGGCGACACATTCTCACTTCAGGAGCAATACATGCAACTCGCGATGATAGGTCTCGGCAGAATGGGATCGAACATGGTCAAGCGTCTGGCCGGGCGTGGCCATGAGTGCGTAGTCTTCGACGTCTCCGCAAAAGTGGTGCAGGACGTCGCCAGCCACGAGCACATTACCGGATCCTCGTCCCTTGAGGACATGATCAGCAAGATGGCGAGGCCGCGTGCCATCTGGATGATGATCCCGGCCGGCTACGTGGACAAGACGATCGCCGAGATCGTCCCGCACCTGGAAGAAGGCGACATCCTGATCGATGGCGGCAACTCCTATTACGTCGATGACATTCATCGCGCCAAGGAACTGGCTCCGAAGAATATCAAATATGTCGACGTCGGTACCAGTGGTGGTGTGTGGGGTCTGGAGCGCGGCTACTGCATGATGATCGGAGGCCCGTCCGAGACGGTGCAGCATCTGGACC
>CAXUEE010000211.1:0-1349 GCA_964249905.1 uncultured Acidobacteriaceae bacterium
GATGCGCGGGACGGCCTACGTCTGGTACCGCATCCGGGTCAATCTGCGCAGCGTGCCGGAGGCGGAACGGCCCGCGCAGGGTGTGCCTGACCCGGATGAGGATCCAACGCAGGCGTGGCGGGAAAAATCCTAGCTATCTCACACGTCTTGAGGCAGTCGCTTCCAGGGTTCAGTGGCAAGATGGTTTAGGTGATGAGTTACGCTTCGGCGATCTAGAAAGACATGCAACGTTGCCGCATGGGAAGCACAGGGCCACCCACCTTCTCGCGTGCGGATCGGGTGTAATTTCCCAGAACGCGACTCGTAGGTATTTAGGGGAGCCTAGCGCGGCTGGGTCTGAGTAGAAGCAGCGGTAGAGCCGTAGACCAGGCCAGCGTCTGCGTTGAGAATCGTTGCCTGTCGCGCGATTTGCACCCAATGGTCGCCAGTACGTTGCCAAACATTCGTATACCGTCGTCGCAGCGGCTTGCCGGCGGCCGGACCCGCCGCCATTACAAAGTCTTCATGGCCCATCTCTATGGCGATGTCTCCGAAGACGTGAAAACTCTCGGCCGTCCCGTTAAGGCTCGAGTAGCTCAAACCTCCTTTCCGCATGTCTGCGAATACATCTTCTTGCGTACGAATCGTGTTCTCCGGAGCGTTCACGACCATCTGGGCAGACCAGAAATTTTCGAGAATGGAAAAGTTCCGTTCATGAATGGCGCGATTGATCTGTTGCTGAGTCGCGTTGATCTGCTTCTGAACGGCTTCGGTTTCGGCTGATGAGGAGATTTGACACAGCGCAGGAATTGCCCAAAGCACACTTGCAGCAACGAGAAGATGAAAGCACGTCATGGCGACGCTCCGGTACGATTTAATTGACGACACACATCTTAACACTGAAAGTGCCGATCTCGTCCTTGAACCCGCGCTTCAGGATCGGGACAACAAGCACTCGCTGTGCGTCAGCTCTGGCCGAAGATGGACATCAGCTCCTGCGCGGGGACGACTTCCAGTTGGGCGTAGGTGCAGGCCGCCGGCGGTTTGTCCTCACGCCAGCGGCGGAAGTGGGCGAGGTGGCGGAAGCGGCTGCCCTGCATGTGCTCGTAGGCGACCTCGACGACGAGCTCGGGGCGGAGTGGCTGCCAGGAGAGGTCTTTTTTGCTGTTCCAGCGGCTCTTGGCTCCGGGCATGCGTTCGGGGTCGGCGGCGTCAGGCGCGGCCCAGCCGGCCCAGGGATGGCCGGCGAGGGCGTTCTCGCGGTACGGGGCGAGGAAGTCGACCAGCTCGCGGCGCCTGGCAGCAGTGAAGCTGGCGCAGACGCCGACGTGCTGGAGATCGCCGGACGCGTCGTTCAGGCCGAGCAGGAG
>CAXUEE010000211.1:1359-6978 GCA_964249905.1 uncultured Acidobacteriaceae bacterium
GACAACACAGTCGCAGTCACGCTCGTGCTTGATCTTGAGCATGGTGCGCTTGTCGGGCTCGTAGGGGCTGTTGACGGACTTGGCGATGACGCCGTCTAGGCCGGCGCCTTCGAAGCGCTTAAACCAGTCCGCGGCCCGGCTGTGATCCTGCGTGGCGGGAGTGAGGTGGACGCGCGGCTGGTGGCCGGGGAATAACGATTCGAGCTGGTTGCGGCGCTCGGCGAAGGGCTCGCGGCGGAGGTCCTGGTCGTCAAGTGCAAGGAGGTCGAAGAAGACGACGGAGGCGGGCGTTTGCCCGGCAAGCAGCTTGACGCGGGAGGCGGCGGGGTGGATGCGGAGCTGGAGTGCGTCGAAGTCCAAGCCGTGAGGGCCGGCGATGACGATCTCCCCGTCGAGCACGCAGCGTTTGGGCAAATGCGCAAGCAGCGAGGCCTCGACCTCCGGGAAGTAGCGGTTCAGGCTCTTGGTGTCGCGGCTCTGAAGCAGGAGCTCGTCCCCGTCGCGGAAGATCAGGGCGCGGAAGCCGTCCCATTTCGGCTCAAAAGTCCACTGTGAATCTTCCGGAATGTTGTCGATACGCTTGGCGAGCATCGGCAGGATGGGTGGCATCACAGGCAGGTTCACGACCCCATCCTATACTGAAGAGGTACACGGAGAGTGCCGGCGCAACTATGTCTTTGTTTCCGATTTTCCTGAAGATGACGGGTCGGCCGTGTCTGGTGATAGGCGCCGGAAACCTGGCGGAGTCTAAGATCGAGTCGCTGCGCGCGGCGGAGGCAGCGGTAACGGTGGTTGCGCCATATGCCTCGCCGGCGATCGAGGAGCTGGCGGCCTCGGGGGAAGTGGCGTGGCACCGGCGGGAGTACCGGGCAGGCGACGTGGTGCCCGACACCTTTCTCGTCGTGACGGCGACGGACGTGCCGGAAGTAAACCGGGCGGTGTATCTGGAGGCGACGTCTAAATCAATCCTGTGCAATGCCGTGGACGATCCGCCGTACTGCGATTTTTATTTTCCTTCGATCGTGAAGCGGGGGGACCTGCAGATTGCGATCTCAACGGCGGGAGCTTCGCCGGCGCTGGCGCAGCGACTGCGCAAGGAGATCAATGCGGCGCTGCCGCTCGACGTGGGCGCGTGGCTGGGTGAGCTGGGGAATCTGCGCCGGGAGGTGCTGCAGCTGGAGCCGCTGAACGAAGCGCGCAAGCAGCTCTTGCATACGCTGGCGACGCGGGAAGTCTGCGGCTTCGACGCTTGCCCGTCGCGGGCGTATGCGCGGGAGCATGCCCGGACGAACCCGCGGCCGCCGCAACCCCGTAAGGCGGAGGGCTGAGGCAGCATGCCGGTGGACGCCGAGCCGGGCCATGTGTATCTGTGCGGAGCGGGTCCGGGCGATCCTGATCTGCTCACCCTGCGGGCCGCGCACCTGCTGGCCACCTCCGAGGTGATCCTGCCGGACGACCTCGTCTCGGACGCGATTCTCGCGTTGGCAAACCCAAAAGCCGAGATCGTTCCCGTAGGCAAGCGCTGCGGACAGCCGCGGGTGACGCAGGCGGGCATTCATGAGCTGATGGTGCGACATGCGAGCGACGGCCGGTCAGTGCTGCGCCTTAAGTCGGGGGATCCGCTGGTCTTTGGACGCGTCCATGAGGAGATCGTAGCGCTGCGCGAAGCGCGGATTCCGTTCGAGATCGTGCCGGGAATCACGACAGCATTCGCAGCAGCGGCCAAGCTGAAGACGCCGCTGACCGACCGGAACTCAGCTTCGAAGCTGGTGCTGGCCACCGCGCACCATGCCGCCGGGAAGCCGGATCCAGTGGCCTGGGAGGACGCGTTCCCAACGAACTCAACCCTTGTGCTGTATATGCCGGGCCGGGATTTTGCCAAGTTGAGCGGCTCGCTGATTCGCTCGGGCATTGCGGCAGAGACGCCGGTTGCGGCGGTGTCCAAGGCATCCACACCGGAAGAGCAGGTCGTAATGACGACCGTAGGCAGCTTAGCTAGCGCGGCGGCCGGGCCGGCGCCGCTTCTTCTGCTGATCGGCCGGGCGATCCGGCGCTGGGATTGAGACTTACTGAGCGCACATACACTGCTTGAAGTCGGCTTCGCGGTCGTGGGACGGGGCGCAGGTATATTGCGGCCACACCAGGAAAAGCGGCGAGCTCTCGCCGGCAAGAAAAAACTTCTGGTACGCCTGGCTCTCCAGTTGAGCGCCCGATTGGTCAGCTTGCAGCTGCTCGACCAGGGTGCGAACGGTTTTCGCGGAGAAGCTGGGCTGGTGGTAGGTTTCGCGGAAGCTGTACTCCCGGGTCCAGGCCGCGCCCGCGGCGCCCCCGGAGAGGGTGTACACGGTGTAGTCGTCCAGGGTAGCGGAGCCGCGATTTAGCTCTGCGATCGTAAAGGCGGGCAAATTGCCGTTGATGGCGGAGACAGCCGGGACGAGCTTGACGGGGACGGCGGCAGGGCTGCCATCGCGCTCAAGGATGCGCAACTCGTCTTCATGAGTGTGGCCGAAGAGCGCGAGGCGAATGACGCCAGCATGGCGGACGAGGGTGTCCGCGAGGGCGTCTGAGGCGAGAAACATGGTTGGCGGCCGGGTGCACATGGAGCGGAGATGCCTAAGGGTGCTGAAGGCATCGGGTCCGGGGGGGATGTGGCCGAGAACCCAGACCTTTTCGCCATGTTCTTTGGCCGCGGTCAGTTCCCGGTCAAGCCACTGGATCTGCTCGGCGGCCTCGCTGATGGTTTTGATGGAAGCGCAGTCGGCGTAGAGGGCGGAGCTGTAGATGTCATCGATGACCAGGACACGGGTCTTATCGAGGCCGGCGAGAGAAGCGCCATAGAACCCGCCCTGCTCATAGGTGTGCTGGGCTGCTGCGAGCTCGGCGGGGGAGGCTCCGCGTAGACCGAGAAGAATGCCGGCGCTGGTGGCGCTGAAGAAGCGATCCTGAGGGGCCATGTGATAGTCGCCGCACGCGGAATCGTTGTTGCCGAGGGCGAAGTAGACGGGAATGGCAGGAAAGGCGCTGTCCACGCGGTGAAGAACGTAGTTCACGGATTTCTCCATGAGCGCGGTGCCGGTTCCGGGAGCGGCTTTGCCGTGGGTCATGGCATGGTAGCGGCAGCCGAAGTCGTGCACGAGGAGGTCGCCGGTGACGGTGACGAAGCGCGCTTCGGGGGCCCGATCATGCGCGGCTTTGAGAACGGAGTTGAGCAAGGCGTTATCGGGGTCGATCCCGCGGGCGGAACATTCAGTCTGCATGGCGCTGAAGTCGGCGGCCTGGGTGGGGGAGTCAGGCTCGGCGAGAATCTTTTCCCAGGCTTCGAGGGGAGCCTCGACAAGGCGTGACACCTTGGCGGGATCGTGCAGAGGATCGAAATGGAGGTCGCTCAGCAGAATCGCCGAGACTTCCGGGCCGGGTGCGGGCTGGGCAACGAGGACGGCGGGGCCGGTTGCCAGCAGAGCCAGGAGGAGACAACGAGAAACCATGCTGGTGAAATCCTTCGCGGTGGCGGTGCCCTCAGACTAACGCAGACTGGGGCAAACGCTTCCAGGGCGGGTCTACAACCAAAGGGTCCGTGGTCTGTAGAATCAAGTATCACCGCTTCAAGAACGAGGTACGGTTTGCATTTTCTTAAAAATTTCTGCTCCACCATCGTTCTGATGGGCGCCGCGTTGACGGCATCGGCCCAAAGCTCCATCTGGAAGATCGATCCGGTGCACTCCGGCATTGAATTCAAGATTCGCCATCTCGGTGTCTCGAACGTGCGCGGAACGTTTTCAAAGCCCACCGGCGTCGTTCACCTGGACGAGAAGGATGTGACCAGGTCGTCCGTGGAGGCCTCGGTGAGTGCGAGCACGGTCAACACGAATGAAGACGCCCGCGATAAGCACCTGCAAAGCCCGGAGTTCTTCGACGTGGAGAAGTATCCGACGATCACGTTCAAGTCCACGTCGCTTGCCAACAGTGGGGGAAAGCTGACCATGACGGGCGACCTGACGATGAACGGAGTGACCAGGCCGGTGACGCTGGCTCTCGACGGCCCTGCCCCGCCGCAGACGGATGGGAAAGGCGTGACACGCAGCGGTTTTTCCGCTTCAGGCACCGTTCATCGTCCGGATTTCAATTTCGGCTCAAAGTACGGCCCCGCGATGATCGGCAATGATGTGCAGTTCACGATAGATATTGAGATGGACAAACAGTAAGGAACCTTGCTTAGTCTTTGCCACGCAGCTGCAGCACACCGGACTCTGCCGCTTGCGCCTGGGGCTCGGGTTGATCGTACTTCTTGAGCAGCTGATGGTGCAGGCAGTAGAGGGCGAGCTCGAGACGGTCCGAGACGCCGAGCTTGTCGTACACCTTGCGCAGATAATTTTTGATGACCTGTTCAGTGGTCCCGATCTGGTAGGCGATCTCTTTGTTGCGCATGCCGCGGGTGATGCAGCTGATGATGGCAAGCTCCTTCTTCGAGAGCTTGGGCTGGGTGCGCGGGTTGGTGAGATTGGTCGCCTGAGAACGATAGGCCTCGATGACCCAGCTGATGGATTGGTTGTCAATCCAGGTCTCGCCGTCGGCAATCTTGCGGACGCACTTAATCAAGAGATCGGGCGAGATGGAGCGCGGGACGACGCCGCGGACGCCGCGCCGGTAGAGCTCGACGGTATTCGCCTCGTCGCTTTCACTGACCTGTACGATGATCTTGGCTTCGGGAGCGCGGCGGACCAGCTCCGGAATGGCGTCCACGGTTCCGGCGATCAGGCCGCCTTCAAGGAAGACGACATCCGTGGGAAAGCGGTGAAGCGCGGCGTACAAGTTCGGGAGAGTTTCGGCTTGCGCGACGACGCGTATGTCATCTTCGAGGGCGAAGACTTTGCGCATGCCGACCCGGTAGATGGCCTGGGAGTCGGCAAGAATGATGCGGATCGCGGCGTTGCCTTCGGTCTCGTCTTCTTCCATTTCCAACGATTCGTTGGAAGTGATGTCCACTACCTTCATCCTTCGGCCCTCAAGGAATACTCGTCGATTATGGCAGCAGCCTGGATCTCATCGCCTTGCTTCTGATGACGGACGACGCGCCCGATGCATTGGATAGAAACATCTTCTTCGGTGCCCATGACCGCGGCCGGCATGCGAATGGTGAACTCGATCCGGCTGTCGACGGCGGGAACAGTTGGTCCGGTGAAGAGGATGCCGTTGGCGGAGATATTTTCGGTCAGTGCGTGGATCTCTCCCTCTCCGGTGTGGACCTGGAGGGGGAGGCGCATGGGAAAGCGGACGGCGGTCCGAACCTGATCTTTTTCGACAGCGCTTGCACTCATGAGATCCTCTGTGGGCCGCGACTTGCGGGTCCTGGGTACGGGCAGAAGTGTAACGCAGCCACGCTTGGAATATCGACGAAAGAGACGGCGGTACTGTTACCTGGTGTACCACTTTCGGGCAATGGCGTGGCGGAAGTCGACAGGTGCGGACAAAAGATGGAGCGCAAAGGACGCGGAGGGTGCGCAAAGGACGCTGAAGAAAACTGAGCAGGCTAAGCTTCCGGGAAGAAAACGGCGGAACCTCCGACCAAGGCCTGATTGCGGTTGTGGTCGACTCCCATCATGAGGCCGCGGCCAAGGCGGA
>CAXUEE010000212.1:0-6949 GCA_964249905.1 uncultured Acidobacteriaceae bacterium
ACCTGAAGCTCGACATCATGATCGGCCAGGGCCCCGCCGCACGCACCTTCATCCTCGACATTAAGCCCTTCACCTTCGTTGCCGCCACCACCCGCCCCAGCCTGCTTAGCTCGCCTATGCGCGCCCGGTTCGGCATCCTCCTGCGCCTGGAGTTCTACACCGACGACGAGCTCCGCTTCATCGTCGAGCGCTCCGCCGACGTCCTCGGCGTGCCCATCGATCACGACGGCGCCGCCGAGATCGCCATGCGCTCCCGCGGCACTCCCCGCATCGCCAACCGTCTCCTCCGCCGCATACGCGATTACGCCCAGGTTCGCGGTGATGGACAGATCGATCGCGCCACCGCCCACGCCGCTCTCGAGCTCCTCGAGGTGGACTCCCATGGCTTCGACGAACTCGACCGCCGCCTGCTTCGCACCATCATTGATAAGTACGACGGCGGTCCGGTCGGCATCAGCACCCTTGCCGCCGCCCTCGCCGAAGAGCAGGAGGCTCTTGAAGAGGTTTACGAGCCCTTCCTGATCCAGATCGGCTTTCTCGACCGCACCCCCCGTGGCCGAGTCGCCACCAGACTTGCTTATCAGCACTTCGGCCTCAACATGCCGGGGAAGCTGAGCCTCTTCTAAACTCCAACCTCCCGTTGCAAACGCGCGTCCTAAAGGAGAATCTTCAGGAGCTGATATGCCTTATCTCGAAATCAAAGATGGAACTGAGCTCTACTTCAACGACTGGGGTACCGGCACACCGGTCGTCCTCGTCCACGGCTGGCCGCTGAGCTCCGCCATGTGGGAGAAGCAGGCCCTCTTCCTGGCCAACAACGGCTATCGCGTTATCGCCTATGATCGCCGCGGCTTCGGCAAATCCTCCCAGCCCTATACCGGCCACAACTACGACCGCCTTGCGGACGATCTCGCCGAGCTGATCACCGCCCTCGAGCTGCAGAACGTAGCCTTGGTTGGCTTTTCCATGGGAGGCGGCGAAGTAGTTCGCTATCTCAGCCGTCATGGCTCCAGCCGCGTCTCGCGCGCCGTGCTCGTGTCTTCTGTCGCGCCCTTCATGCTAAAGACAGAGAGTAACCCTGACGGCACACCGGAGAGCGTCTTCGACGACTTTCGCCAGAACATCCTCAAAGACCGCTTCGCTTTCCTGAATGACTTCGGGCCCAAGTTTTACGGGCGCTCTACCCTGCATCACACGGTCTCCGAGCCGGTTCTGAACTGGACTTTCGCGCTCGCCGCCATGGCCTCGCCCAAAGCGACCCTCGACGATCTCACCGCGTTCTCCACCACCGATTTTCGCGAAGAGATGCGTTCCATTCAAACCCCCATCCTCGTCATCCACGGCACCAGCGACTCCACTGTGCCCATCGATGCTGCCGGCCGCGCCGCGGCCAAACTCCTCACCAACTCCACCCTGATCGAGTATGACGGTGAGCCGCACGGCTTGTTCCTGACTGCGGCGGACCGGCTCAACACCGATCTGCTTAACTTCCTCGGCGGCGATCACAACACCGTTCCCAAACTGCAACAAATCTGAGCTCTTTCTTGCGCATGGGCGATCCTGAACAGCTAGGCCTGCTGCCGACCGAGGAGCGTAACCCGCGGTCGGCGCACTTGGATGAGCTATCCACGGCGGACCTTCTCTCCGTGATCAACGATGAGGATGCCACCATCGCCGCAGCCGTCCGGCAGGCAATTCCATCCATCGCACCGGTCGTCGACGCCATCGCCGACCGGTTCACCCGCGGAGGACATCTCTTTTACGTCGGCGCAGGCACCAGCGGCCGCCTGGGCGTCCTTGACGCGAGTGAGTGTCCACCCACCTTCTCGGTCGATCCTGGACTCTTTGTCGGCCTCATCGCCGGCGGAGACTCGGCCTTACGGAAATCCTCTGAGAAAAGCGAAGACTCTGAAGAGCAAGGCGCTGCCGATCTCGGCGCCCACGCTCCCACTGCAAACGATACTGTCCTGGGCATCGCGGCCTCCGGACGCACACCCTACGTGCTGGGAGCACTTGCCTTAGCCAACCAACGCGGCGGCCTCAGTGTCTCCCTGACCTGCGCCGGAGGCAGGCCGGAGCCCTCTCGGATGGCGGCCTGCTCCACCTATGCCATCGAACTCGCTACCGGACCGGAGGTGCTCACCGGCTCCACACGGATGAAGGCGGGTACCGCTACGAAGATGGTGCTCAACATGATCTCGACCAGCGTCATGATCAGACAAGGCGCAGTCTTCGACAACCTTATGGTGAACCTGCAACCCAGCAATGCGAAATTGGTGGATCGTGCGCGGCGCATCGTCGCGGCAGCGACAGGCTGCGACGATGCCCGGGCAGCTCAACTTCTGACCGAGGCCGGAAGCGTCAAAACAGCGATTGTGATGCAGCAGTTGGGCCTTACCTACGGTGCCGCGTCTGCACGGATCACACGAGCCAAGGGCGTTCTGCGGAAAGCGCTCGAACGCTAGTGAGTTCCCTGTGACTAACCGCCGCATGTGTGTGCGGCTCCGGCAAGGTGCGCAGCAGACCGTGTAACTCAGGTAGGAAACTTAGCTTAGATGCAGGAAAGTTTGACGCATAGGCCTATTTTGTGCCTCGTTGATGTCGCCTGAAGGCTACATTTTATCGCTTGCTTTGGATGGATCACGTAGCATCGCCCCTGACTAGAGAGCTTCCCTCCCCCTTTTCTCAGTCACCTACAATTTTTTTTTCGAGGCCCGATTCATGTTTAGGAACGCGTTCGTCTACCCCATTCTGCTGGCCGCATTGGCCCCGCATGCTTATACCCAAGCACTCTCTTCCCCTTGTACCTACGGGGTTCCAACGTATGTCAATGCGGCCAGCGTGACCACCTCACCTACGCAGGACGTGGGTGCGCAGATCAACGCCGCGGTCGCTCAAACACTGGCCAATGGTGGAAACACTGTTGTTGTTAACTCCGGGGGCAGTCCCGCTCCCATGACGACTCCCGTCGCTCTCAACAGCCTGTCCAACTTCAACATCATCATGCAGCCGGGAGTCAACATTTACGGCTACGACCTTACGCAGCCGATGTTTACGATCGCAGGCGGGAACAACGTAAAGATCCTGGGGGGCAATCTTTACGGCCTGAGTCCGACTACCGCACCGCCTAGCTGCATCAGCATTGCCGGTTCAGACGGCAATGCGGTCAACCAGGTAGAGGTAAACAGCCTCCTCTGCTCCGGCACCACGGACAAGGGAATCACGGTAGCCGGCTACGGGTCGACGTACACCAACGTGCAGAACGTCTTCATTCACTCCACCTTCGTGCATGACACCGGTGGGGTAAATATCTTCGCGAGTGGCGTCAACAACCTTTGCATCAGCAGCAACGTGCTGGTAAACCCGTCCACCGGCGGCGTCGGTGGAAGCGGTGATCCCAGCAACGTGGCCGTAGCCTACTCTGAGAACGTCTACTTCGGCCAGAACTACGTGGCCGGCACGCCCATCTGGTTTCGTCAGCCGAACCCAAGCAACACCCCGCCAAGCGGCTTGTACGCGTTCTCCTCGATGAACGTGAACACGGATTCCAACGTCTTCGTCAGTTCGCAGTGCACCGTTGCCACCTGCTCAAGCACCGGCAATCTGCCGAACTCTCCTTCTGCCGTTCACGACGATACCGTCCTCAACGCCATCAACATCAACAACCGGGTCGACGACTACGGCATCGGCATCACCTGCGAGCTGAGCTGGTCGTGCAGTGCGGTGGGTGGAGCTATCTCGAACGTGTATGACTACGGCCTCTACGACGAGAGCAACAACTCTATCCTCCTGGTCAATCCACTCACTTCGACCTCCGGTTTAACCGCCGGCGGGGGAGTCACACTGCAGACCGTCACTGATGTCGTTAACGGCAACGCCACTCCAGTCGTTCAGGCGTCCGTACCGGGCACCGGCGTCGTACTTACGCAAAATCTGGGCGGTGTCATCAACTACGGCGTTCAACCTTTCCCAAGCCTCTGGATTCGGTCCGCGAATGGTCAACCCGCGGATGGTCTCGAGTTCTGGGTGTCGGCAACCAGCAACATTAATAACGCTCACACGAAGATTCCCCTGCCCGCCCTTCCCGCGGGACAGTGGGTGCAGGTTGGGCTGGCGCCGGCCCACCTTACGCTGATGGGTCTGGTCGGCGAACAGACTTGGGGTCTGGTCGACCCGGGCAACAGCAACAGCGACACGGTGCGCATCAGCACCTACGATCAGCTTGCCGACTCGCGCAACAACACCTATACCGGAGTCTCCATTACCGGCACCGGCGCTTATCCGCTGGCTGTTTCCGGTTGCGGGTCAAACACTACCTTCACCAACAACACCATCACCGATCCCGGCTCCGTCGGCGTCTGGCCGTACTACAACAGCGGCATGATTGGGCAGGTCTTTATCGGCGGCTACAACAACTGCGTACGCTCCGGCGTTTACTTTACCAACAACACGACCAACCTCGATCTCCCTGTCCAACTCGGCGGGTCTTCTCTGTTCAACCTGAGTAACTATGGTGGAAACAACACGATCAACAACGTCGTCCTGACGCACGATCTTGCGGCCGGTCCGTACTCGGCCGTGCAAAATACCTTCGTCATCAACAACCAGGGGTCGAACAGCACCATCGCCACCCCCACGCTCAATCCATAGACCACACCCAACGGAGAAAGGATTTGGACCGGAGTGCCGCGCGCCCTCCGGTCCTTTTCCTTATGCCCATGCGGAGCAGACAGGTTTACTCTGGTTCTTGACCCCATGAGTAAGCCCGAACCAATGTCCGTAAGCGACGAGCCTAACCCGCAGCTGACCCAGCCGGAGACGCTGGAGCCAACAGCCGAGCGCACCTACTCCCCAACTTCCGAAGCAGATTCTGGTAAAGGTGCTCGTACCCCTGCGGCAACCTTCATCTTCTTTACGGTTATGCTGGATATGCTGGCGCTCGGCATGATCGCGCCCGTCCTGCCCAGGCTCATTGAATCGTTTCTGCATGGAGACACCTCCGCCGGCGCCAGGATGCTGGGTCTGTTCGGCACCACCTTCGCCGGGGTTCAGTTCTTTTGTTCCCCGATCCTCGGCTCGCTGTCCGACCGCTTCGGCCGCCGGCCCGTGGTGTTGCTCTCGAACTTCGGGCTCGGGGCAGATTACCTCCTTATGGCCTGGGCGCCGGCACTGCATTGGCTGCTCGTAGGCCGGATCATCTCCGGCCTGACCGCCTCTTCCATCCCTACCGCCATGGCCTACATGGCAGACGTGACCCCGACCGAACGACGTGCCGCCGCGTTCGGCATGTTGAATGCAGCCTTCGGCGTCGGCTTCGTCCTCGGCCCCGCACTTGGAGGCATTCTGGGCTCGGTCAACCCACGTCTGCCCTTCATGGTTGCGGCCGGCCTGTCGCTCTGCAACGGACTCTATGGCCTCTTCGTGCTGCCGGAGTCTCTCAAGCGCTCCAATCGCGCTCCCTTCTCTTGGAAGCGCGCCAATCCTATCGGTTCGCTCGCCATGCTCGGCAGAACCAAGGTCATCGCCGTGATGGCGGTCGTGCTTCTGTTCGGCTACACCGCGCAGCAATCGCTGATGAACGTCTACGTGCTCTATGCCGACTATCGCTATCGTTGGACCGATCGCACGGTTGGCCTCTCGCTCGGGCTCGTCGGTGTGTTCACCATCCTGTACGGAGCGTTTCTGGTCCGGTGGGCGAGCAAAAGATTTGGCGAGCGCGTCTGCATCTACTGCGGCTTAGTGGGAGGAACCATCGGCTACACTTGCTTCGGTCTTTCCAAAACCGGGGTCCTGCTCTGGTTTGCGATTCCCTTCCTCAACCTCATGTCGCTCACCTGGCCCTCGGCGCAGGCAATTATGAGCCGAGGCACCTCACCCAGCGAGCAGGGGCAGTTACAGGGCGCCATCAACGGCATCCGCGGGGGCGCCGGCATCGCCGGACCGAGCCTTTTTACGTACATCTTCGCGCGAGCAGTGGGAGATCAGGCGGTGCTCCCGCTTCCTGGACTGCCCTTCTTCACCGCGGCAGCCCTGCTCGTCATCGCCATCCCCATCAGCCTTTGGGCAACGCGCAAAACGCCTGCGGCTGTAGCGGCTTAGAGCTACGGGCAATCCGCCCCGAGTTCAGCAAGGAACTCAAGCACCGTTTTTTTTAGCACCGGGTGCCGCCAGTCCGGGGCGAGTTCCGCCAAGGGTTCCAGCACGAAGTGACGCCGGTGCAGCTCCGCGTGTGGCAGAGTCAGTTCCCTGCTCCTCAAAATGAGATCGTCGAACCATAGAAGATCCAGGTCGAGCACACGGGGGCCTTTCGGTCGCGCGGTCTCGGAACGATCTCGGCCCATCCCCAGCTCAATCAGCAGCAGCTCCCGCAGCAGCGGTTCCGGCTCAAGAGCAGTGCTCAGCAGGACCGCCGCATTGAGAAACCGAGGCTGGTCTATATATAGGACCGGAGCCGTGTCGAAGAAAGTGGACACCGCAGTCACTTCGCCAAGCATGCCCAGCCGCTCGATCGCATGGGTCAGAGTCTCTTCCCGTCCACCCCATGCGGACGGAAGGTTGGAGCCGAGAGCAATGGCTGCGCGGTGAGGGGGCGCAGCCATTGCTGGCATGGGCCGGGGTCAGGCCCAGCGACACGGCTACGGAACGCAACGGGGCGGCGGCCTCGGGAGCTTCGTCATAGCCGGGGGCGAGCTCCCAGGCAGACCGATCCCGCACCAGCCTTTGCACCAGGGCGGTATGCATCGCATGACCTGCGCGTTCGGCGACGACGCGTCCCTGGATTCGCCGTCCGGCCAGGGCGAGGTCACCGATCAGGTCGAGAACCTTATGCCGGACAAATTCGTCGGCGAAGCGCAGCGGACCATTGAGGATGCCGGTGCGGGTAAGAATGATGGCACAGGCTTCGGATGCGCCGCGGATCAGGCCCATGTTGCGGAGCATGGGCTCATCC
>CAXUEE010000213.1:0-6834 GCA_964249905.1 uncultured Acidobacteriaceae bacterium
TCCGCCGTGAGAGAAAGAGTACATGAGCCGAACCAGAGTGCGCGTGTGGTCATTCAGACACAGTTGCGTCTCCTGGTTCGACCCTGGGAACGGGGTGTTTACTCCTGTGGTTCCGGGCAGCCGGCTGTAGAGGAGGCAAAAACCGTTGTGTTTTGTTCAGATTACCGGCTCCTGTCGATGCGGTGCTTGAGCCACGTCCGCAAGCAGGGCGACCACGCGCGCAATCGGCAGGCCGACCACGTTGAAGTAGCAACCCTCGATGCGCGGGATCCAGCGGGCGGCGTAGCCCTGAATCGCGTACGCTCCGGCCTTGTCCATGGGCTCACCGGAGGCGACGTAGGCGGCAATCTCTTCGGGAGCGAGAAGGTTCATGGTGACCTGGGTGATCTCGACGTCGGAAAAGAGCTCGCTCGGGGCGGAGGAGGAGACGGCGGCCACTCCGGTCATGACGGCGTGGGTGCGGCCGGAGAGCAGAGTGAGCATGCGGGTGGCGTCGGCTGCGTGGAGAGGCTTGCCGAGGATCTCGGTTGCGTGCTCGCCCGAGCTGGGCACGACCACGGCGGTGTCGGCGGCGAGAACGATCACCGGCTCCGGCCGATCGCGGAAGCGCGCCAGAACGGTCTGCGCTTTCTCAATGGCAAGCCGTTCCACGTAAGCGGCGGCAGACTCGTGCGGCAGGGCGGTTTCGTCGAGCGAGGCAGGCTCCACGAGGAACTCGAAGCCGGCTTGGGTCAGGAGTTCGCGGCGCCGCGGAGAAGCGGAAGCAAGGATGAGCATGGCAGCCAGAGTACCGTACTCAGGCAGCTTCGACGGAGACGACGGCCTGCAGGGTATGGGCCTGGTTGGGGGCAAGCTTGATCGTGTCGCCACCGGTATTGGCGGTCTCGACACAGACGAAGCTGGGCCAGGCGTCATTGGGAAGATCGCCGAGGGTTGCGCTCACCTCGGCCCAGGGATTCCAGAGCACGGTGGTGGCGGAGTTTTCTTTAGTGTTGGTGAGGACGCGCTGATTTCCCGTGTCGTGGATGGCGACGAACGCGGTGTGCGCCGGGAAGACGCGGTCGGTGGTTCCGGTGAGCGTGAGCTCGCCCGCAGGCGTGGTCTTCTGTTTGCCGCCGTCGGTTTTGTCGAGGTAAGGCGCGGACGAGAGGCCGGTGATGGGCGTATGGCGTACGTCGGCTACGGCAAAGTAGGTGTGGAGCGCCTCCTCGAACGAAAGGGACTCCGGCGCCAGATTGGCGACCGAAAGGCGCAGGGTGAGGGTCCGGCCGGCGTTCGCGCCGAAGATCAGCTCATAAGCAACGCGAAAGTGGTCGAAGCCGAGGCTGCGGCTGAGGTCCGTGGGACCAAGGGTGAAGGTGAGATGGAGGGTCGGTTCCTGGCCGCTCGGTTGCAGTCCGGGGAGCAGGGCGGCGTTCGCGACGGTCCACTCCTGAATGCGGGCAAAGCCGTGCGAGGGGCCGGGCTGCCCGCCGCCACGGGGGCCGAACCAGGGAAAACAGATGGGCACACCGCCGCGGATTGCCTTGCCGGACGCGAACTCGGACTGCGCCGAGAGGAACAGAACCGGAGCCTGGCCGGCCGGCTGCCAGTGCGTGAGGTGCGCGCCCTGCAGGTAGACCGTCGCGGTACAGGTGGGCAGGGTGATCTGCGCGCGCTGGAGCGCACCGGCCTCTTCAAAGTGGAGCACGCCCGGCAAGGCGAAGGACTCATTCAGCGTGGCTGCGGTCATAGGATTGAGTTTACCGGAGCGCGTGGCGGGCGCGGCGGGCGCGGCTTCGGCATCCAACGGCCATGATTAAGGCACTGTTATGCGATTTGGACGGAACGCTGGTGGAAAGCAACTGGCTGCATGCGGAGGCGTGGCAAGTCGCGTTTCGGGCGATGAGCGTCGAGCTCGAGCTCGACGAGGTGCGGCGGCAGATCGGCAAGGGCGGCGACGAGTTGGTGCCGGTCTTCGTGCCCTGGTGGAAGCGGAAGCATGTACAGGAGCCGCTGGAGGAGTTTCGCAAATTTATCTTTCACGTGGACTATCTGCAGCAGGTAAAACCGATTCCGAGGGTGCGGGACTTCCTGCTGCGGTTGAAAGAGGCGGGCATACGGCTCTCGCTGGCCTCTTCCGCGAGCAAGGAAGATCTGCTGGTCTATAAGAAGATCGCGAACATGGAAGACCTGATCGAGGAAGAGAGTTCCGCGGATGACGCCCAGCGCACCAAGCCGCACCCCGACATCTTTGAAGCGACGCTGAAGCGGTTGGGACTGAAACCAAAGGACGTGCTTGCGCTGGGCGATACGCCGTACGATGCGGAGGCTGCCGGCAAAGCTAATATTTGGACGATCGGGGTCATGACGGGCGGATGGTCGCGCGAAGACCTGCTGGCCGCGGGATGCGTGGAGGTGTACAAGGACGTCGGAGAGCTGCTGGACCGATTCGACGAGAGTGCTCTCGTGCGCTAGACATTCTTTCTTCAAGATGACAGGACGGGAGGAAGAATGCTGTACTGAGAGCAAATTCCCACCTGCGAGCGTCCCGATGATCAGAGTTCTGGGCTTTTCCGTTCTTGTTAGTTCTCTTATCTGTACGCAGGCGAGTGTGTCCCAGAGCTTTACGCTCGAGCAGATCCTGAGCGGGCCGTTCAACTCGGAGCTCAAGGCGTCGCCGAAGGGCTCACGCGTGGTCTGGATGGCGAACCAGTCTGGTAAGCGAAACGTCTGGGTTGCGGACCTGGACGGAACCAACTTCGCGCCCCGTGCCCTTACCGCGTACACAACGGATGACGGGCAGGACATTGGCGATCTTGCCTGGACGCCCGACGGGCAGTCCGTGCTCTATGTGCATGGGGGAGATTTTGAGTTCCCCGGCCGTCCCGATCCGAACCCGGCGTTGCTGACTGACGGGGTGGAGCAGACGATCTTCGTCGTATCAACCGGCGGCGGAACCCCGCGGCGTCTGGCTGCGGGACGGTCGCCAAGCGTTTCGCCCGACGGGAAGACGGTGGCGTTCCTCAGCAAGGACGGCGTCTACAGCCTTACGCTGGCGGAGGACTCCGCCAAGCCGGCGATGCTGTTTCATGCGCGCGGAACGCCTGGAGCGCCCGTGTGGTCGCCCGATGGACGGTATGTCGCGTTTGAGAGCGGGCGAGGCGATCACGGGTTCATCGGGGTGTATTCCGTTGCGGACAAGACGCTGCGGTACATGGAGCCCTCGACTGAAACGGATCGCGATCCGGAGTGGTCGCCGGATAGCCGGCAGATTGCGTTTGTGCGCACGGAGGGCAGCCGAGGCGTGGGTCCGCGGCGGACGGGAGAGCCCTGGTCGATCCATTTCGCCGATGCCGCAACCGGCGCGGGACACGAGGTGTGGCATGCCGAGAAAGGGCCGGGAAGTGTGTTCTATCCGCTGGCGACAGAGCAGCAGCTGTTCTGGACGCCGGGCGGGCACCTGATCTTTCCCTGGGAAAAAGACGGCTGGGAGCACCTCTACTCCGTGCCGGTAAGCGGCGGTGCGGCGATGCTGATCACGCCCGGCGCTTTCGAAGTGGAACATGTCTCTGAGAGTCCGGATCGCGCGAACCTGGTATTCAGTTCAAACCAGGCCGACATCGATCGCAGGCATGTGTGGCAGCTGGCGCCCGACGGCACCGGCGGTCCGCGAGAGCTGACCAAGGGAGACGGGATCGAGGTCTTTCCCGTGATGACGTCCGAGGGCAAAGTCGCGGTGCTTCGCGCGGATGCGCGGGTACCCATCCGGCCGGCACTTGTGGCCAGGGATGGCGCGCTGGAGGATCTGGCGCCGCAGCTTGTTCCGGCCAACTACCCGATCAGGCAGCTGGTCGCTCCGCAGCAGGTCATCCTGCCGGCGGCCGACGGCATGAAGATTCACGGGCAGCTTTTCCTGCCTTCAGAGAAAGACGGCAAGAAGCACCCGGCGCTGGTGTTCTTCCATGGCGGTTCCCGGCGAGAGATGCTGCTGGGATACCACTACATGGACTACTACTCGAATGCCTACGCCATGAACCAGTACCTGACGAGTCTCGGGTACGTCGTTCTGTCGGTCAACTATCGCAGCGGCATCGGCTATGGCCTGGACTTTCGCGAAGCCCTGAATTACGGCGCGAGTGGGGCAAGCGAGTACAACGATGTGCAGGGCGCGGGGCTCTACCTGCGCTCACGCGACGATGTCGATCCGGCCAAGATCGGCGCATGGGGTGGAAGCTACGGAGGCTATCTCACGGCGTTGGCGTTAGCGCGCTCGTCGGACCTGTTTGCCGCCGGGGTCGACTTCCATGGCGTGCATGACTGGGCGGCGCGGCTGAACCAGCAGGCGGCTCCAGACCCGGACGTGGCGCGGCTTGCCTTCGAGTCTTCGCCGCTGGCTTCAATCAAGACATGGAGGTCGCCGGTGCTGCTGATTCAGGGCGACGACGACCGCAATGTGGCGTTCTCGCAGACGGTTCGCATGGCGGCGGCGCTGCGAGCACAGGGCGTTCCCTTTGAGGAGCATGTCTTTCCGGACGAGATTCACGGCTTCCTCTTGCACCGGAGCTGGGTCGAGGCGTACGGGCTGACGGCGGACTTCTTCGGACGTCACCTCGGCATGGAGAACCACTTCACCAAATAAGAGAGCCGCTGCGTCCCAAGGGGGCATGCAGCGGCTCTGTTGCACTGCTTCTTCTCAGGGGTTGGGGATCGTGTCGTTGGCCGCGGTGGTGGAGCTCGCGGTGCCTACCAGGGTCACAAAGGAATAATCGTGGTAGCCCGTGATGGTCGGGTTGGCACCGCCGGAGGACAGCTCCAGGCGGAAGGCGTCGTCTGAGTTCTCCGTGTTGACTCCCGCGATTTTGATAGTGATGACGTTGTCCGTGCCGTTGGCGTTCAAGGCGGAGACGGGCCACTGGTAGGTGATCCACTCGGTATAGCCGCTGAGCCCCGAGCGCCCTACCGCGTCGCTGTAGTGCGACGAGCCGCCGGCATAGCTGAGCGCAGGTTGACTGTTCAGCGTAACAGTCTGGCTGGTCTGCGAGGATGCCAGGGCATGGCTCAGCACCACGTAGCCGGAGCTCGGGTTGGACGGCACGGTGAAGTGAATCTGCCACGGAGGCGTCGGGGTCGTGACGCCGTTGGTGCCGGAACTTCCGGGCAAGGTACTGACGTAGGCCGGGATGCCAAGTTTATCGCCGAGGCTGGTGCAGCCGGTGAGCAGATAGCCGTTGGTGTCATCCGCGCCGCCGGGGCAGGCTGCGCCGTAGATCGGAGGGTCGAAGCCGCCCCAGTGGGCGTAGTTCCAGGCGAGCGAGTTGTTGGTCGCGGTGTAGCCGGGTCCACTGGTCAGGTTGTAGACCGGCGCTCCGGGGGAAGGCGAGTTGGCCCAATCCGCCCAGTAGTTCCATTGGGAGTACGTCTCGCGATCGTCGTAGCCGAGCGGGCCGTCGGGATAGTTCTGCGTATAGGCGCCGTGGAGGAACTCGTGCGACGAGCGATCGGGAGTACCGATCGTGCCGACCACGGTGCCGAAGTTTTCCGCCTGGAAGGTGAAGGGCGGGACGGTGGTCGTGCCGCCGGCGGTAACCACGACGCCGTCGTTGCGATACTCGCCCCACTGGCCGAAGTCGAAGACCGACAGACGATAGGTACCGGGGACAACATTGGTGAAGGTGCCCACGCCGTTCGCGCTGATGTCCATGGTGTACTGCTTGCTCATGGTGCTGTTTTCGTGGTTCACGCCGGATTGGCTGAGCACGGCCCAGGCTGTTCTGGGATTGCCGGCGACTCCCGCTACCTGCACGGAAACGGATCCGCGCTGCGTGGTCGGGACGTAGCCCTTCGAGAGGAGCACGGATTCATTGTTATAGAAGTTGGTGAAGCTGCTCCCGGCCATGACCGCGTCGTTGAACATGTCGTCGGAGTTCTGGATGGTGCCGCCGTCGATGCTTGAGTCGGTTGCCATGCCAATCTGGTTGATGCGCACGTAGTAAGGGCCGTAGATGCGGCTCTGCGCGACTCCGGCAGGGATAGACGTGACACCGACGCCGCCGGTCCGGTAGTGATTGGAGTTGGGCTCGATGGTGAGAATGTTGCCGGTCAGGTCAAGGTTCTCTTTCGACGGGCCATCGATAAAGGTGTCGTGACCCGGTGTGAAGACGACCCACTGGCCGTATTTGCTGCCAAAGAGCCCATGCGCATCATGGATGTACTCGTAGCTGGAATAGTCGTATTTCACGCAGTAGTGGCGATGGAAACCGGGCGGGATGCCGCTCGCGGGGTCCGGGTAGGGAGAAAACTGATTTTCTACGCCGATCTGCGGGTAGAGCGCGATGGTGTCGCGGCCGGTCTGATCCTGGATGTTGCGGCCGTTGTCGGAGGAAAAACAATCATCGGTAGACGGAAGCGGGGTCTTCACCCCGGTGACCATGCTCAGGTCGGCGAGCTTCTGGTAGAAGCTGGTGAACAGGTTTACGTTGCTGCGCCAGATCCACTGCACCTGCCCGCCGATGGTGCCGGCAGGGTTGGTCGTGATGCCGTCGGGCTCGGTCGCGGGATGGTTCAGGGTAAAGTAGATGTGAATGCCGGGGTCGTTCGGCGTGACGACGAAGTGGGTCTCGTATTCGGTCGAGTTCGTCGCCGAGTTCGGGTAGACGGCCGAGAAATCAAGATAGGTCGGCGTCAGCGTGTAGGTAGGCACCGCGGTCACGGTGGTGAAGCCGGAGTTGTCCATGTAGAAGCCCTTGGGCTCCTTGTCTGCGTAGGTCGCGGGAAGGCCGGGGATGCCGGAAGGACCGGTGAAGGTCGCCGGCAGCGTGGTTCCGCCGATGGCGCTCTCTCCATCCGCAGGGT
>CAXUEE010000214.1:0-1793 GCA_964249905.1 uncultured Acidobacteriaceae bacterium
CGGCAGGAGGAGGCGGGGCATGTGCTGAGGATACTTGGGTGGAGCGCGAAGCGGATGTGAAGTCGCAAAAGTGTTTTCAGATACGCAACGTTGGTTCTAATCGCAATGCGGATACGCTTAACCGGGCCTTACTGTTTGTAGCTCCCTCTCAGAGGCATCCAGGATTTGCATCCGCCCATAACCTTAATTTCTCGATCGTGCTAAGTGCGTATGGGAACGAGTGTAACAACAGCCGTACTGAGGCTCCGGATACAGTAGCATTCATTGGGTGAACTGCATCATTCCGTTGTGTGCGGATTGCCTCGAAAAGAGATGCTAGGTGAGGTCCGGCGCCTTCCGACACCGAGTAAGGAATTGGTGCAGTCATACCTGCAGATCCCTCTTCGATCGTCTTCCTCACGGAATCCAAAAGTGTGAAGAGTTGCCGCTTAGTAAGCGCCGCTTCCAACTTAGCGCGTCGTGGAGATGGTTTCAGTACGTTGAGCAACGCCGTAGCAAGCATATAGACCGCTTTCTCTGATGCAGCTCCCACCATTACAGCAGAAGCGAAATAGGCCTCACGGTTGAATGCTTCCAAAGCCTCCAAGATGTACTGTCCGATTACTGTGTCTAGCGTGGAGACATGTTCTCTAAGAAATCTTATATATCCCGTCACATCTTCAGGGATCGGTTCTGCTCCCGCAATCCATTGCAGGCCACGTTCCGTCCAGAGGTACCATTCTGAACGAGTGAAGTTTAAGTAGTCACCGGTAGGCTTCGGATAAAGATATCCTGACTTTTCAAGATAGAATAGCGCCTGACTAGCAGCAGCTTGAAGATCGTTGGGAGCTTGCTGATACATATATGGTTGGCCTGAATAGTTTTGGTGCGGCAAGGGTTTTATAACACCAGAATCGTTCACGGCCTCTAGTCTTGCCCAAAGGCGTGAGTAGAAGACTCTAGAACTAAAATCCCCCTTTTGCTCGCTGAACGACGCGCGAATTAGTTGGAGCACTCTTTCAACGGTGTAATTTGTTTGATCCATTCGGCTTCCACCCACATTTCTTAACAACATCTCATTGCTCGCTTTGCCAACATAAGAGGCACCAACCTGTGATCTGTTCTTAGATTACCTTCAGTCGGAGTCTTCGGCGTCGGGTGATAAGTCAGAGAATTTGTTGTTTACTGTCTCGAGAACGGCGTCTAAGCGTTTGGCCAGAACTTCCTCAATACTTTCTCCTGCATAGAGGATTGCAAAAGCAATGATGGCTGTGGCTGTAATCCTCTGATCAACTGTAAAAATCCCTGCAAGCCAAAAGAACCCGCAGACCGCACTGAAGAAGACCATGAAGGAAAGGGCATAACCAGCAAGTCGGATAAAGATTTTCATGTCGGCCATTTTCTCAGTTTAAATGCCACTCCTACTATAGAAAGCAATTTTGACTTTGGCATCCGATCTCTGCCACTCTTCCCTGCGATCAAGCGTACTATGGCGCTTAATTGCCTGAAACTCCCTCGTGTCGATCTCGAAGACGCGTTTGGAGAACAGTACCCAAAGTATGAGGTGGATCTCGGCCGACTGAGTTCATCGTCAAATCATGGAGATAATTGGCACTGCAAGCCCTGGCGAGCCCCAGCACCGAGACCACCGTTTCAGCGTTCTACTCAGCATCAGGCCACCACTTCCAAGCCCTTCTTGTCCACGAGGGAGAGCAGCTTGAGAGAGGCTCCCTGGGGATGCTTTTCCCCACGCTCCCACTTGCTGACCAGGCTGGGAGTTACGTTCAGATAAGCGGCAAAGACCGTCTGACTGG
>CAXUEE010000214.1:1803-6426 GCA_964249905.1 uncultured Acidobacteriaceae bacterium
AGTTCGTAGAGCGCGAATCTTCTTCGGCGTCATCTCCTGAATGGGCGTGAGACAAAGCACGTCAAACTTGCGCATCGTTTTTCTATCCATCCCGCCAACGCGGTGCAGATCGGCGGCCGTCTCGTGAATGGCAGCCAAGGCGTTACTCCGATGTTTGGTTGGCATTGTCTTCTCCCGGCTCTTCCACATGGAAGAGCGCTCCATCGTTCACTCGTTGTTCGATCTCAAGATCCGTGGAGACCGCCATTTAGTTGCCGGCAGGCACCAGGCCACCTGGCACGGGCCGTCCTTTGCCTGCTTTCACTTGGCGAGGAGAGGGACCCGCCATCTCTCGCAACACTTCCATCTGTTTCCAGTAAGCTTCGAGAGCGCCGCGGCCACCAATCTTGAGCGACGCTGTGGTCAATGTGCGCTTACGCTTGATCGTCTTTTCGATGTCGATCAACCCGATTCCTGCAGCCGTGTCATCTGTGCTGAAAGGTTGCCGCGTGTGAGCCCGGTCACTCTTTCCAGAAAAAGAAAATCCGCATGCTCGCAGGAGGCAAGGACGGTAAGAATCGCTAGTCTTGCTGGCTCGTGAACAACACGGTTGATATTTGCGACGCTCTCTGCGACATCTGGCTCCTGTTCACGCATCATGAGCCTCCATCGGACCACCGAGCAACTGGTTGAGTAGCCAATGATCATACAAGCTTCCCACCAGCAACACGGCAGCTGACCCGCCGACGAACACCCAAGTCTCTAAGCGCCCCAAGTCATAGAGGAGCTGAAGAAGGATGAGGGCAGCGCCGCCTAAGACTGCCAGCATTTGTCGCACACGCAGGGAAATGCTTCCGGTGCAAGCAAGAGACATCCTCGGCAGAACGAAAAAGATAAGTGTCAGCAGCCCGAAACTGCTGCAGTTCCGGTAGGAGTGTACGAGCAAAGGAAAAAACATTAGAGCGAACACGAGAAGTAAGAACGGAAGCAACCATCTGCTCCTCGGCTTCGGGATGTTCTGATCCGGCTTTGTCACCGAGATCAACTGCGAGGGTAGGCGGTCTTCGCGCTGAGCCACATATCCATAGTGCCGTTCGTACCATTGTCCTACGAATCGTGCCAGCACAAAAGCAAGGGCCACTATGCCTAGAAACAAACTAAGGGCCTGCCAGCGTGTGATGGCATGAGCATATTCCAGCACGGAAAACACAATGACGCTCATCCCGCAATCCCTGAAGCTCCTTGAAGTGCTGGGTGACGTACTGCATCTCGCTCATATACGAAGTTTCTCTAAGAGCAGCGTCCACGGACCACCTCTTACGGCTTTGCATGAACTGGTTTACTAAGTAAACCGAACAGTGTCAAGTCCACATTGAAGAATGCCGAGTCGCATTATCATCGGTACCATCTTTCGGGATAAGACCGGAAAAGGTCTTATGTTAGCCACACAGCGGATCAACAGAGCTGCATCGTCAGTCTCTGTTAACGCTACAAACCTTCGCGGGTTTCGGCGGCCATGTAGTCGACCACGGCCTGGAGGCTGCCCGTCTCGCGGAAGACTTTGAGTTGGCGGTCGGCTCCGGTGCCTCGCTCGAGCATGGTGTGAATGTACTCGATCTCCTTGCGGCTACCTAACTCGTCGAGCACGTCGTCGACGAAGGCGAGGTACTCGAGGATGAGGTCGCGGACGGGAACCTCGATCTCTTTGCCGAAGTCGATCATCTTGCCGTCAATGCCGTAGCGCACGGCGCGGAACTTGTTCTCCATCAGGAGCGGACGCGAGTACTGGCGGTAGTCGATGTTGCGCGCGTGGAGGTGCCAGAGCTTGCAGGCGGTGGCCTGGATGAGAGCGGCGATGGCGATCGACTCCTCGGCGCGCAAGGGGATGTCGCAGGCGCGGACCTCGACGGTCGAGAAGAAGGGGTGCGGGCGGATGTCCCACCAGATCTTCTTGGCGTTGTCGATGCAGTTGGTCTTGATGAGGAGGTTGACGTAGTCCTCGAACTCGGCGTAACTGGCGAAGCTGTCGGGGAGGTTGGTACGGGGAAAGTGCTCGAAGACTTTGGCGCGGTAGCTTTTGTAGCCGGTCTCCATGCCGAGCCAGAAGGGGGAGTTGGTGGAGAGGGCGAGGATGTGGGGCAGGAAGTAGCGGAGCGAGTTCATGATGCGGATGGCGGACTCTTTGTCCTCGACGCCGATGTGGACGTGGAGGCCGAAGATGAGGTTGGAGCGGGCGACGAGCTGCAGGTCTTCGACGACCTGGTCGTAGCGCGGGTCGGGGTAGATCTCCTGCGAGCGCCAGTCGGCGAAGGGGTGGGTGGCTCCGGCGACGAGCATGAGGCCGTTTTCTTCGGCGAGCCGGATCATGTTACGGCGGAGGTCGAAGAGATCTTCCTGGGCGTGCTGGATGTTCTGGCAGATGCGGGTGCCGACCTCGATGACGGACTGATGGAGCTCGGCCTTGACGCGCTCTTCGAGGCGGATCTTGCCCTGGGCGAGCATTTCGGTGGCGATGTGCGAGCGCAGGTCGCGGGTTTCGGGGTCGACGGTCTGGTACTCCTCCTCGATGCCGAGGGTGAAGGTGGGTCGCATGTCGTTCTCCGTGCTCCGTTGTCCGTTGTACGATTTTGGCTACTTCCTAGGTGCCCTTTTGGCAGCCGCCTTGGGCTTCTTTGGGACTGCGCTAGGGGGCTTGGGGGTGTTGTTTAGCAGGGCGGCCCAGCGGAGCTCAGGGGCAACAGGTTTCTGGGCGCGCTTGATGGCTAGGCGGGCGACGGCGCCGACGATCCATTCGAAGTTGGCTGGGCCGACGGAGTGGAGGTCGGCGTCGGGCGCGGGATTCATGAAGTCGATGGCGTAAGGGATGCCGTTTTCGACGGCGAACTCGACCGTGTTGAGATCGTAGCCGAGGGCTTTGCAGAGGGTGAGAGCGTCGGCTTTGACGCGCTTGAGGAGCTTGGGGTCGTATTTGGGTGGGGCTTGTTCAGGTGAGTTCAGAATGTAGCGCTCGTGGTGCGGACGGCGCGGGTCGTAAGGCATGATGTGGACCTCAGCCTGGCCGACGACGTAGCAGCGGAAGTATTCCTTGAAGTTGACCGCAGCCTGGAGGGTCATACATAGGTCGCGAGTCTGGTCGTAGGCGCTGAAGAACTCTTCGGCGTTGTGGACGTGGAAGACGTCGCGCCAGCCGCCGCCGTCATGGGGCTTGAGGAACGCGGGAAACTGGACGTAGTCGAAGATGCTCTGCCAGTCGAGCGGGAACTGGAGGTTGCGGCAGGACTGGGCGTTGATCTCGGGCGGGAACTGCTTGTGGGGCAAGAGCGCGGTGCGGGGGACGGCAACGCCGAGCTTGGCGGCCAGCGCGTAGTTGAAGAACTTGTCGTCGGCCGACCACCAGAAGGGATTGTTGATGACCTGGGTGCCGGTGAGGGCGGCGTTTTTGAGGTAGGCCCGGTAGAAGGGCATGTCGTGCGAGATGCGGTCGACGATGACAGCGTAGCCGGAGGGCTGGTCCATCTGGATGCCGCCGAGCTGGACGAACTCGGCGCGGATGCCGTCGATCTCCATGGAGTTGATGCGCTCGACAAGCGCGCCGGGGAAGGTGTTTTCCTGGCCGAACAGGATGCCGATCTTCTTCATGTTTGCTTTGCCTCCGGAGATGTAGAGTGAGTCGTTCGGGTGCGGAGTTACATGTAGGTTTGGAGCATCTGCCGCCACCAGGGCCAGTCGTGGCCGGTTTTCCCGCCCCAGACGTCGAGCCGGACAGGGATCGCCCTCTCGCGGAGGATGCGGGCCAGTTTCTCGTTCTCGTCCCAGCACTGGTCATGCACGCCGGTGGTGAGGACGTAGGTGTTCCGGCGCATCTGCTCGAGCAGACTCTGGTCGTGGAGGTTGGGCAGGTACTGGGTGGGTAGGTTGAAGTAGCAGTCCTCGTCGTGGTAGCCGGTGAGGAAGCTCGCGAGGTTGAAGGCTCCACTCATCGAGAGCATGGCGGTGAACAGATGCGGGTGGCGGAAGGCGATGTTGGCCGCGTGGTAGCCGCCGAAGCTGCAGCCGAGCGCGGCGAGCAGCGGGTTGTGGTTGATCTGGCGGAGGTAGGGCAGGACTTCGCGGAGGATGTACTGCTCATACTGGAGGTGGCGGGCGATGCGCCAGCGCGGGGGCACGCTGCGGTTGTACCAGCTTTCGGCATCGACGGAATCGACGGCGAAGAGCTGCAGCTGTCCGGCGTTGATTTTGTGCTCCACGGCGGCGACCATGCCATGGTTTTCGAAGTCGAAGAAGCGGCCGCAGGAGGACGGGAAAACGAGGGCGGGCAGGCCGGCGTGGCCATAGACCAGCATCTCCATGTCGCGGCCAAGCGAGGGCGAGAACCACCGGTGATAGTCGCGCCTCATGCGAATTTCGTACGCTGAATCAACGCCTGGTGCCTCCGAGGGGGCTGCTAGTCTGGCTGAGTGGTGAGTTTACTTTAGCGTAACGGAGGACCTCCCTGGCTTGAAGACGCGTTTCCCTGTTCCTGCCGCGTTGCAGCACAGCCCTGCCCGGGGCTTAGGCACGGCGGTGAGTGGGCCGGAGGCGGCGGGCGACGCGGGACCGCCAAGCTTTACGCCGCTGCCCGGGCCCGAGGGCGAGGGATTGGAG
>CAXUEE010000214.1:6436-6724 GCA_964249905.1 uncultured Acidobacteriaceae bacterium
GACGACCGGACGGTGTCGGTGCATCTTCCGACTGAGTATGTGCGAGAGCCGGAGCGGCGGTTTCCAGTGTTCTACCTGCAGGACGGACAGAATCTGTTCGACGATCGGACGGCGTATATCCCGGGCCATACCTGGCGGGCCGGAGCGACGGCAGACAGGATGGCCGCGAGCGGTGCGGCGGAGCCGGTGATCCTGGTGGGGGTCGGCAACACGGGGCTGCGGCGCATGGCCGAGTACACGCCGACGCGGGATGCGCGGATGGGCGGTGGCGAGGGTGCCCGTTATGGG
>CAXUEE010000215.1:0-6667 GCA_964249905.1 uncultured Acidobacteriaceae bacterium
GGGGTGTTCGAGTACACCAACAAGGGCGGGTATTACCACTCGCTGCCAGGGGATCCGCTGCGGGAGTTCATTGATACGACGGCCGAGGTGCAGCGGGCGATGGGCTTTGAAAATGAGAAGGACCATCCGGAAGTTGCGCCAAGCCAGTTCGAGATCAACTACACGTATGGCGATGTGGTGACAGCGGCGGACCAGATTCAGCTGTATAAGCTGATCTGCCGGCAGGTTGCGACACAGATGGGGATGAGTGCGAGCTTTCTGCCGAAGCCGGTGACGGGGGTAAACGGCAGCGGGATGCATACGAACATCTCCGTGACCAAGGATGGCAAGAACCTGATGTGGGATCCGGCGGGCGAGGAGAAGATTTCGAAGTTCGGCTGGGACTTTGTGGACCGGATTTTGACGGCGGGCAGCGATCTTTGCCTGCTGCTGAATGCGAGCGTGAATGCGTACCGGCGGCTCGATCCCCACTTTGAGGCGCCCAACCAGATCAAGGCCTCGGCGACGGATCGCGGGTCCATGGTGCGCATTCCGATTGGCAATGAAAAATCGTCGCGGGTGGAGGTGCGGTCGGTGGGTCCGGACGCGAATCCGTATATGGTGCTTTACTCGCTGTTCAGGACGGGGCTGACGGGCGAGATTTCGAAGATCGAGAATCTGCGGCAGGCAGAGCGGTATCTGCCGGACAACATCTACACAGCGCTTGAGGATTTTCGCAAGGCGGCATGGACGACCGAGATGCTCGGCGCGGATGTAAAGGCTCGCTATGCGGATCTGAAGCAGGCTTCGGCGGATCGGTGTCCGCGGCTGCTGGGTACGATTGTCAAGACGAGCGAAATCCAGTTTCACCACGACGTGTACAACCAGCTGCTGTGGGGACAGTTCTAGGCGACGCAACGGATGCTCTTGGCCGTTTGCCGGACGTGTCACGAACAGCAACGGCAAAGACGGAAGCAGATCCCTGCGGGATGACGAACGGAAGAGCTTCGCAGGGAGGAAGCTGTGCATTTTACCGGGACGCCTCGCGCAGGCGTTTACCGGAGAATGTGTGCGGTAAACGGCCGCGTTGGTTGTCAGTCGTCTTTTGAAGCTGATAGGTTTGGCTGAATTCAAATTCGGAGTTGAACTCTTCATGCAATCCAGCTACAACGGCATTCCAGTTCCCGCCAACGGGCAGCCCATCGAGTACAAGGACGGTAAGTACACCGTGCCGGATCATCCCGTGATTCCGTTCATTGAAGGGGATGGCACGGGCCGCGATATCTGGAAGGCGTCGCAGCGCGTGTTTGATGCCGCGGTCGAGAAGGCCTATGGCGGCAAGCGCAAGGTGGAGTGGTATGAGGTGTTGGCGGGCGAGAAGAGCTATCGGCAGACGCAGAACTGGCTTCCGGAGGACACGGTGAAGGCGACGGTGGATTTCCGGGTGTCAATCAAAGGACCGCTGACGACCCCGGTGGGCGGTGGGATTCGCAGCTTGAACGTGGCGTTGCGGCAGTTGATGGATTTGTACCAGTGCATCCGGCCGGTGAAGTATTACGCCGGTGTGCCGAGCCCGGTGAAGCATCCGGAGAAGCTGGACGTCGTGATTTTTCGTGAGAACACGGAAGACATCTATGCCGGCATTGAGTTTCGTGAAGGGACTGCGGAGGCGAAGAAGTTTCTCGACTTTGTGAACGACGAGATGCTGAAGGGCAGCAAGAAAAAAATACGGCAGGACTCGGGTGTTGGCGTGAAGCCGATTTCGATTACCGGGTCCAAGCGGCTGGTGCGGGCGGCGATCGAGTATGCGATCAAGAACGATCGCAAGACGGTGACGCTGGTGCACAAGGGAAACATCCAGAAGTTTACCGAGGGCGCGTTTCGTGAGTGGGGGTATGAGGTCGCGACCCAGGAGTTTCGCGACTACGTGATTACCGAGCGCGAGAGCTGGATACTGGGTAATCTCGAAGCGGATCCGACCCTGACGCACGGAGCGAACGCGGCGCTGGTCGAGCCGGGAATCGAGTTTGCGCCGAAGGAGTTTGGCGAGGAGATTGTGGCCGAGGTGCGGCACACGGTGGAGACGATTGGTGGGACGCATGGGGATGGCAAGTGGAAGTCGAAGATCCTGATCAATGATCGGATTGCGGACTCGATTTTTCAGCAGATTATTATTCGGCCGAGCGATTACTCCGTGCTGGCGACGACGAACTTGAACGGCGACTATATCTCGGACGCGGCGGCGGCCCAGGTGGGCGGACTGGGCATTGCACCGGGCGCGAACATTGGGGACGGCTATGCGGTGTTTGAGGCCACGCATGGGACGGCGCCGAAGTATGCGGATAAGGATGTCATCAATCCGGGTTCGGTGATTCTGTCGGGTGTAATGTTGTTTGACTTCATCGGCTGGAGCGAAGCGGCGCGCATGATCGAGAACTCGATGGAAAAGACGATTGAGCAAAAGTTTGTCACGTATGACTTCGAGCGGCAGATGCAAGGCGCGACCAAGGCGAAGACGAGTGAGTTTGCGTCGCGCATGATTGCGAATATGTAGCGGGAGTTCGGTCATGGTCACAAGCGGCAATGCGACGGTCTTTATCACGGAGATGAGTAGGGCACTTCCGTTTTACACGGAGGTGCTGGGGATGAAGGTGGCCTCGCACTACGGCGACGATTGAAGCTGGTGGCTTCACGGTTGGGCTTCACCCAAAAGATCCGAAACAGCCGGATCCTGGAACGCACGGTGCGATCATGCTTGGTCTGAACGTCGGAGACATCGACGCTGCACGCGTGAAGCTGGTGGATGGCGGTGCGCTGGAGGTAGGGCCGGTGGTGCGGGGAAGCGGCGGAGCGTTTGTTCACTTCCATGACCTGGACGGCAATGCCTTATATCTATGGAGTATGTAGCTGCAAAAGGAGATGGGATGCGGAAGAAGGTAACGATCGTCGGGGCCGGCAATGTTGGGGCTACTGCTGCTCACTGGATGGCCGCAAAGGAACTGGCGGACGTGGTGCTGCTGGATGTGGTGGAGGGCGTGCCGCAGGGCAAGGCGCTCGACCTCTTGCAGGCGATGCCGGTTGAGAAGCGGGACGTGGCGATCCTGGGCACGAACGACTATGCGGATACGGCTAACTCGGACATAGTGGTGATTACGGCAGGAATCGCGCGCAAGCCTGGCATGAGCCGGGACGATCTGTTGAATACGAACTTCAAGATTATGAGCGACGTGGTCGAGAAGGTGGTGGCGGCTTCTCCGGAAACGATTCTCATTATCGTTTCGAACCCGCTGGATGCGATGGCGCAGACGGCGTACAAGAAGGCGAAGCTGCCCAGGGAGCGCGTGATTGGGATGGCCGGGGTGCTCGATTCGGCGCGATTCCGGACGTTTATCGCGGAGGAGTTGCAGGTGTCGGTGGAGAACGTGACGGCGTTTGTGCTGGGCGGTCACGGGGACACGATGGTGCCGCTGTCGCGCTACTCGACCATGGCCGGAATACCAATTACGGAGTTGATTGAGCCGGCGCGGTTGAAGGAGTTGGAGACGCGCACGGCTAATGGCGGCGCGGAAATTGTGAAGTACCTGAAGACGGGTTCGGCATATTACGCGCCGAGCGCGGCGGCGGTGGAGATGGTTGAAGCGATCCTGAAAGACAAGAAGAAAATTCTGCCGTGCGCGGCGTATCTGGAAGGCGAGTACGGCATCCACGGGCTGTATGTGGGTGTGCCGTGCAAGCTGGGGGCGAAGGGTCTGGAGAAGATCATCGAGATCAAGCTGACTGAGGAAGAACAGGCCGCGTTGAACAAGAGCGCGGACGCGGTGAAGGAGCTTTGCACGGTGATCGGAGTGGCGTAGTGGCTGGATTTGCCGAGCTTCGGAGCATGCGGAGCCGGCTCCCGGAGTCTCGGGCCGGCGAGCAGCGGGAGGCGGTGGAACGGGCCTCGGCTGAGGGACAGCACTCGCTTCGTTCCGTGCAGGTGATGCGGGGGCTGGCCGCAGTTATGGTGCTCCTACTGCATGCGACGGAGGTGGCTACGGAACGCTTTGGCAGCCGGCACCAGAACTGGTGGGCGGGTGGCGCCGGGGTAGACATTTTCTTTGTGATCAGCGGCTTTGTGATGTCGCTGTCGTCGGATCGTCTGGTGAGCCAGCGCGGGGGGGCGTCGGAGTTCCTGAAGCGGCGACTGGAACGGATCGTTCCGATTTACTGGATTGCGACCACGCTCAAGGTTGGGCTTCTGCTTTGGGTTCCGGCTCTGGGCTTGCGGGGGCTCGGCGGACGTTGGCATATGGTGGCGTCTTACCTGTTTTTGCCAAGCTGGAATACGATTCATGCCACACTGCCGGTGGTGCCGGTGGGCTGGACGCTGAATTTTGAGATGCTTTATTACGTGTTGTTCGCTTTGGCGCTGGCGGTGAAGGTCATTCCGCTGCGCCTGTTGACGCCGGTGCTGACGGCGATGGCGCTAGTTCCGCTGGTGGTCCATGCGAGGGTGTACGCGCTGCTGACGTGGTGTGATCCGATCCTGCTCGAGTTTCTGTTCGGGATGATGCTGGAGCGGGCGTGGCGGCACGGCTGGAAGCTGCGGCCCGGCGTGGCGTGCGCGGTTTTGTGCCTGGCGATGAGCTTGCTTGTGCTTCTGCCGAGACAGGACGAAACGCTGCTTCGGCCCTTTCTGTGGGGCTTGCCTGCGATGGCGATGCTGGCTGCCGCATTGAATCTGGAAGGAAGTCTGGGTCGGCGAGCACCGCGGTGGGCGCTGCTGCTCGGCGATGCGTCGTACTCCATTTACCTGACGCACGGGTTTGTTTTACCTGTGCTTGCAAGGTTACTGGCGATAACGCTATGGGCCGGAGCGCGGCAGATGCCTGGAGTCATCGTTGCTTCGCTGGCTTTGTGCTTGCCCGCGGGAGTGATGTTTTATTTCTCGGTAGAACTTCCACTCATTCAGTTCTTCCGCCGCCGCCGAAGTAACGCTTTGGTCTTCGGGATACCATAGACGGATGCGATCCCCGGTGCGCAGCCTGCTGAACAGGAGCAGGTTTCTGGAAGTCTACTGCGCAGCTCTTTTTCTGCTGTACGTTCTGATCATCTTCGGACATCGTTCGATCCCCAGCCTGACGGACTACGCAAATTGGACCTACCAAGGAGTGTTGCTGCGCGACCATCTCCTTGGCTTGCCGGATGCTTCGCATGCGTTGAAGCTGTACCCGGTTCCGAATAGTGCCGCCACGGTTGGGATCGGTTTACTTTGTCTGCTGATGCCGTGGCAACTTGCGGCGAAGCTCTGGCTGGCAATGCAGCTTCTGTTAGCGCTGACTTCGATTCGCTACTTTCTACGAGCGACCGGTGTGGATGCGAGCGCAAGCCTCCTTGGCGCGGTGCTCTTTCTCAATCTGAATTTTTGGGATGGTTTTATTAACTTTCAGATGGGGATGAGTTGGGTGCTGGTGCTTGCGGCTTTGCTCTTGCGCAGGCAAGAGGCGCGGGAGCGAGGACGCGATTGGGTCGTTGGTGCTCTGCTGTTACTCACCTTCTTTACGCACATGCTTCCGTTTGCTTTTGCCGGTCTGCTAGTTGTGCTGTTTTGCGTTCAGCTGCGCCGCTTTCGGCTGCTCTGGCAGCTGCTTCCTTCGGGGATAGCATGCGTTTGGTATGCCGCCGGACGGTATCTTTTAGGAGCCAATGCGGAGGAACAAGCAGAGATGGCGGAGCCAGTACGAAACTACTCAGCGGCTTTCTGGGCGTTCAAGGGAAACTCGTATTTGAAGTCGCTTGGCTTTCTTAATCCGACGTATCTAGGGAAGTCGGCTTTGGCAGGGTGGGTAGGGTTCGCAGGCTTCGTGCTCCTCTTTGCCGTCAACCTTGCTCTTGCTGCGGCCATTGCCTGGTGTTTTTTTTCTGTGCTGCGAAGAGGACTATCTCCTGGAACTCCGGAGCGCTTCTTGTGGGTGGGTGTGGTGGCGCTGCTTCCGCTGTATGTGGTGGCGCCGGTGTCGTTGCTGGGAGTTTCGGATCCGGGATCAAGGCTACTGCAACTTAGTCTGGTGCTTGGCCTTTTGCTTTGCGCGCGAAGTTCTAACAGTTCGCTTGCGATCGCGAAAGGATGTGCCTTCGTGCTGATGACGGTCGATATAGCCATGTTTGCCCATTTTGCGTATGGGCCGGAGAGACCCGGTGCAGAGGGTTCTGCTGTACCTCGCTCAGTTCTCTCTTTCGCGCACGTGTTCAATCATGATCAGGATTATCTGGTGCAAGCGCTGGATCATGGCGATCAAACGAAGCCGGTGTTTGCAACGGGTATGTTTCTGAATAAGAAATAAGTCGTCTGGCGGATTGCTTTTGTTTGTACGACGAGTAGTAAGTAAGTGTGCTGTCCTGGCAAGCGAAAAGCAGATCCTCCGCTTCACGAAGGACGACAACTTGTTTTAGGAGAGTTATGGCCAGAAGGAAGATAGGCGATTTTCGGCGTGGCGAAGTCTTACTTAAGTGCAGAAGCCCGAGACTAGGCTCGGGCTTCGCCTTGCGTGCCGGAGATTAAGAGACGCGATCCACCGTTACAGATTCAAGCACAACCGGGGTTTTGGGCCGATCCTGGCCGTCGCGGGGGAGCTTGCTGATCTTCTCGACGACGTCGTAGCCTTCGACGACCTCACCGAAGATGGTGTGCTTGCCGGTGAGCCAGCTG
>CAXUEE010000216.1:0-6000 GCA_964249905.1 uncultured Acidobacteriaceae bacterium
CGGCAACATCGGCGTCCGTCAGCACCTGTGACGCCTGCTTCCCGGCAGCCGCTGGCGCGAAATCGAAGCGAACCTTCCCACTATGGTCGAGATGGCCTGCCGCTTCCCGCGTGATGCCGAGTACCTCCTCCCTGTAGCTTCCACAATCGACCGAGCTCGCCTCGCCGATTTCGCCGCAGGCTGGATCAGCCATTTTCCCGGCCCAAACCAAGCGCCAGCCTCCAATATCCCCCTCCCTTACCTCCACCTCGTCTCCGACGCCCGCGAGGCCCTCCACCACGCCCGCGCCTCCGTCGTCGCCTCCGGCACGGCCACCGTGGAGGCCGCCCTCATCGGCAACCCTTTCGTGGTCGTCTACCGCGTCTCTGCCCTTACCTTCAAGCTCGCCAAGCAGTTCGTCTGGTACCCCCCTGAAGTCTGGCCTAACTACGCCGGCGTCGACCAGGACGGGAATCTCCCCATTGCTATGCCTAACCTGATTGCCGGCCGCCGTGTCGTCCCCGAGCTTCTGCAAGCCCGTTTTAATTCCAAGACTCTCTCCGAAACCCTTGCCCCGCTCCTGGCCGACACCCCTATTCGCGCACAGCAACTCGCCGACCTCGCCCAAATCCGCTCCCTCATTACCTCCCTCGGGCCCTCCCCGATCGATCAGGTCGCTGATGCTGTCCTTTGTTTCCTTACGCCATTGTCGAATCAGACCCAATAAATTGGACTTTGTTCCGTCTCTGGCTGTGGAAGGCGACTGGAACATCCTCCTGAATCCCGAGCATCCCGACTTCCCGAAATTTCCTTGCTCCCAGACCCTCCCTGGTACTTCGACCAGCGTATGTTCCGCCGCTCACCATGAGTCCGACTCGCCTTTCCTTTCCGACCTTTGCGGTACTTCTTCTCCGTTCTTTGCGCTTTCGTCTTTGCCTTGCCAGCTTTGACGGCTGAAAGACTCTAAATCCGAACTCACACAAAGCGCGTCTAACCAGACGCAGCAGTAAATCTGCCCAGGTGCTCCCATGTCTCCCGCTTTAAAATTCTTCGGCGCCCTCAGCCTCGCCCTTCTCGCCGCCTCGGCCTTCGCCGCGCCCACGCGCCCGCAGCTCAAAGTCACTGCCTACAATATCCAGGCCGATCTCGACCCCAAAGCCGGCAAGCTCACTGCCGCCGCCATCGTCACCTTTACCGCCCTCGAAGACCTCACCACCCCCACCTTCGAGCTCAACAACGGCCTCACCATCACCAGCATCACCGACGACAAAAACAAGTCGCTCACGTCGGAGCGCCTCACCCCTCAGAATGCCGTCCGCATCACCCTCGCCAACCCCATACCCAAAGGCACCACCGCCACCTGGACCTTCGACTATACCGGCTCCCCAACCACCGAAACCAGCCCCGTCGAAGGCATCAAACTCGTCGCCGTCGCCGACCCCATCTCCATCCTGCTCTACCCCGGCCGTTGGTTTCCCATGTCGCAGACCGGCCTCTACACCGACCGCTTCACCGCCGAAATGCACATCACCGTCCCTTCGGACGAGCGCGTCGTCGGTTCCGGAGCCCTCGGCACCCCTAAATCCGTCGGCGGCACCAAAACCGAGTACGCCTTCAACTGGACCAAGCCCGGCTTCCCCGGAACCATCGTTGCCGGGAAGTTCATCGCGCCGCAGCACGTCTCAAACTTCAATCTCTACACCCTCGCCGACCACAAAACCGGTGCCCTCGAGTTCGGCGCCCTTGCCTCAAAAGAGTTCGAGTTCATGTCCTCGACCTTCGGCCAGCCCGAAACCACCCAGATGAATATCGTCGAGCTGCCGCAGGACACCGTCTCCGCCTCCTGGGCGCCCGGCCTCGCCGCCATCGCCGGCAACCGCATTGTCGACCACACCGCCACCCGCCTGCTCGCCAACACTCTTGCCCACCAGTGGTTCGGCTCCGAGATCTCCCCCGCCACGCTCAACGACGCCTGGATTACCAACGGCATGAGCCGCTACGCCGAACTCCTGTACCTCGAAGACTCCGCCGGCCGCACCTCCTTCCAGACCGCCGTCGGCGACATCTCCGCCGGAGCCCTCGCCTACGACACCGAGCCTCTCTCCACCATGGGCCGCCTCGATCCCTTCTCCCCCCAGTTCCAGTCCATGACGCTTGAAAAAGGCGCCATGATCTTCCACATGCTGCGCTGGGAGCTCGGCAACGAAGCTTTTGATGGCATGCTCCGCAGCCTGCTCTCTGAATACACAGACAAGAGCATCCGCACTCGCGACGTCCAGGACGCTGCCCTCAACATCGGCCATGACATGGCCGACCTCGGCCCTTTTTTCGCCCAGTGGGTCGACGGCACCGGCGCCCCGCAGTTCACCGACAAGTACACTGTCTACCGCCTCGGCAACAACAAGGGCTTCCGCACCGTTGGCGCCATCTCGCAGGACCTCGACCTCTTCCGCATGCCTGTCGAGCTCCGTATCGAGACCGAGGGAAAAACCGAAGTCCGTCGCGTCGACGTCACCGGCACCGACTCCTCCTACTCGGTTGAAACCTTCGGACGCCCGCGCCGCATCACCATTGACCCCCAAGCCTGGGTCTTGAAGTCCACCCCGGACTTGGCCGTCAAGGTCGCCGTCCTCCGCGGCCAGCAGCTCGTCGGCCAGGGCGATCTCACCGGCGCCCTCGTCGAGTACCAGAAGGCCCTCGACAGCAACAAAAATAGCTCGCTTGCCGCCTACCGCATCGGCGAAATCTTCTTCCAGCAGCACAACTACCAGTCCGCCGCCAACAGCTTCCGCGACGCCCTCCGCGGCGACGGCGACCCGAAGTGGACCGAAGTCTGGTCCCACGTCGAGCTCGGCCGCATTTTCGACGTCACCGGCCAGCGGGAGCGCGCCGTCAATGAGTATCGCCAGGCCGTCCAGACCAACGACAATACCCAGGGTGCCGTCAACGAAGCCCGCAACTCGCTTACCCACCCCTACACTGTGGCGCGAGCCGAAAATTGACGTAAAGCCTCACCACGGCATCCTTCTGCCGCAGCCAGAGCACCGTGTCGCTTCATTAGAAGCTTGCCAGTGCTCTCCGCAGACGACCGGAGGGCGTAGCCGTACGACAGCTTATGGCCAACTCGGCCACTCCATCGCCACACCCGCGCTCTGTGAGCACAATCGCCCGCAGCTCCGCGACGGCCTCATCCAAAACATCATTCACCAGCGCATACCTGTACTCGTCCACACGCTCCACTTCCTTGCGCGCTTCAGCCAGCCGTAGCTCGATTACATCCTGAGACGTAACATGCTCCGCCTCGCTGCGCATCCGCAATCGTTTTTCCAGCACCTCCGGGCTTGGCGGCAGAATGAACACGGAGACCGCCTCCGGAACACGCTCCTTCACCTGCAGCGCCCCCTGCACATCGATGTCGAGCAGGAGATCTTTACCTGCGACACGCGCGTGGTCCAGCGCAGCCACAGCTGTGCCGTAATAGTTGCCAAAGACCTCCGCCCACTCCAGAAACTCGCCTTGCTCAATCATCGAGCGAAACGCCTCGCGCGAGGTGAAGTGGTACTCGCGCCCATCCGTCTCGCTGCCCCGCGGCGGCCGCGTAGTGTATGAGATCGAAAATTCCAACCCTTCCACCAGCGATCGAACTCTGCCAACCAGCGTCGATTTACCCGAGCCCGACGGCGCCGAAACGATAAACAAAATTCCTGCCATAACACTGTCCGCCAATCTAACGTCTTCCTGCACGCCCACTTCACACGCGTGTCGCTGCGCTTACTCCAGATTTTGCACCTGTTCCCGGGCACGCTCGAGCCCGACCTTTATCTCCAGTCCAAGCTCTGTCAACCGCAGTCCCCCGGCGCTGCCGCCCGTCTTCGATAGCAACGTGTTCGCCTCACGGTGAATTTCCTGCAGCAGAAAATCGAGCGGACGGCCGATCTCCCCGCCGCCTTCCAGCAACTCCAGAAAACGTTCTAGATGCGTGCGCAGCCGGACCAGCTCCTCCTCGACATCGCCGCGCGCCAGCAGGAGCAAAACCTCGGCCTGCAGCCGTTCCTCGCTGTGGGCCACATCTCCGGCCAGATCGCGCAGACGCGACTGCAGCCGTAGCAATTCCGTCTCGGCTGCTCCTTCCCGCAGCTGCCGTGCTTCCGCAGTCAACCCCAGCAAACCACGCACGTTCGTCTCGAGATCCGCGGCCAACGCCTGTCCTTCCGCAAGCCGCGCCTCGGTGAACCGCTCCAGAAGCACGTTTGCCAGCCTCATTACAGCCTCTTCTATTGCCGCAGGATCGAGCGCCATCACCGCGGAGGAGATCACCCCCGGCATACGCAGCAACGCGTTGACGTCCGGTTCCTGGGTCATCCCGTAACGCTGGACGACCTGGCGGAAGATCTGGACGTACGCTTCCAGCAGCTGCTCATTGACCTCCACCCGCGTCTGGGCTGCCACCCTTTCCAGCACCAACGTCATCTCGACGTGGCCTCGGTGTACCGCAGCCTTGACGCAGCGCCGCAGCGGGGCCTCTAACGCCTCCAATCCGGCAGGCACGCGCACCATAAGGTCCAGGTGACGATGATTGACCGACTTGATCGTCAACGTACCGCTCCGGCCCCCAACCAACTCAGCGTCGAGGGCACCCGACACACTGGCGAACCCCGTCATCGACATCGTCCGGCTCATGCTGCCCCTTCCACGTGCGCCACCTCTGCTTCATCCGCAGTTTCGTCTGCATCTTTAGAAAATTGCATGTCATACAAGCGCCGGTATGTTCCGGAATGGGCCAGCAGCTCCTCATGCGTGCCGATCTCCGTAATCCGGCCAGCCTCCAATACAACGATGCGCGTTGCGCGCCGCACCGTGGACAAGCGGTGCGCAATCATAAACGACGTTCGCCCTTCCATCAGATTGCTGAGCGCCGCCTGCACAAACGCCTCGCTCTCCGTATCGAGCGCGCTCGTCGCCTCATCGAGGATCAGAATTGGCGCGTTCTTCAGAATTGCCCGCGCGATGGCCAGGCGCTGACGCTCGCCTCCGCTGAGGCGCACTCCTTTTTCGCCGATCTGCGTCTCGTACCCCTGCGGCATGCGCAGAATGAAGTCATGCGCCAGCGCCATCCTCGCGGCGTCCTCGACCCGCGCGAACGACACGTCCGGCTGTCCGTACGCGATGTTGTTGCGCACCGTGTCATTGAACAACACGGTTTCCTGCGTGACCTTGCCGATCTGCCGCCGCAGACTCGCGATCGACACGTCACGCAGATCGTGGCCATCGATCGAAATGCTGCCTGCCGTCACGTCAAAGAATCGCGGGATCAGGTTCACCAGCGAGCTCTTGCCCGCCCCGCTGGGTCCAACGAGCGCAATCACCTCGCCCCGCTTCACTTCAAGCGACACGCCGGCCAGCACCTTGTCACGGTTCCGCCGAGCGATCTTCGTTTCATCCTGGTAGTCGAAGTCCACCTCGCGAAAGACGATCGCGTCGCGAAACCCGTCCAGCGTGCGCGCTTTCTTCTTTTCAACCACATCGTCCTGCGCGTCAATAAAGCGGAAGATCTCCTCCGACGCTCCCAGTGCCTGCTGAAAGCTGTTGTGAAACAAGGCAAATTTGCGCACCGGATCGTACAGCGAGAAGGTTGCAAACAAAAACGCGATGAACGATCCCGCCGTCATCTGGTGCGCCTTGATCGCTTCGCGCCCTATCAGCAAAAGCAGCGCAATCCCGATCGACCCCAAGGCATCCATCAGCGGCGAGCTGATCGCCTGCACGCTCACCGACTTCAGGTTCGCGCTCAGCAGGCGCTTGGCCGCGCGGCGGAAGCGGGCCATCTCCCACATCTCCATCCCGAACGCCTTCACGATGCCGTTGCCGGTGATGGTCTCGTGCAGAATATTCTGGATCTCCGCAAGCTTGTCCTGGCCCGAGCGTGTCGTCTGCCGCACGCCCCGCCCGATGCGCCGAGCCGAAGAGATCACCACCGGCACAAACAGCAGCAGCACCCACGCCAGCTTACCGCCGTAGAAG
>CAXUEE010000216.1:6010-6630 GCA_964249905.1 uncultured Acidobacteriaceae bacterium
GGACATGGCCGTCTGTACCCGCTCCACATCGTTGATCAACGTGGAGAGCAGCGTGCCCGTCGTATGCTTTTGAAAGAACGCCGTTGAACGCCGCAGCACCGCGTTGTAGAGAGCGTTACGCAGGTCGGTGATCATCCCGAACCCCGCATAGTTCACGCAGTAGGTACCCACGTAGTCGCACACCGACTTCAGCAGCGCCGAAGCGATCAGCGCATATGCCACCACCGTCCACGCATTGTGGAGGTGACGTGGAACCAGAAAATGTAGGTCCACCACACGATGCAGCGAAGGTACAGGAACCCGGAGCAAATCTTCCGGTGGTGAATCCGGCTGCAGCACCTTGTCGAAGATCGGCTTGATCAGCAGCAGCCGCAGCGCCGCCATCGCTCCGACGACCGCCATCAAGAGCACTGAGCACAGCGAAAAGAGCGCATACGGACGCAAGTAGCCAAGCAGCCGGAGAATCCGTCTCAAGCCTGCACTCTCCGAACCTTAAGCCGTGCCCGCACCTTAGCCATTCTACCGGTGCCGAGTCCTATGAGGCACAGGACGCCTCAGGATTCTCATGCTGCTCCGTCATCCAGCGATCCATCATCGTCCCCGCACACCGAGCTCCACAC
>CAXUEE010000217.1:0-1302 GCA_964249905.1 uncultured Acidobacteriaceae bacterium
CCCACCGGCGCGGCGCGGCGTTGAAGGAGGAGGCGCACTATGTGTATCGGCGCGCCGCAACGAAGTTTTCAGAAAGGAAAAAGGTAAGCTGCTTCTCAAGATTCTCTACCGAGCGATACTCCCGCTCATGCTTCAACTGCAACCCGGCGTAGGCGATGGCCCCGACGCTGGTCAAGACCAGAATCGACGTGGCCACCCCTTGCACCGCAACCCAGTCAACCATGCTGCTTAGTTCCAGATCTGTGAAGCGTCCACAGCCTCGATTGAAAACGTCTGGTCCGGCTCCATTTGCTGCATCTTGTGCGCGAACTTCTGAGCCTCCATCTGCGTGTCGAACATCATCCGGTTATACAGCTGCCCGGCCCGAAGCTGGTCGCATTTCCATAGGGTTTCAGTCATCGCCTTACCTCCTTGAAGATGGTTGAAAAGCAGCTGAGTCATGGACTCTGCAGTGAGCCAAACGCCTTCCGCTACGGAGTCGTCCTTCTTTCCACTCTTCTTGTTCATCTTGGAATCCCTTTCGCATAGGACGCTCGCCAGGAGTGCAGGGCCACCCATTAAGGGGAGAAAACAAGAGGGGTGTTCCCTAAACGGAACGCCCCTCCCCTGCTACACCGTACGATCAACGAGCGCTGCTGGATCGCTTACTTCTTATCCACATCCACGTACTCGGCATCGATTACACCTTCCTCGTGCTTCGCACTGTCGTCGGCGGTTCCGGCCGAGCCTGCCGCGCCATCGGTCGGCGCCTGTGCCGAAGCTGCCTTATACATCGCCTCGGCCAGCTTGTGGCTCGACGCCGTCAGCTTCTCCTTGGCCGCGTTCAGCTCGGCCGCGTTTGGCGTTCCGCCTAGCGTGCTCTTTGCGTCAGAGAGCGCCGACTCGACCTCGTGCTTGTCCGAGCCAGTCACCGTGTCACCCGCATCCTTCAGCATTTTCTCAACGTTGTAGACCATCGAGTCCAGGCCGTTGCGAGCCTCGACCGCGTCGCGCTGCTCCTTGTCCTCGGAAGCGTGGGCTTCGGCGTCCTTCGCCATCCGCTCCACCTCTTCCTTGCTTAGACCCGAAGAGCTCGTAATCGTGATCTTCTGGTCCTTGTTGGTAGCGCGGTCCTTCGCCGTCACATTCAGGATGCCGTTCGCGTCGATGTCGAACGTCACCTCGATCTGCGGCACGCCCCGCGGAGCCGTTGGAATCCCGCCCAGCTTGAACTTGCCCAGCGTCCGGTTCTGCGCCGCCATCGGCCGCTCGCCCTGCAGCACATGCACCTCAACCTCCGTCTGGTTGTCCGCCGCCGTAGAG
>CAXUEE010000217.1:1312-1633 GCA_964249905.1 uncultured Acidobacteriaceae bacterium
GCCGTCGAGAACGTCTCCGTCTTCTTCGTCGGAATGGTCGTGTTGCGCTGGATCATCGAGGTCGCCACCCCGCCCATCGTCTCGATCGACAAGGTCAGCGGAGTCACGTCCAGCAGCAACAGGTCCTTCACCTCTCCGGCCAGCACGCCCGCCTGCACCGCCGCGCCGATCGCGACGACCTCATCCGGGTTTACTCCCTTGTTCGGCTCCTTGCCAAACAGCTCCTTCACCATCTGCTGGATCTTGGGCATGCGGGTCTGTCCACCGACCAGCACTACCTCATCGATCTTCGACGGATCAACGCCCGCATCCTTCATCGCC
>CAXUEE010000217.1:1643-6611 GCA_964249905.1 uncultured Acidobacteriaceae bacterium
GCCGTCGAGAGCTCAATCTTCGCCTTCTCCGCCGCATCCTTTAGACGCTGCAAGGCCATCTCGTTGCCCTTGGCATGCAGGTCGAGCCCGGTGTCGGACTTGAACTCCCCAATCAGCCAGTCGACGATGCGTTGGTCCAGATTATCGCCGCCCAGATGCGTATCGCCGTTGGTCGACTTCACCTCGATCACGCCTTCGCCCACCTCGAGTATCGACACGTCGAACGTACCGCCGCCGAAGTCGTAGACCGCAATCGTCTCGTCCTTCTTCTTGTCCAGACCATAGGCCAGCGCGGCCGCAGTCGGTTCATTCACGATGCGCTTGACGTCCAGGCCCGCGATGCGCCCTGCATCCTTGGTCGCCTGGCGCTGCGCGTCGTTGAAGTACGCCGGCACGGTGATTACGGCCTCGGTAACAGAGGTGCCAAGGTAATCTTCCGCGGCCTTCTTCAGCTTCTGCAGGATCATCGCGGAAATCTCAGGCGGAGTGTACTCCTTGCCCTGGGCCATGATCACGATGTTGTCTCCCTTGCCGACCACCTTGTACGGCACCATCTTCATTTCGTCGCCAACTTCATTCATACGGCGGCCCATGAAGCGCTTGACGGAGAAGATTGTGTTCTCCGGATTCGTGATTGCCTGCCGCTTGGCCACCTGGCCCACCAGCCGCTCGCCGGACTTCGTGAACGCCACAATCGACGGCGTGGTTCGCCCACCCTCTTCGTTCGCGATGACCTTGGGTTCGCCGCCTTCCATTACGGCCACACAGCTGTTCGTAGTGCCCAGGTCGATGCCGATGATCTTTGCCATAGATAACTCCTCAAGAAACGTTTTTGGGCCTTATTCGGCCCGGACTACCCTACCAACACTCTTATTTATACAATCTGAGTGCACAGATGTCAAGTTTCATGAGCGAGGCAGCATCTCTGATGGAAAGTTATCTACGTGCATGCGGCGCAACGCCGACCACCGCGGTCGCGCCGGCTCTCCTGCTTCCTGGTCCCGGCTTCTTCCTTCCGGATTTCAGCTCTCCTCCTCATCACGGGATCGCCCCGACCAGAGCCGCTATGTCTGTGCCGGATCCGTTCGGTTTTGGGGTGTGCGCGGCCAAGAGCGTGTACAAGGAGAGACACCCTCGTGCCAGACCCTGCCGCTCTGGCGAACGGCAATGGCTGGACGAGGATGTCTGGGAGGGCGCAGGCTTCTGGTGGGACCAATAGCTTGAGATCAGCACCCGGCCGGGAACTGCGCTACTGAGGCAGCTGAGAGGTGCTCCCAGAGGCTGGTGTACTAGGGTTTTGCGTTCTTGGCCGCTACCACTGGAGCAGCAGGAGTTCCGAGCAGAAAGCAGGTCCCATGGCGCCCATCATGCTGTAGCAGCCGGGAGAACCCGGACGATTGAGCAGAAAATCCTGCATGACGGTCAGGACCGACGCAGAAGAAAGATTGCCTCGCTGGCGCAGACTGTTCCAGGAAGACGCCAAGGCATTTGGGGGCAGGGACAAGCTGCTCTCCATCGCCTGCAGGACCTTAGGGCCGCCGCTGTGGAAGATGTAGCTGCAGATGTTCTGCATGCTCATCTCGTTATCGGTCAGAAAACCCTCCACAGTCTTGCGAAGCTGGTTCTTCACGAGTTGCGGTACATCAGCAGACAGGACAATGTTGAATCCGTCCTCATCGATGTTCCAGCCCATGAGATGTTCCGTATCGGGGTAGAAGGTGGATCGGGTATCCACGACCCGGGGGCAGGGATTTTTGACACTGGTCGGCCGCTGCGCGAGTTCAGTCTCTTCTCCGGCGATCACGACGGCCGCGGCGCCATCGCCGAAGAGTCCGCACGCAACCAGATTTGCCATGGAGTAGTCGTCCTCCTGCCAGGTGAGCGAACACAGTTCGACCGAAAGCAGGAGGGCGTACTGCTTTGGGTATGCCTTGACATAGTCGGCGACCCGGGAGATCCCCGCAGCTCCGGCAACACAGCCTAGACCGAAGATGGGCGTGCGCTTGATGTCACTGGGAAATCCCATGAGATTGACGAGGCGCGCATCGATACTTGGGCAAGCAATTCCCGTTACTGAGGTAAAAAATATCGCTGAGATGTCAGAAGGTGTAAGTCCTACATGGTCGAGAGCCTTTTGAATAGCTTGCTGACCGAGCTCCAGCGCACCTTTAATCCATAGATCATTATTCGGACCGAAGCCGTTGCGCGCTCCCAAGGTATCCAAAGGAAACATAATATGGCGATATTCCACGCCACAATTTGAGTGCAGCCGGTTCATAATGGCAGGAATCTCCAGCTTATCCTGCATACGTTCTTTCAAAGCTTCGGTAATAACTGCCTGCGGGTAACAGTGGGGAGGAAACGCGGTACCAACGGACGCGATGCGCATAACAGAACTCCTCGGGAAATATGACTTAGTGCGTGCTCAAGTCACACTCGGACTCTACCTTTACTTGCAGTGCAGACCTGTGACTTGGGAGACTGGGCCATCTGATAAAGCTGATGAAGCCCCGCCGCAACTATGCGTGAAGTATAGACGAGTCATACGAGATAGGAAGAGAAAGGTTGCTTTTTACGCTACAACTTCTTGGACCTGAAACTCACCCAAAGGGAGTAACGCACCTGTGAGAAGAGAAAGGAAAGTATTTCTTACAGGGTATTTTGGGATGACTTACTTAGAGTTGGTAATTAATTCTTCCCTGGTCTTACAAGTAAAAGAATTGTAGTGCTCGCATTTTATGCGCGAAATTACATCCATGGCGGAGCAGCCTGAGGATTTGGCGCGGGCGCCTTGAAAAAGGCACATCCGCCTCTTCTCCGCACGTGGGATTATGGGACGGCGGTCGATTGCAGAGTTCGACCGCCTTGAAGCGGTTTCCTTGTCGCTGTTGCCGGCGCCTCAGATTTCACAGAGGCTGGCGTCCATGCCGAAGCGATACGCAATCGCCGGCAGCGGGGAGTAAAGGCAGGATTAAAAAGCAACGGGAGCCGCAAGCGGCTCCCGTTGCAAAGCTAGCAAGACTATGCGCGGAACTTACGGCGAGCAGCTCCGGCAAGGGTGATGAGTCCGGTTCCGAGGAGGACCAGGGAACTGGGCTCAGGAGTTACCGAGGTGGGTAGCGCGTTGGTGGATGCTGAGAAGGAGGTGATGTTGTTCTGCCCAGGAACCTCTTGTGAGGAGAAGGAGAACGTGGAAAGAGAGGCCGTATAGTTCACCGCACCCGTGCCGGTGAAATATCCGCTCCCGTTGACGAGAAGGCATGTCGGTGTACCAGCAGCTTGCGTAGGACACGACGACCCTCCTGTCACCTCGGTAGTCGTATAGGACTGAAGGTAGAGATCATAGTTCTCTGACGCCGTGCCCGAGGTGCCGGTAACGGCGAGCAGAAGGGCTCCGGTCTGACCCGGAGCAAACAGGCTTGGCGGCACAATCGTCAGGGCATTGGGCACGAACGGGACGACTCCGTTTTGGGCCGGGAAGAACGTGATGGCCTCATTGCCGGCGGTCAGGTACGGCGAGAAGCCGCCGGTTGCCGATCCACCGAGAACCGACCCGCCGAGAAAGGTAATGGTGAAGGGCGCTGCGGTGGTGAAGGAGTCACCTCCGACGGCGGCAAAAGCTCCTGTCAACGTATCGGCATGAGCGACGGCAACGCTGCTGAGAGCGAGGGCAGATAGTACAGCGACGCGGCTAAACATAGAGGTCTCCAAAGACGATGGTTGGGGGATGTCCAGCATCGGTTGACTACAACTTCTGTAACGCAATCCTACCCCGTAAGTTGTGCTTTCCGGTGTGAAAAGTTTGCCGAAATGGGGTCAATGTCGGCCAGAGGCCACCACGAGGAACGAGTTCTTGCAATGTTGAACTGAAAAGGAGTCTCCACCAGCTTCATGAAGCGGAACTTCCCAGAAAGAACGATCCGGTTGAGGAGGGCATGCTAGGGCGCTTGTGAAGGAATAGCTGGGGTGGGCACACGTGTCGCGGTATTCAATTGGTCGCCCGTATGCAGGTAATAGTAGCCCTTGCCGTCGTGGTCCTGGCCGTCCCAGACTGCGACCCGCTTGGGGCCGTTAACGATGAGGGTGTCGCCGTGGATGGTAAAGGAGGTGGCCTGATCGATGCCTAGGCAGAGGAGGTCGGGATGGGCCTTGATGACGGCGGCAAGGTCGTTCTCGCGGTGGCGCACGTCGACGTGCTGGTCGATGGTGACGTTGGTGAAGAAGCCGAAGCCGATCTCGTGGCCGGGGGCCATCATAATGGTGTTGTCGTCCGGGTTCGACGAGCCGCGCACCATGTAGGAGCCCTGGACCGGGCCGCAGTACTGGGTCTGGAGGGTGGCCTGGTCGGTGGGTTTGGTGACGGAGGCGGTAGGAATGACGAGGATTTTGGCGTCGGGCCCGCCGGCCATGGTGAGGAAGCGCTGATAGTCGCGGGCTTCGGTGGCTCCGCCGGTGATGAGGAGATAGCCCTTGGCGGGTCCGTGGGAGGGCGTCTGGGAGGAAGCGGGGGCGAGGGCGGAGGCAGCGGCCAGGATGCACGCGAGGGTGAGGACGGGGCGGAGGGTCATGGGTTCTCCTGCAGAGCGGTGTGCAGGTTTAGGTTACCTCTGTCGCCTGGCTGCGGGGAGGGTACCTGATAACAACAACCAGACTTATTTGGTCTAAAGTCTCTGTTTTGTTCAGGTTGTGCCGGTAATAATATACCTCGCTAACCACGCCATTTTTCGTTGAAAACGATGGGGGTATCTTGCCTTGCATCGTATTTGGTGGATTGTTGCGGGTTGTTTGTTCTTATGTGGATCGGTTGAACTGGGGAGGGCCAGCGAGCTGCATGACGATCAGAGATTTAGATTTAGGGTCATTTCTAAAACAGACGCTAGTCTCATAAACCTTCCCGTGCACATCCCCGTACCGCACAAAAGCACACGCCCAAAAGAACAAAGCTTCGGCGCGGATGGAGTACGAATC
>CAXUEE010000218.1:0-6576 GCA_964249905.1 uncultured Acidobacteriaceae bacterium
ACCCGAGGGGGAAGTCGTCGCGCAGGCTCTGTCGTTCGCGGAAGACCTGCTGGTGTTCGAGACGGACGCCGTGCCTCAGAAGCGGAGTTCGGAATCTTTCGAACAAGCGGACGCACAGGCATTCGAGGCGAAAGCGACGTGGGATGCGCTGGTCCTGGGCACCCGGGATTACGTGCGCAAGTGCGGCTTTTCAAAGGCGCTGGTAGGCCTGAGCGGCGGCATCGACTCGGCGCTGGTGGCAGCCATAGCAGTGGAGGCGCTCGGCCAAAGCCACGTCATGGGTGTCGGCATGCCCAGCGGCTACTCGTCCGAGGGCTCGAAGGACGATGCACGCGACCTGGCCGAGCGGCTGGGCATCCGGTTCGAAATGCTGCCCATTCATGCTGCCTACCAGGCCCAGATGCACACGCTCGAGCCCCTGTTTGCGGGAACGGAGTTTGGGCTGGCAGAAGAGAACCTGCAGTCCCGTTTGCGCGGGCTTACGCTCATGGCGTTGTCGAACAAGTTCGGCGCGCTGGTGCTGACGACCGGCAACAAAAGCGAGATGAGCGTCGGTTACTGCACGCTGTATGGCGACATGGTGGGCGCGCTGTCCGTGCTCTTTGATGTGATGAAGACGAGCGTGTACGAGCTAGCGCGCTACGCAAATCGCGAGCGCGAAGTGATTACGCAAGCGACGATCCTCAAGGCGCCAAGCGCGGAGCTGCGGCCGGAGCAGAAAGATACCGACTCGCTGCCGCCGTATGATGTTCTAGACCCGATCCTCGAAGCGTATCTCGAGCGGTACTGTTCCGCGGAGCAGATTGCGGCGGAGCAGAAGGTAGACAGCGAGCTGGTGCGGCAGGTGTTAAAGCTGGTCGAGCGAAGCGAGTACAAGCGCCAGCAGGCCGCTCCGGTGCTGAAGGTAACCAGGAAGTCGTTCGGGATGGGAAGACGTTTTCCCATCGCCGTCAAAGTGGAAGTTTAAGTTTGGTTTTTCCAGGGTAGCGCAGAGCTCGCGGAGACGCGGCGGAAGGATGGGTTGGAGTGAAGAGGGCAATGGTTGGATTGGCGGGCTGGGTACTGGTGGCAGGGCTCCAGGGCATGTATGGGCAAACTCCGGGCGCCGCGCCCACTCCGGCGCCGGCTCCAGTCTCGCCGACGACAGCCGCGCCGAAGGCGGCTCCAGGGTCAACCACGCCTCCTCCGCCTCTGCGTTTGAACTCGCTGGCCGCGGACACGCAGCACGACCCTTTTCCTGCCGTCAATCCGAAATTTTTCACGGCCGATTCGCCTACGGTGGCCACGGTGGACAGCTACCTGCACGCCATGCTGGGCTTTGACGCGAACCGCATCTGGCGGGTCATTGCGATTCAAAAGACGGCGTCGCCGGGTGTGAGCAAAGTGACCGCGCTGGTCTCTGAGCGAGCGCCCAATGCCAAGGTGCTGACGGCGTCCTTCTATGTGCTGCCGGATGGCAAGCACCTGATCGCTCCCGATCCTTCCGGGTTGAACAGCTTTGGCGCGGACCCGTTTGCGGAGAATCGGGCGATGCTCCAGGCGCGGGCCAACGGTCCGGCGCACGGGGCGGCCGCGAAGGAGTTGATACTGGTCGAGTTTGCCGACCTGCAATGTCCGCATTGCAAGGAGGCGCAGGCGACCATGAACCGTCTGGCGCAGGATTTCCCCAAGGCACGGGTGGTATACGAGAGCTTTCCCCTGACGGAGATCCACCCTTACGCTTTTCAGGCCGCCGCCTACGGCGCCTGTATCGCCAAAACCAGCCAGGACGCCTTCTTCACCTACGCGCAGGCGGTCTATGACACGCAGGGCGCCCTGCTGCCGGATACCTGGGAGCAGACACTCAAGAATGCAGTGACCAAGGCAGGAGCGGATCCGTCGGCGATCTCCACGTGCGCCGCGGGGCAGGCAGCCAAGGACGACGTCACTGCCTCGACCAGGCTGGCCACTGATCTCGGCGTGGAGCAGACGCCGACGCTCGCGATCAACGGGCGTCTGATCAACCTGAACGCAGTGCCGTATGAGACCCTGCGTTCCCTAGTCGCGTTCCAGGCCGCGGCGGATGGAGTGCAGGGCGTGAATGCGCCCTCGTTGAGTGCTTCTCCGGCGCTCAAACCGCGATAGGCCGGTCAGCCTGGGCACAGGCGTTACCAGATCACCGGCACGCCATAAGCCGGAAAGATGCGGTCCGCCGTAACAACCGGGAGTTCTTCTTCAAGCGCCTGCGCGATCAGGAGACGGTCAAAGGGATCTTTGTGCAAATGCGGGAGACGCTCCAGGCGCAGCAGGTGAGGAACCCTGACGGGCAGAAGAGTAAGAGTTTGTGCGTCCATCTCGCCAAGGACACTCGAGATCGAAGAACCCATCTGCGGCAGATTGCCTTTGCTGATCTTAATGGCCAGCTCCCAAAGGGATACAAGGCTGACAGCAATCTGCTGATTTGCGGGAACTAGGCTGTGCTTTGCCACCGTGGACAAGCGGGAAGGCTCTGTCAGGAACCAAATAAGTGAGTTGGTGTCAAGCAGGACGCGCATCCGCTATTCATTCGTGTTGAATGGCGCTTCAGTCATCAGGATGGTGAGTTCTTCTCCCATGCGATCCCATTCTTCTTCCCAGTTCTCCGGCAAATTCAGCTTACCTTTCAGTCGCCCGAGTTCCCGTTGTTTGGGAGCCGGTGCCTCCGGGGTGAGCACCAACTGGACGGACCTTCGCCCCGCCGTGGCGATCACCACATCCTCGCCAGCCTCGGCGGCGGCGATCAACTCCGACAGGTGCGTTTCGGCGTGATGCAGGTCGACGGTCATGGAGCCAGCATAACGAAGGGTTTCCGCCGGCGCAACGATCATCAATAGTTCGGGCGCGCAAACGATTGAAGATGTTCGATCGCTTCCTCCGCACGCGCGCGAAGCTGAACAAGTTCATTAGGATTCTTTTTTCGCAGCGTGTTGTACGGCATCTGCATGCGAAAGTTCCCGCTGAGCCGCTCTTCGTTCCGCGCAAGAAACGTCCAGTAAAGCGCCGTGAACGGGCAAGAGCCGGGGCCGAGCGCCTTCTTCGGATCGTACTGGCACTTGCCGCAGTAGTTCGACATGCGATTGATGTATGCGGCACCCGAAACATACGGCTTGGTCGCCGTCAGCCCCCCGTCGGCATAGGTCGCCATGCCGAGCACGTTGGTCTCGACGACCCAGTCATACGCATCCACGTAGGCAAACCAGAACCAGTCCGTCAGCTCGCGCGGCGAGAAACCGCACAGGTTGGCCAGGTTCGAAAGCACCATCAGGCGCGTGATATGGTGCGACCAGCCTTCCTCGATGACCTCGGCAACCACTGTGTCCATGCAGTAGAGGCCCGATTTCACACCCCAATAGACGGCGGGCAAGGGTAGCGCGGCTCCGAGCGCCGAGGGTGTGGCTCCCGCATACGGGTCTGTCTTCGCTTGGGGCATGTCATAGGCGTGCGCGGCTTCCCTGGTCTGGTCGGGCGAAACCTCCTGTACAACCTTGCGCGGCTCCTGCGGAATGGACCCTGCCAGCAGGCGATAGCCGTCGGTCTGCTCATGGAGGTGGCGCATGAACTCGCGCCAGCCAAGCAGCTGACGGATAAACCCTTCCGCGCTAGCAAGCGGGATGCGGCCGGCCTGCGCGGCGGCCTCGACGTCGTGAATGAGATCCATCGCAAGAACACGGCCCAGGTTGAGCAGCACGGAAGTCTTCGAGTGGAAGAGCTGCGCGTGGTCGTCGCGCATAGCGTCCTCGTAGGGGCCGAAGGTGGGCAAAAGATGCTCGAGCGCGAACTGCCACATCTGGTCGCAGTCCGCCTGCGTGCAGGGCAGCGCAAAGCCTTCACTCCTGCCGAAGTGGTGACCGTACGTGGCTTCCACAAACGCAATCACCTCTTCCGTAATCGCATCTGGAGGGAAGCCGGGCGGATCGGGGATGGGCACCTGGCCCTTGTACGGATTGCGATTTTCGGCGTCGAAGGAAAACTGCCCGCCAATAGGCTTGGCATTCGCCATCAGGACTCCCGTGTTCTGGCGCATGCGGCGATAGAAGCGATCCATCACGTAGGACTTGCCGGTCTTGTACGCGCCGTAGGTGTCGAGGAAGTCCTGCGGAGTGGAGGCCCAGGTCGTGTCCGGCACATAGTTGAGTTTCAGCCCGCCCGCTTCAGCGGCGTTGAGGTCAAGGCGAAGCTCCCGCTCGGCCGGCGTCATGACGGTGAGCATCGGCAGCTTGCGGTCAGCCTGCAGCTTCCGCAGCGCCTGGCCGTGGCTCTCGGGCGAGAAGTGATACAGCACCTTCACACCGCGCGCCGCCTGCTCGAGCGCAAAGTGGCGCATGTTGCTGATCAGCACAATCAGCTTCTTCTTGTGATACGGCCGGCGGAGCGCCTTGGCGGTCGACTCGACGATAACGATGCCGGTCTGGTCGGCAGGCTGCTCAGTGAGCGGGCCGGTGCGATCGGTGTAGCGGTCGTAGGGGACGTAGATCCAGCGGCGGGATTTGAGGTTGGAGTCGGTAGATTGGTGAGGAGCGATGAGGCTTTCAAATGTCGTCTGCGGCATATACCCCGTGCCCCCGTGCCTTGTTGCGCAAAAGATTCAAAACAGACGAGTTAGTCTGGTACCGGCTGGTTCGTTTCGGTTCAGATGCTCCGCACCCACGGAGCGGGATTTCACCCTGATCCCTACTTTTATTGTATCAACGGTGTCGAGGGTTTCTGTGGGTGTTGGCTGCCTGCCGGGGCTCGATCTGAGGGCCTGATGTCAGGCGTCCGTCATCGGAGGCTTGGATCACTTCCTGCAACCGCGATGTTCCGGCGTGTCCCAACAATGAGGACGAGCACCCGATCTGAAGTGCACCTGGTGCCTGAAGACCATGAAGGCACCAAGTCATTTCAACGTAGCATGGCCCGCTGCCGTCAGAGGAACCCGGCTGCTCCGGCGAGCACGTTTTCAGAAAAGATGACGTTCTTGCCACAGGGACCTTTCGGCGTTCCTGCAGTTGGATGCCGTGAGGTGCAAGAGCAGCATTCCCAGGGTCTCCGCGACCCTGGGAATATCGTTACCCGATGCCTTCAGTAGGCCATCGAGAAGTCAACGACCCCATACCGGCTGGACTTGCGGACCGCTATGCCGAGGCACGGCGAAGTGATCTGAAAATACCACCGGTCTTTGGGCGCCACATCGTTCGCTGTCTCGAATTCGGTCAGCCACTTACTCATGGGTGAGCCCAAGACCTGGTAGCGCATGTTCACGATTCCATAGCCCGGCTGGTTGATGACCTCTACCTGGTTCACAGCAGCGGAGCCACCGCGTTCGGCCTTGATGTTTACGATGCCAAGCCCGCGCTTCGTTTCTACGCTGAAGCCGGTGACTGGCTCGTTGGCAAAATCGGTATGGACCTCATCGAAGCCATAGACTGTGCTCCACTGGGAGAAAGCTTTGACCCGGACGTCCTGGCGCTGAACCAAGGCTTTAATGGCCTCGATAGGCCCCTTGTTGCTGTCGTCCCAATTGATGTAGTCCAGTGAGATGAAATTGGGATAACGGCCGTCGAAGGCGAAGACAAAATCCTCGGCATGGGTCTTGATCAGTGAGGGTTGATTGCGGTCCCATTCACTTCCGCTGGCGTTGTTGCCGAAGTGGTTCATGAACGTGACTCTGTTGCTCTGCTTTCTGGAACCGTCGCGCAAATCTACCCAGTGCGGGACCTTCAGTGAGTTATCGCCGTAGAGGTTCTCGGCGAAGACGTCGGTCATCAATGGAAACTGGCTCTGGTTAGAAAGTTGACCGTTCTTTTTATCCGGCTCCGTTTCGAGAAACGCAAAAAGACGCTGATTCGCGTCGACCAATCGGTTCAGCGTCATGCTCTGAGCTGCAGATCCCTGCGGTCCCCTTCCGGGCTTATAGCAGGAAATCGCTTTAAGCGAGTTCTCAAGTCCATCCAGGGCATCGCCGCGGTTAAGGTAGCTCTCGAAGAAAAGACTAACGATTTCGGTCGGATTCTTTTCAAGCCAGGCTCCTATCTCATCCCGGATAACGTTCCAATCTTTCCACGATTCAAGATTTGCATGCCCATGTTGGAGGTGGAGTTTGGCTTCGTTGTCTCCGTATATATCCAGAGCGAGCCCCCGAACGCCGTAGTTGAGGAGTTGCGTGATGCTCTTTACTTGATTTGTGTAGAAGGGATCTTTGGTGTTCCACGCGTTGTGCGCTGCCAGCCATCGTTGATCGCGAAAGGACCCATCTCGGTTGTTGAGTGCGTCCCAGTGGTTTGCACTCCTTAAGTCTGCGGGCTGCTTGGGGTTTGTCTGCATTCTTGTAGGGTTAGGCTTGGTCTCCGTACAAGTATTTTGCTACACGCAAGCCGGTGAAGCCAACTTCTCAGCGGCGAGTTCCTTCGTTGCTTCTGTAGGGAGCTGGCCTGCATCACGGATCTCCGTACGATGGCAATTCTTGTTTCCTCCAGAATGACGAATCTGGCCGTGAACTACAGAGTCAGGACACTGGGTCGCATTTACCTGCTGTGCTCCTGCTGCCGATGGATGAGGTGGCGGTGGCGGGCGCGCTGG
>CAXUEE010000219.1:0-6027 GCA_964249905.1 uncultured Acidobacteriaceae bacterium
GGCACCGCTCCATGCGGTCCAGACCGTCCATACCTTCCGCAAGAAACTCTTTCGTTAGATCGTCCACACTTCCTATATCGGAGAATTCTTGAAAACCATCAGCACTTTTTTGAGAAACTTGCCAACTTTTCCCCTCGCCCCTTACTCTCAACGCAGACTCATGCCGATCCTGTCCGTTTCCGCAGCCCAGAAAGCCGAGTTGCTCCGCCAATCGGAGGCCACCGCCCACCGCGCCTATGCTCCGTATAGCCGATTCTTTGTGGGAGCGGCTATTCTTCTTGAGACAGGGGAGATCGTCACCGGCTGCAACGTCGAGAACGCCTCTTTCCGCCTTACGACCTGCGCTGAGCAGAGTGCCGTCGCGACCGCTGTGGCCAACTTCGGCCCCGTTATTCGTATTCTCGCGGTTGCCGTCAGAAACCTGAACCGGGCCGCATGTCAGCCCTGCGGCGCCTGCCGCCAGACTCTCGCCGAGTTCGCAGGTCCAGACGCCCTCATTTTGTACGCCGGCACGGACGAAGAAGCTTGCACGTGCACGCTTGCCGACTTGCTTCCAGCCTCCTTCCGCCTGATTTCCCAATGAGCGCCGCGCTGCATCCCATCCGGATCATCCAGCGCAAGCGCGACGGCCTTTCGCTCGAGGACGGCGAGATCCGTGCCTTTGTTCAAGCAACCACAGCCGGGACCGTAACGGACGCTCAGATTGCAGCGTTTCTTATGGCTGTCCTGATACGTGGCCTTAACCCCGCGGAACTTGCCACCTTGACCGACGCCATGCGCTGCTCCGGCGAGGTCTTCGACGCGAAACCTCTGGCGACCTTTACCGTCGACAAGCACTCCACCGGCGGGGTCGGCGACAAGACCTCCCTGCTGATCGCTCCCATCCTCGCTGCGGCCGGCCTCGCCCACCCCACCTCCGCCGGCGTTCCCGGCATCTGCGTCCCCATGATCTCCGGGCGCTCGCTCGGCCATACTGGCGGCACGCTCGACAAACTCGAAACTATTCCCGGCTTCAACACCCAGCTCTCGCTTCCACGTTTTGCAGAAATTCTGCGCCGCTGCGGAGGCTGCCTCATTGGCCAGACTCCGACCCTTGTGCCCGCCGACCGCATCCTCTATGCATTACGCGACCACACCGGCACGGTTGAGTCCCCCTTTCTAATCACCGCCAGCATCATGAGCAAGAAGCTTGCCGAAGATTTGAACGGACTAGTCCTTGACGTTAAAACCGGCTCAGGCGCCTTTCTCCGCAGCGAGGCCGAGGCTCGCCAACTCGCGCAGCTGATGGTCAGCACAGGCGAGTCGGCCGGAACCACCACCGTTGCGCTGCTTACTGATATGTCGCAGCCGCTCGGGCGCTACGCCGGTAACTGGCTCGAGGTCTACGAGTGCGTCGAGATCCTAGAAGGCCGCCGCCACGAACTCTCCGCGGACTTGATTCACCTCACCAACACCCTTGCCGGCTGGATGCTCTTTCTCGCCGGTCAGGCCGAATCTTCCGCCGCAGGCTACCTGCTCTCGAACGAACTCCTTGCTACCGGAGCCGCCCGGACAGCCTGGCTTGGGATCGTCGCGGCTCAGGACGGAGACACTTCCATCTTTGAGAACGCCGACAAGTTCCACCAGCCGCGTGCCTCGGCCGTGCTCACTGCAGGAGCAAGCGGATATCTCTCCGCCATGGATTGCACCGAAGTCGGCTGGGCGGTACAGCGCCTGGGCGCTGGTCGCACGCGACCCGGTGACCCGGTCAGCGCACATGCCGGCATTGAAGTGCACGCGAAGCTTGGACAGCGGGTCAGGCAGGGTGACCCTTTGGTCACTCTCTTCGCGGAAGCCGATTCTCTGCTTGCCGAACCGCTGGAGATGCTGCACGCTACCTACACTATTGGTCCAGAAGAACCAACAGTGCCCAGTCTGATCCGCGAAGTGATCCGAAGGAGCTAGAGCAGCTTTCCTGGGAGTGTAGCTGTCCTGAGAGGCGAAAAGCAGATCCTCAGCTTTCTGGCGCAGGAGGACGACTCGTTGGAGAGACTTTCCCTGGTCCGTTTATACGGAAGCAGACTGCTGTAATCAGCCCTGGCAATCTCCTCGTCCGGGATCGCTCAGGTGCAGCGGTATCTGCCACGGCACAGTTCTCCACTGCGCTGCGGGACGACGACGAATACGCCAGCGTGGCACCTTAAAGTACAGGTCAAAAGCGTCGCTGGTGCAATCACGAGACAGCTTCGCCGAAAACGTCGTCCAGCGCCGCGCAAATCTCCCCTTGGTACACTTGGCCTACCTATCTCCAATCCTCCTCTAACCGGAGCCCCCATTGGCCCGATTCACCGGTCTGCTCGGCCTCTGTACCTTTCTCGCGCTCGCCTGGCTCTGCTCCACCAACCGTCGCGCTATACGCTGGCGCACCGTTTCTTGGGGCCTCGGCCTGCAGATTCTCTTTGCCTTCCTGGTCATCAAGTGGAATACCGGCCAGCTCATTCTGCACAGCATCTCTACCGTCATTACTTCGCTGCTCGGCCACTCCGCCGATGGATCGTCCCTCGTCTTCGGCCGCATCGGCACGCCCGGCGACTCGCTTGCCACCCTCGCCTTCGCCGTCCTTCCCACCATCATCTTCGTCTCCGCATTCTTCGCGATCCTCTACCATATCGGCCTGATGCAGCAGATCATCAGGGTGGTCGCCTGGATTATGCAGCGCACCATGGGTACTTCCGGGGCCGAATCCACCAACGTCGCCGCCAGCATCTTCATGGGCCAGACGGAAGCCCCGCTCACCATCCGTCCGTTCCTTGCCGGCGCCACCCGCTCCGAGCTCATGACCATCATGACCTCCGGCATGGCCCACGTCTCCGGCGGCATCATGGCCGCCTACATCAGCTTCGGCATCAACGCGCAGGATCTCCTCTCCGCTGTGATTATGACCGCTCCCGGCACCATCCTGGTCGCCAAAATGCTCGTGCCCGAAACCGAAGTACCCGCCACCGCCGGCACCGTCCGCATGCCGCCCAACGAGGAACACCGCAACGAAAACTTCATCGCCGCCGTCGCTCGCGGCACCATCGACGGAGGCCAGCTCGCCTTCAACGTCGCCATCATGCTCATCTCCTTTGTCGCCCTTGTCGGCTTGTTCAATGCCATCATGCTCGGCATCTCCAACTTCGCCTGGACAATCCACCTGCCCGGCACTCATCACGGCATTCCTTTTCCGCACTCGCTCAACGCCATCCTGGGAGTGATCGGCGCGCCTATCGCCTGGCTCATCGGCATACCGTGGCAGGAGGCCAGGGAGATCGGCAACCTCCTCGGTACCCGCACCATGATCAATGAGTTTGTCGCCTTCACCCAGCTCGGCCTGCTGAAATCCTCACTCGCCCCCCGCACCTTTTCGATCGCCACCTTTGCCCTCTGCGGCTTCGCGAACGTCGGCTCCATCGGCATGCAGATCGGCGGCATTGGCGCACTCGTTCCCAACCGGCGCAACGATCTCGCCCAGCTCGGCCTCCGCGCCATGCTGGCCGGCACCATGGCCAATCTCATGTCAGCTTCGATCGTCAGCATGTTGCTGCGCTAACGATTGTAAGATCGCTCGTCCCTCACCACCTCGGCCTGTGTTCATCTGTACTCTCAAAGCGGATCATCCGTCTTCAGCAGCGCCCACTCCATTCGCAGATAGCCGCGCCGCCTTAGGTGAACGCCGTCGCTGAACACCTCCGGATGTCCACGCAACGCACTTGCATAATCGATCACGGCGACCTGTCGCTGCGCCGCCAGCCGCACGATCCCGGCGTTCAAGGCCTGAACCGCCGCAAGATAGCGCCCATCCTCCTTATAGATAGGCGGGATTTCCGCCAGTACCGGACGCACACCTGCCGCCTTGGCCAGATCCGCCATCCGGGCAAGATTGCCCAGGGTCACCGCTGGGTCGAATCCCAGCAGCGTATCGTTCGTTCCGCCAAGAATAACCACTTCACGGTACTCGCCCGCAAGGATCTGTCGCGGAAAGCGGTCCAGCATCTGCGCCGTGGTCTCTCCGCGAACTCCCAGGTTCACCCGCGGAAACGACCAGCCCCAAGTAAGTGAGTCGCCCAGGAACGCGACCCGACGGCTCGCGTGATTGAGTCGCGGAATCACAGCAGCCAACGCGACCAGAACTACCAGCAGCCCCGCCAGCGTTCGTCGCATGCCTGTTCTCCCGGCTTGTATCATCGCAGAATGATCTCGCTTGAAGACGCCCAGGCCCGCGCCCGCAACATCAAAGTCCTCATCTTCGACGTCGACGGCGTCCTCACCAACGGCGACATCACCATCATTCCTCAGCCCGATGGCTCCGGCGTCGAGGTCAAGAGCTTCACCGCGCACGATGGCCTCGGTATCTCGCTCGCCCGTCTCGGCGGCCTGCGCACCGGCATCATCACCAAGCGCCAAAGCCAGACCGTCGCCCTACGTATGCGCGACCTCAAGATGGAGTTCGTCTACCAGGGCCAGGCGCACAAACTCAAAGCCTTTGAGGAGATCCTCGCCAAGGCCAACATCACCGCCGATCAACTCTGCTACGTCGGCGACGACATCGTCGACCTCCCGATCCTGCGCCTCTGCGGCCTCGCCGTAGCCACTGCCAACGCCCCCGCCCAGGTCAAAGCCGCCCGGCGACAGGACGAGCGCCGTGAACGCGAAATCGCCCGCGCCCAGGTCAAAGCCGCCGCCCACTGGATCACTCCTCTCCCCGGCGGCCAGGGCGCCGGACGCGACGTCATCGACTTCCTCCTCACCGCCCAGGGTTCGCTCGACCGCGTCATCGAGCAATATCTCGACGCCAACGACCCCACCGCCCAGGCTAGCGACATCGGCTCCGGCAATATGTAAGCGAACAACAGGCGAACACTGTACCATCCAGTCATGCTCGCCGAGACACCCGTCACCACCTCCCTCGCCTGGGCTCACCCCGTAGTCCAGGAGTGGTTCGTCGCCAAATTCGGCACGCCCACCGAGCCCCAGGAGGCCGGTTGGCCGCACATCCTCGCCGGCAAGACCACCCTCATCTCCGCGCCCACCGGCTCCGGCAAGACCCTGTCGGCCTTTCTCGTCGCCATCGACCAGCTCCTCCGCAAGGCCATCGCCGGCACCCTCGCCCCGGTCACCGAAGTCGTCTACGTCTCCCCCCTCAAGGCCCTCTCGAACGACATTCAGAAGAACCTCGACGCCCCTCTAGCCGAGATCCTCAAGCTCGCCCTCACCCGCGGCTATCTCGCCTCCACCATCCGTACCGGCGTCCGCACCGGCGACACGCTCCCCAAAGAGCGCGCCGCCATGCTCCGCCATCCGCCCCACATCCTCGTCACCACGCCCGAGTCCCTCTACATCCTCCTCACCGCCGGCAAGTCCCGTGAAAACCTACGCCACGTCCGCACCGTCATCGTCGACGAGATCCACGCCGTAGCCGACGACAAGCGCGGAGCCCACCTCGCCCTCTCGCTCGAACGCCTCGAAGCCCTCGTCTGCGGCGAGAATCACCTCCCCCCCGGACCCTGCGCAACCAGCCCCTTCCTGACCGGCATGACTAGCCCACCCCAACGCATCGGCCTCTCCGCCACCCAGAACCCCATAGAGCTCGTCGCCGACTTCCTCACCGGCAGCCATCCCTTGCGCCCACCCGCCAGCATCGTTCAGGTCGGCCAGCGCCGGCACCTCGACCTCGCCATCGAGGTCCCCTCCGACGAGCTCGGCTCCATCGCCTCCATCGCCATGTGGACCGAGCTCTTCGATAAGCTGGCCGCCCTCACCGACGACCACCGCAGCACGCTCGTCTTCGTCAACACCCGCCGCCTGGTTGAAAAGCTCGCCTTTGAGCTCTCCGAACGCCTTGCCACCGAGCTCGTCGCCGCCCATCACGGCTCGCTCTCCCGCTCGCTGCGCCTCGACGCCGAACAGCGCCTCAAGCGCGGCGAGATCAAGATCCTCATCGCCACCGCCTCCCTTGAGCTCGGCATCGACATCGGCAACGTTGACCTCGTTTGCCAGATCAATACC
>CAXUEE010000219.1:6037-6565 GCA_964249905.1 uncultured Acidobacteriaceae bacterium
CTCATCCGCAAGATGCGCGCCGGCGAGCTCGACCAGCTCGAGATCTCCGAAGCCCCCATCGACGTCCTCATGCAGCACATCGTCGCCGCCTGCGGGGCCGAGCCCTGGCGCGAAGACGCCCTCTTTGACGTCCTCCGCCGCGCCCATCCCTACCGCGCCCTCACCCGCGAGCACTTCGAGGAACTCCTCAAGCTCCTCCACGAGGGCATCGAGTCCAGCCGCGGCCGCTACGGCGCCTACCTCCTCCGCGACGGCGTCCACGGCGAGCTCCATCCCCGCCGCGGCGCCCGCATGATTGCCATCGCCAACGGCGGAGCCATCCCCGACACCAGCCTCTTCGCCGTCATCCTCCAGCCCGAAGGCGTTCAGATCGCTACTCTGGATGAGCACTTCGCTGTCGACTCCTCCCCCGGCGACGTCGTGCTCCTCGGCAACTCCAGCTGGCGCATCCAGAAGATCGAGTCCGTCGGCCGCGTCCTCGTCGAAGACGCCCACGGCGCCCCGCCCAGCATCCCCTTCTGGGAGGGC
>CAXUEE010000220.1:0-6546 GCA_964249905.1 uncultured Acidobacteriaceae bacterium
GTGCTGTAGAGGTAGACCACTATGCGAATTGTTGGTCTGGCGTTCTGGTTGTTCGGGATGGGTGTCGCCCTGGGGCAGGACAAGTATGCGGCAGAGCCGCTGGTGGTTCTGCATAACGACAAGGTTTACCGGATGAAGGCGGATGGCACGGGAGTATTCGAGCAGACGCTTGCGGCGAAGATCCAGTCGGAGTCGGCGTTGAAACAGCTGGGAGTTCTGGCGGTTCCATTTGCGTCGAAGACCTCGCACGTGGAGTGGGTGTATGCGCGGGTGAAGCACGCCGATGGCACGGTGGTGGAGACGCCGGTGTCGAGTGCGATCGAGGTGACGGAACAGGTGACGCGGGAGGCTCCGTTCTACAGCGATTTGAAGGCGTCGCAGTTGCCGCTGAAGGATCTGCGGGTGGGCGACACGCTGGAGTGGCAAGCGCGCGTCGTGATGACGACGGCGGAGGCTGAGGGTAACTTCTGGGGACAGGACAACTTCGTTACAGGCGTGGTGCTTCTGGAGCAGAGCCTGGAGGTGGATGCGCCGAAGGAGCTTTATCTGAATGCGTGGGGCCGAACGGTAAAGCCGGTGAAGACGATTGCTGGCGATACGCAGGTGTGGCGCTGGAGCAACCAGGAGCTGAAGCCGACTGTGGGGGCGGAGGCAGATGCCGCCAAAGATGCAGAGAAGAAGCGCATTCGCACGGCGGATGAAGAGCTGGATGAGCGTCAAGGCAGACTGCCAGATGCGGCCTGGACGACCTTCAAGAGCTGGGAGGTGGTGGGCGGGTGGTATCGGGGGCTCGACGGCGCGCGGATGCAGCCTGATGCGGCGGTGAAGGCGAAGGTGGCGCAGTTGACCGCGGGCAAGGCGACCGAGGAGGAGAAGGTCCAAGCGGTGTACTCGTATGTGGGCATGCAGATTCACTACATCGGGGTGGCGTTTGGGGTGGGCCGGTACCAGCCGCATCGTGCGAATGACGTTATGGATAACCAGTATGGCGACTGCAAGGATAAGCACACGCTGCTGGCGGCGATGCTTGAAGCGTTAGGCTTGCACCCGGATGCGGTGCTGATTGGGGCAGGAGTTCGGTTTAACGAGGCGGTGCCTTCGCCGGGTTCGTTCAATCACCTGATTACGCGGGTGGAGGTGGATGGGAAGCCGGTGTGGCTGGATTCGACCGCGGAGGTGGCTCCGTATGGGCTGCTGAGTGCGATCCTGCGCGACCGCGAGGCGCTGGTGGTGCCCGCGAGCGGAACGGCGCGGCTGGAGAAGACGCCAGCGAAGCTGCCGTTTGCGCAGACGCAGATGATGGAAGCGTCGGGGACGCTGGGTGCGGATGGTATTTCGAACTCCAGGATTACGATGACGTTCCATGGCGATGATGAGGTGGTGATGCGCGCGCTGCTGCGGCAGATCTCACCCGCGCAGTACGACCAGATGGTGCAGGGTATGTGCGGAAGCATGGGATATCAGGGCACGGTGAGCCATGCGGAGGTGAGCCGGGCTGAGGATATGAGTACGCCGGTTTCGATCAGCTTCGACTACAAGCGCGAGAAGGCGGGCGACTGGGCGAACTACCGAACCATTCCTCAGCTTGCGCCGGTCTCGTTGCCGCGTCCGGATGACAAGAATCCTCCGGTGGAGTTCTTGTTGCTGGGAACGCCGCGGGTGGAGAGTTCGAAGAGTGTGATGAAGCTACCGGAGGGTTGGGGTGCGGAGCTTCCGGAGGCGGTGCATGTGAAGTCAAGGTGGGCGACGATCGATGAGACGTACCACTTCGACAAGGGAACGATGTATGCGGAGCGGCGGGTAGAGGTGCTACTCGACAAGGTGCCGCAGGGGGAGTGGAAGGAGTACAGCAAGTTTGCGGAGAAGGCGGATCTGGGGAACGAGCAGTACATCCAGTTGACGCGGACCCTGGCTGTGAAGAAGAGCGATGCGAAGGGGGCCAAGAGCGCGAGTGTCGAGGAGACTGGGGATGCCCAGACTGGCGCAGCAACAGCCGGCAGTTCCAGCCTGAGCGCGTCCGAGTCGATTCAAGAAGCCTTCACCCTGCTGGAGATGGGCAAGGATGTTGAGGCGCTCGGGGAGCTGGACAAAGCAAAAGCTCTCAATCCGGATCAGTCTGGATTGTGGGGAATGTACGGAAGTATTGAATTTCATAAGGGCGATCTTGCGGGGGCGGCGCAGGACTACCAGAAAGAACTGACGCTTCACCCCTCGCAAAAGCAGTTTTACCCGAGGCTGGTGCAGGCGCAGCTTGCCCTTCGGAAGAAGGATGACGCCAAGGCGAGTCTTCGGCAGTGGGAGCAGGCTGACCCTGCGAACGCCGCGCCTGCGCTCGAATTGGGCGCTCTTGAGTTGCAGGATGGGCAGCCGGAGGATGCGGTGCACACGGCGGAGGAAGCATTGACCGCTACTCCGGAAGGTGAAAAGAAGAATGCATGGTTGGAGCTGCTGCTAGGACGGGCGCAGTTGAGGGCCGGGATGAAGGATCAGGGACATGCAACGCTGCTTGCGCTGATGAACGGTACGGATAATCCCGGGATGATGAACGATGCGGGGTATGAGCTGGCCGACGCGGGGTTGGAGTTGCCGCTGGTGGAGAAGGTGACGCGTACGGCGTTGGACCAGATGGAGGCGGAGAGCCAGACGTGGACACTCGATGAGAGCGCGAAGACGCTGCGGCAGAAGACGCGGCTGCTGCAGGCGACATGGGATTCAATGGGCTGGGTTTACTTCCGCGAGGGGAAGGTGAAGGAGGCGCAGGAGTATGTTGGCGCTTCGTGGATGGGACGGCAGAGCGCAGAGGTGGGCAAGCACCTGGGAGAGATTGCAGCCGCGAATGGAGATAAAGACGGGGCGCTGCTGGACTACATGCTGGCGAGCGAGAATCCCGGGGCAGATACGAAGCTGTTGAACGAGCGAGAGGATGCCTTGCGCAAGGAGGGCGCGAAGGCACAGGTGCCGGAGAACGCGATACAGAAGATGCGGACGATCTCGATCGGTTCGGCGAACCGGTTGAATGGGGTGGCCGAGTACAAGTTCCTGGTAAGCGGCGATGCGGTGGTGAAGGCGAAGCCGAGTGGAGACAAGGTGCTGGCCGGAGGTGAGGAGCGGCTGCTGAAGGCGAAGCTAAAGGGATTGACTCCGGCAGGTTCAAAGGGGGAGCTTATGTATATCGGGATGTTGAATTGCCACTCAGGGGTCTGTGAAGTGGTGATCGAGCCTTGAGATGATTTCGACAGGCTGTGTGCGGCGGCGAAAGCAGATTCCCCGCGGGAATGACAAAAAGAGGGGACAAGTGTTGGTAAAACCAGCAAGGCGCGGACTGAAGGCCGCGCCTTGCTGGTTTGGGTTGCTGGGGGTTAGAAGCGGGCGCTGAAGGTACCGGTAACCGCGAAGGGCGAGCCGGGCTGGAGCGTGTTGTTGGCGATGGAGGTGGGGTCTGAGGCGACGAAGCCGTTGGTGCCGACTGTGCCCCAGAACTTGTTGTTGAAGAGGTTGTAGACGTTGAACTGGAGTTTGAGCTGGTTGAAGGGGCCGACCTCGTCGGTGTGGTAGCTGGTGCCGAAGTCGGCGGTCCAGCGGCCGTCGACGGAGTTGTCGTCGGTGTAGGTGAAGTAGCGTTTGCCGAGGAAGTCGGAGCCGATGTGGGCGTCGAAACCGCGCTTGGAGTAGGAGAGCTCGTTTTTGTAGAGGAACTCGGGCGAGTCGACGACGACCTTGCCGCCGGTCTCGATGACAGTTGAGCCGGTGGTGTAGTTGGAGTTGTAGGTGGATTTGGAGAAGGTAGCAGCGTTGTAGATGGACCAGCCGTTGCTGAGGCGATAGGTTGCGGCGCCGTCGACTCCGTTGGTGGTGACACCGCCTACGTTCGAGAGGATAGAGGCGTTGCCGGCGATGCCTGGGCCCTGCTGGATGGCGAGGAGGCGGTTGGAGAAGTTGACGTGGAAGTAGCTGGCCTGGAGCTGGAGATGGTTGTCGGTGTGGCGGAAGCCGGCTTCTTCGGACCAGGACGACTCGGCTTTGAGGTTGCTGGTGAGGGCGTTGAAGCCGGCCTGCGTGGTTCCCCAGGGCGCGGTGCCGAAGCCGTTTCCGCCGGCCTGGAAGGCGCGGGTATTTTCCGCGACGTCAGCGAAGATCTCGTTGGCGGTGGAGAGCTTCCAGTCGATGCCGACCTGCGGGAGGAAGGGCTTGCCGGAGGTGAGTTCGCCCTGGGCGTAGTTGGAGGCGACGTCCTTGGGATTGAGGTTGATGCCTTCGTCGAAGCCTACGAGCTTGCCGGTGGTATAGGTTTCGCTGGTTTTAAAGCCGGCCTGAAGGAGGACCTTGGGACTGAGTTTGAACTCGTCCTGCAGGTGAATCTGGAAGAGGTTGGTGGGGAAGTTATAGGCCCACTGGGTCCAGAAGGGATTCTTGGGCGTGTCATAGATGGAGAAGGTTGGGCCGAGCAGGGTGGTGCCGTAGTAGCGGCGGGCGAGGTCGAAGGATTCCTTCTCGAACCAGACGCCGCCTTCGATGGTGTTGCGGCCGGCGACGTAGGTGAGGTTGCTGAGGATGCCGCCGCGCGCGATGCGGTACTCGGAGGTGCGCTCGGAGATGGGCGAGATTGCGGCGCCCGTGGACGGATCGTAGGTGGCGACGTAAGGGGTGAACCAGAGGCCGGTGCCGGCGTTGTGGTGGCCGTAGACGGTGGTCTTCGAGGTGAGGTGCGGGGTGATGGCGTAGTCGTACTTGAGGTAGCCGAGAAAGTCTTTGCGGAGGCCGCCGGCGGCGTAGTAGCCGACGTCTTCGGGATCGTTCGAGAGATCGCCGAAGCCCTTGGGCTGGATGGACGGGATGTTGAGCGGGAATGCGGTGGAGATGCCGGCGAAGACCTTACCGCCGCCACCTTGGGCGTTGTAGGCGTTGGCAGCCTGGAGAGCGACGCCCCAGTTGCCGAAGTTATCTGTGTGATAGCCGAAGGCGTTGACCCAGAGCTTGTTTTCGTCCTGGTAATCCACTTCCTGGCGGTTGGAGAAGTCAGCATAGGCGGTGAAGACGCCCTTGGAACCGACGAATTGTTGCAGCTTGGCGTTGAACTGGTAGTAGCTCTGACGGATGGGACCTTCGCCGCGCCACTTGTCGGAGGACTGGTAGACGCCGTCGACGAAGAGCTTGGTATGGGTATGGAGCAGGCCGGAGTCGAAGCGCGCGAAGGTGCGGGAGCCGGAGAAGCTGCCGAACGACTGCGTGGCCTCAAAGCCTTCCTTGTCGGCGGGGTCGGTGGAGATAAACTGGATGGCGCCGCCGAGGTTCGAGGTCGACGCGGTTTGCAGGGCAGCGGTGCCCTGCGAGAGGACGGCGGTGCGGAGGTTCTCGTCGATCATGGCGCGGCTGATGTGGAGGCCGTTGAGGTTGCCGTAGGACATGTCGCCGAGCGGTACGTCGTCGAGGGTGAAGCCGAGCTGATTCTGATTGAAGCCGCGGACGGAGATGCGGAGAGCCCACTCGTAAGCTCCGTAAGGATCGGCGGAGGTGACTTCAACGCTGGGGAGATGGGCGAGGACGGCGATGGGGCTGGTGCCGGGCGTGGATTCGAGCAGGAGCTTCTGGTCGACGGACTGGACGTCGCGGGTTTCGCCTTCGGCGGTCACGGTGACTTCGTCGGTGGTGGAGATGGTCTGCTGCTTGAGCGGGTCTGGGGCCTGCTGCGTGGCTGGGGCCGCAGAAGGCGATTGAGGAGACTGGGCCTTGGCGGATGCGGTGAGGCCTGCGAAAAGTGCGCAGGTGAATGCCGCAAGACGGTGGGTTGTGTGGTTCACGGTTCCTCCTAGTGGATCATGGGCCCAACATTCCCCATCGCGGCTGAGATATGCGTTGCGGGCACCCGAGGGGAGGACACGGGTGTAGAGCCGAGTGGACTGGCAGACTTCGGTCGGTGAGGTCCAGAGCGCAGCTTCTCAATTCCTGATGGGAACGAGGTTGAGCTTAGAGGAGGGTGGTGTTGAGTTTGATGGACGGACGATGAACATTCTGTGAACGGACGTTGACTCGACCTGCCCTCAGAGGAAGAGCGGCCGGTTAGAGCCAGGCGCTGAGAAGACGGCCGGAGTGGCCGTAGAGACGGAGATCGTCGGAGCGCTGGTCGAAGTAGAGGGCGTTGAGTTCGGGGGCGCCGAGGTCCTCGAGATTGAAGAAGGGGGAGAGTTCGCGGGCGACTTCTATCGGGAGAAAAGAGAGCTGCATGGGCTCGCCGATGGCGGCAACGCGCGCCATGAAGAGGTCGCGGGCGACTTGTTCCTGGGGTGGGATGGCATAGCGTGGGAGGGTGTAGTCGAAGATGAGGCCGGAGCCGGAGGGGCGTTCGGCCATGTAGCGGAGCGTGGCCCGGAAGGCCGGGAGCGTGAGATAAAGCACGACGCCCAGCCAGGCGAAGACGGCGGGCATGAACCAGGCGGTGCCGTTGAAGAGCGGCACGGCGGCCGGCGGACGGAAATCGAGCGCCGAGCGACCCTGCTCGCGACCGAGCACCTGGTTCGCGGCCTTGGCCCCGGCCCAGCGCGCCCAGAC
>CAXUEE010000221.1:0-4907 GCA_964249905.1 uncultured Acidobacteriaceae bacterium
GACCCGGCCACCGGACCTGCGGACCCCGGCACCCACCTTGCCCGCAAAGAGGCGCTGCTGCACTCAAATGGCGACCTTTCCAACAATCACTACGACATGAACCTGGTCTTCTTCGACATGCTCTTCCGGCATCTGCGCTGGACCGGAGACGTCGCCTTCGCCAAGGAGATCTGGCCTGCGCTGAAACGGCATCTCGCCTGGGAACGGAGACTCTTCCGGCGCACGTTCCAGGCCAAAGACGGCACCGAGCTGCCGTTATACGAGGCCTACGCCGCTATCTGGGCCTCGGACAACCTCCAGTACAGCGGCGGAGGCGCCGCCCACAGCTCCGCCTACAATTGCTTTGCGCAGCGCTTCGCCGCACAGCTTGCGCCTCTCGTCGGGGACGATCCCAGGCCCTTCAACACCGAAGCCGGCTTGATCCACCGCGCCATGCAGGAGCTGCTCTGGGTTCCGCAGCAAGGCGCCTTCGCCGAATCCAAGGACCTTGCAGAGCCGCAGACCGTCTACACCAATCCCGCGCTCTGGACCGTCTACACCACCATCGACAGCGAGGTTCCTACCCCCAGGCAGGCCTGGCAGATGGCCGTTGAGCGGCTCGGCACGCTGAAGCACGTTCCTATCCAGGGGGACGGGGTCCCCGTCGACGCCGGGTACATGCTTTCCTGCTCCGACTGGATGCCGTATCAGTGGTCGCTCAACCTGCTTCTGCTTGGAGAGAACGCGCATTTCGCTCTCGCGCTCTGGAGAGCCGGTATGCCGGAGGAGGCCTACCGGGTCCTGCGCGGCAGCCTGCTCGACTCCATGTACCTGGGGCTCTGCCCAGGCAACTTCCACTTGACCTCCGCGCTCGACCCGCACCGGCAGGAGGCGCAGCGAGACTTCGGCGACCCCGCCGGCATCACCTCCCGCGCACTGGTCGAAGGCCTCTTTGGCGTTGAGCCTGATCTCCTGCGCAATACCGTCGGCCTGCGCCCCGGCTTCCCCAGCGACTGGAATCAAGCCTCGCTTCGCCATCCCGACTTCACCTTCACCTGGCAACGCGACGGACTATCCGAAACTTACGAGTTCAAGAGCCGCTTTCCGCGCAAGATCTCTGTCACCCTGCTCTGTCCTGCGCGCACCACCACCCTGCCGGACGTTCGCTCCAAAGGCAAAAGAGTCCCCTGCAGCTTCGACCCCGAGGCCGTCGGCAACCCCGTCCTCAAGCTGGAATTACGCTCCGCCGCGAGCTTTAAAGTCACCCTTACCTGGCAGGGACACAAGCCGGCCGCGGTGCCGGCACTCGCCAGCTACATGCTCGGCGCGGCGTTCAACCCGCCGCCCGGCCTGACGCACACCCACCTGGACGATCCGCAAGCCTGTCTCAGCAACGGCCGCACCGCCGTGCCCGGCCTCCACACCGTCTTCGCCCGCATGCAGTCCGGTGAATGCACCTGGAGCATGCCCATCTCCTTTCGCGTCGAACCGGCCGCCCCGCTCTTCGCGCCGATCCCGCACCTGGCCGCAGGCGCCACGCCAGAGCCCATCGATCTCTCCGCCATCCAGAGCGATCAGCTCACCAAGATCTTGGAACGCCGGTACACCACGCCGCGCTCCCCCCTGTGCACGCTCTCGGTTCCGGACACGCTGCTCGGCGGCTGGGCCAACATCGGCGAGCCGCTCAAGATCGACGATAGCGGCCTGCGCCAGGCTGGCGGCATGCTCCAGACCGCGATCGGTGTTCCCTTTCGCACGCCCGCCGAAACCGCCCCCAACTGCACCTTTCTCTCCTTCTTCGATCCCGACAAGACGGAGGCGCATATCCCTCTGACCGGCCGCGCCCAGGGTCTCTACTTGCTCATGACCGGCACGACGCTTCCGCAGCTGAGCCGTATGCAGCACGCCCTTGTCACAGTCACTTACGCCGACCGCTCCGCCGCCACGCTCTCGCTTCGCAATCCCGACACCTGGTGGCCCATCGAGCAGGATTACCTCCTCGACGACTATCTCTTTCTCGACGCCTCGCCCTTACCTCCGCGCATCGATCTGCATACCGGCGAAACCCGCCTGCTCACCGGGGAAGCCTTCAAGGGCACAGGCCGTATGACCCTTAATGGACAAGCCACTGTCCTCTACTTGCCGATTGACCCCGCCCGGACCCTTGCCACACTTTCTGTACGCGTTGATCTGAGGAACATCGTCGTGGCCCTGCTCGCCGCCACGCTTGTCCGCCCCGCCTAACCGCCCTGGCTGTTCCTCCTGCTTGACCGTCTCGCCGGCCCGTACCGGCAGTCTTCGCACAAAAACAAAAAAAGCGTCACTCTGGCGAAGCCAGAACCTCCGTATCTGCTCTTACCACCCTCACCTTGCGCTGCTCAAAACAAGCAAGCCGTTCTTCTGGCCTCCATGCTCCAGCCGAACACCCGCACCTCCCTAGCGCTCCGTCTTCTTCTTAGCGGGAACCACCACTACCGCGCCCTTGCTCGCCACACTGGCGGACTTCTTCAGAGGAACCACCGCCTTCGCCTTCCCCGCAGGTGCCGCCGCCTTCTTTGCCGGCGCAGCTTGCGTCGGCACGCCCTTTGCCGAAGCCTTCACTGGAGCTTTCGCCGCACTCTGGGCTGTCTGCTTCCCCGCAGCACCTTTCGCGGCGCTCTTCACAGACGCCTTCCCTGCAGCGGGTCCCTTCGCTTTCACCTCCACCATCACCGGAGCTGGTTTCTCCTCAGCCTTCCGGGCCGGCGTCTTCACGGCTGCGGCGCCACTTTGGGCCGCCTTCACCCCTGCTTTTGACACACTGGGTTCTGTCGGCTTTTCCACCGTTTTGACGGACGGAGGTTCCGGACGCTCCACCACGGCAGGCGCCTGCACCGATTCGACCGGCGCAGCCTTTTCCGGCTCCGGCGCCAGTGTTGACGCTGCAATCGCCGGCTCTCCATCTTCGCCGGCGGCCGTCTCTTCTTCCGCCTTCAGACCCTTCTTGGACCGCGACTTGGACGGTTTCGCCTCCTTTTTCGCGGCACGCGCCCGGCGCAAACTCGCCGGAGGCGGAGGCGCCGGAGGCGAATACGGCTCCAGGAACGCCTTCATCTCTTCCGGAGTCGTCAGCTTCCCGTTCATCAGCTCGAAGAACAGCTTCTCGAGCAGACCCTCATATTCGGGCAGCTCCGGCGTAATCCGCATCTCCTGCATTAGCAGGTACGGCATCTTCTGCCGTGCCGCCGGCCATTCCGTGAAGAAACTCTTGAACTTCGCCTGGATCCCCGGACTCCGGCTGGAATACGCCAGCCACAACACTACCTCCGGCTTGGCTGAAGTCAGCAGCTTCCAGGACTGCGATGGCAACGCCGCACCCTTTCCCCCGAGCTGCGTCGCCAGCTCCTTCGCTTCGCCCTCCAGCGCCTTCACGCCCTGCACAAACCCGGGCCGCGGAAAGCTCGCCGTAATCGCCTCCACCTCTTTGGCGGAGAGCTTTGCTACCAGCAGAGGAAAGTTCGCCGCCGCCGTATCCGGATGGATTCCCTGCATCTGCAGCTGCGTCTGCACCTCGCGCAGCCGCTCCAGCTCCGCCGTATTCACCTTGGCTGAACTCCACGCAGGCGCCAGAAACTGCATCCAGCCCTCAGATTCAAGCCGCTTCAGCACCCGCAGTGGATCCTCTTCGTGGAAGATCTCCTCGGTCTCATACCCTCGGTGGAAGCTCGAGAGCGCCGAGATGTATCCCTCACTTTTGCCGGTCTCGTACCGCGCCTGCGTCTTCTCGTCCAGTGTCCATCCCAGCCTCGCCATCAGGCGCGCCGCACGAATCATGCGTACCGGGTCCTCGATAAAGCCGTAGTTGCTTACCAGGCGAAGCTCCCGGTTCTCGATGTCCGCAACCCCGTTTACCGGATCCATCAGCAGCCCATAGGAGCCTTCATTCAGCGATAAGGCCATCGCATTCGCCGTAAAATCCCGGCGCCGCAGGTCTTCAAGAATCGACGCCGCCTGCACCACCGGCTTGCCCGGCTTCGGAAAGGTGACGCTCAGCGTACTCCCAATCTCCATGCGCACACTGCCCGGAAATTGCACAAACAGGGCCTGACCACCCTCCGACTCTCCAGTCAGAAGGCCGCCCGCATCCTGTATTTCCTTCTTCAACTTGAGCGCATTTCCTTGAACCACGACATCCAGGTCGCGTACCGGAGACCCGCTGGTCAGATCGCGTACCGCGCCACCCACAAGAAATACAGTCAATGCTCGAGCTCGCGCCACCTCTCGAACCGCGAGCAAAGCAGAGCGCTGTGCCGGGGAGAGGCGATTTTCCAGCAGATAGATGTAGTCGGCCATACCTCTTTCATACTCTCCGCGGCGGCTTTTGCCGTCCGATAACTCACTCATAACGCGGCACTTAGCGCGTTTTTTGAGGCTTATACAAAACCTCACTGTAACACAGCGGAAGCGGCTCTGCCTATCCGTGAGCCCCTTCTGCGGCTATACCCGACATGGGCAACGCGACCCGGTAGACTGAAGGCGCAGACTGGAAACCCCGCAGCGACCGCGACGCCCATGCCTACCTCCCGCAAGAAGGTCATCGTCCGCACCCTCGAAGCCACTCTGCAACCCGGCTACCTGCCGCTCACCGGCATCCTCACTGAATCTCCACTGCCGGACAGCCGCCGCCCCGACCAGCAGGTTGAGCTGCTCGACCTCCAGGGGCGCATTCTTTTGCTTGCTCTCGCCTCCATTCGCTGGATCGCTTTCGTCCGCGATTTCAATCTTTCCGACCCGATCGACCCCGAGCGCCTCACTCGCCGGCTCTTTCTCGCCAGGCCGCGCACCGAAGGCCTTTGGCTCCGGATCACGCTCCGCGGAGGCGACCTCGTCGAAGGGCTCGCACCTCTTGATCGCACCCTCCTTGATAGCCTCGTCACCGCCCGCGGGCG
>CAXUEE010000221.1:4917-6438 GCA_964249905.1 uncultured Acidobacteriaceae bacterium
TCCTGATCCCGCCCGATGTCCGCTCCAACACGCAACGCCTTTACCTTCCTCATACCGCCATCGAAGCCCTGCAGATACTCGCCGTCATCACCAATCCATCCAAAGCCAAGCCCTCTCCGCGGCCCACAGAGAAAGTTCTGCAACCCTCCCTATTTCCGACTCACCCTACTTCCTCGTCCTAAGCACGGCCTGTCTCCTGCTCCGTACCTTCCTTTTCGGCATCCTGGGGCGGCGGCTTCTCTTCTGCCCCGATTCGCTACAATCCTCCCTATGAACCTTTCCGATCTGGCTCACAGACTCGGAGCCTCCCTCGACGGCGACGGCTCCGCGCAGATCACGGGCGTCGCGGGAATTGAACACGCCGGACCCGGCCAAATCACCTTCGTATCCAACAAACGATACGCCGCGCTCGCCCGCACCACCCGCGCCGCCGCTGTCCTGGTGGAACCCACCTTCCCTCCGCTCGCTGTCGCTACCCTCCGCGTACCCGACCCCTACTTCGCTTTCGCCAAGACAATCGAGCTCTTCTATGACCCGCCTGCCTCCGCGCCCGGCATTCACCCCACCGCTGTCATCGCACCCTCAGCCCGGATCGGAGCCCGCGCCCACATCGGCGCCTACGTGGTCGTGGGAGAACACGTCGTCCTGGGCGACGATGCAACCCTCTACCCTCACGTTGTGCTTTATCCGTATGTCCTTGCAGGGAAAAGTTTTGTTGCTCATGCCCACGCTGTCGTACGTGAACACTGCCGGCTCGGGGACCACGTCACCTTGCAGAACGGAGCCGTGATCGGCGCCGACGGCTTCGGCTTCGCCCGCACCCCCGCCGCACCTGGCGAGCCGGCCTGGTACAAGATCCGCCAGTCCGGACCCGCCGTGCTCGAGGATCATGTCGAGGTCCAGGCCAACAGCTGCGTTGACCGCGCCTCGATCGGCGAAACCCGCGTTGGCCGCGGCGCCAAGATCGACAACCTCGTCCAGGTCGGCCACGGCTCCTCGGTCGGCGAGAATACCCTGCTCTGCGCCCAGGTCGGCCTCGCCGGCTCCACCGCTGTCGGCCGCAATGTAATTCTCGCCGGCCAGGTCGGCGTTGCCGGTCATTGCACGATCGGCGACGGCGTCGTCGCCACCGCCCAAAGCGGCATACCCAACGACGTTGAAGCCGGTAAAACCGTCAGCGGCTATCCCGCCATCGACAATCGCCAGTGGCTCCGCGCCGTAGCCCTGTTTCACCGCCTTCCGGGCCTCCTGCGAGACCGGAAACAGCGCCCGGACTGACTGCTATTCTCAAAGCATGAGCATTCCCCGCCGGCTGGTACTGGCCGCGTCGCTTCTCCCGTTGGCCGGCTGCCACTCGCATTACATCGACGCCGCGGTGCGCAACCAGACCCCTCACCCGATCAGTCTCATCGAAGTCGACTACCCCAGCGCCAGCTTCGGCACTCAGACCCTTGACCCGGGCCGGCAGTACGCTTACCGATTCAAAGTCCTCGGCACCGGCGACCTCAAACTCATCTACAC
>CAXUEE010000222.1:0-1628 GCA_964249905.1 uncultured Acidobacteriaceae bacterium
GCCAGGGCCTGGGGGGGGGGGGGGGGGGGGGGCGGGGGGGGGCGGGGGGGACGGGGCGGGGCTCCGCCAGAACCGGCGCTGTGGGAGCCGCTTCCGTTGCCGCCGCCGCCGTGGTTGCGAGGGGCGCTGGCGGAGTGGCTGGGCTGGGGAGCGAAGCCGCCATCCTCGCGGGCGCGGGGACTGGACGCTTCCTGGGCGGGAGCTTCGAACTCGACCGTGTCGATCTCCAGGCCGAGGCGCTCGATCGCCTCTTCGATCAGGTCGGCGTATTTGTCGCCGATGTGCTGGAACTGGGAAGAGGGAACTTTGACGTAGAGCGTTCGATCGACGACGCGGGAAAAGCGCGTGGGCTTGAGCCAGGTTTCAAAGGACTGCCGGTTGATCTTCTTTTCGAGCGCACCGAGGATGCGGATCCATTGATTGAGCACGGCGGTGGCCGTAGGAACGAATGACATGCGTTGGCTTTCCTTGTCTTAGAAACGTGTACGCGATCCTGGCGATCGAAAGTACGTCAAGTGCTCCGGAAAGGAGGAGCAAAAAAGCAAGACAGGTCCTTGGGCCGCCGCGTATGCGCCGACTGGGCAAGAACTCGATTAGCGTTGGAATCGTTTCCTCTTCGGCGCTGGTTTAGCGGGACGAGTTGGAAACGAAGGAGTCTCTCCAGACTAGCGCGAACCGGGACAGAAATTGGCGGTTGACTGGGGCGAACTTGTGGAGCGGGTTTGATGGTAGCACGGAAAATACGGGCGTTTTCAAGCCGAATCCTGCAAAACTTTGGGTTGCACCGTCTGTGGTGAAGCACTGTAGTAACGCGGAACCGGCGGCCAAGACTTACTCTTACGAACCGCAAGCGGCGCTCCGGGTTGCATGAAGGGGAGCAATCTGCTTCTTCATCCTAACGCGCTCTGCAGGGTATGTGGATGGGCCGGCGGCGGTGCTGGTCCGGAGAGCTACGACGGATTCCGGTTCGTGTTTTGAACAGGGCTCGGGTATACTCAGTCTTTGTCAGCTTAGCTCTGCCCCGCGCAGAAAAGACAGCGCGGGTACGCTTCAGAAGCTCCCCTTTGACGAGGGTGAGCGTGAGGTGAGAGCTTTGACAAACCATTCTTTATGCCTGGCGCGAGCCAGGCGATCCGAGGAGTTCGATTCATGCCGAAACGTACCTTTCAACCGAACCGCCGCCATCGCGCCAAGACTCACGGCTTCCTTTCCCGCATGAAGACCAAGGCGGGCGCCGCGGTGCTGAGCCGCCGACGGGCCAAGGGCCGGCATAAGATTGCGGTCTCGGCGGGCTTCCGCGACTAGCGAGTTGCCCTGCTTTCCAATGCCCACGATGCTCTCTTCTGCTCTCATCCCCGTACAGCCCATCTCCCTGGAACAGGCCTGTGCCGAGCTTGAGGAGCTTTGGGCTCCGCGGGTGCTGGCACAGGTAAACGATCAGTATCTGAAGGCAGTGCGCGTCCAGGGCGAGTTTCCCTGGCACACGCATGCGAACGAGGATGAGCTGTTTCTGGTGCTGCGTGGGGTGCTGACGATTGGGCGGGCTGCCGAGGATGGCGGACCGGTGGTGTTGCGCGCGGGCGAGGTCTTCGTGGTCCCGCGGGGCGTGCGGCACACTACCAGCGCGG
>CAXUEE010000222.1:1728-6324 GCA_964249905.1 uncultured Acidobacteriaceae bacterium
CGCGCGGGCGAGGTCTTCGTGGTCCCGCGGGGCGTGCGGCACACTACCAGCGCGGAGGAAGAGACCTGGCTTGCGCTGATTGAGACTGTAACCACGCAGCACACAGGCGGGGAGCAGACGGCGCTGACGCGGTCGATCGGGGAACAGCTTGGCGGCGCCTCCGCGGTGCGGTCGCGCTAGCGCGCTCGGGATGAGCGAGAAGCAGATTCCTACGGAATGACAACGCAAGAAAATTCAGCAGAGCAAAGAAACGTAGCCGAGTGAACGGCATGCCTTGGTCAGAGATCCCCTAGAAGCTGTGCGGCAGCTGACGCTGATCGTCAATCCGGCGGCAGGACGGGCCGGAAAGCTGGCGGAGGCGATGCCGGCGATTACGAAGCTTTCGGCGGACAAGGGCTTTGCGGTGCGTACGGTGCTGACTTCTCCCGTGCCGGGGTCGGCGACGGAGCTGGCGCGAGCGGCCTCTGCGGACTCCGAGCTGGTGATCGTGTGCGGCGGGGATGGCACGGTGCATGGGGTGGTGCAGGGTGTGGCAGGGACGAAGGTGCCCTTGGGGATACTGCCTTTGGGCACTGCCAACGCGCTGGCGCGTCATCTTCGGTTACCGCTCGATCCGGTGCGGGCGATGACCCGATTGCTGCTGTATGTGCCCCGCCGGATTGCTTTGGGCGAGGTCAAGACGGGTGTTGCCGGACGCTTGTTTGTGGTGATGGCTGGGTGCGGACCGGACGGGGCGCTGGTGCATGAGCTGGCGCGGGCTGGCCGGTGGAAGGCACGGTATGGGCGGACGGCTTACTCCGCGCATGCGGCTCGGCTGTTTGTGACGCGAAGATGGCCGACGTTTCGGGTGAGCTACCGGCTGCGCGGCTCGGGAGACTGGCAGGAGACAGAGGCGGTAGCGGTGATGGCCGCGCGGCTGCCGAACCTGGGTGGAGTGTTCCTTGGGCTGACCCGCGGCGCGAGCCTGGAGCATGCGGCCCTGCGGGTGCAGGTGCTGCTACCGCCGGCGTGGATGGCGTTTCCGGCCTGGTTTATCGGGGGCTGGTTCCGGGTGAGGATGCCATGGCTGAGGACGCTTGAGGTGGAGGAGATGCGCTGCGACCCGCATGCGGCGCGGCCGGCGGTGCAAGTGCAGGCGGACGCCGAGCCGGTGGGCTCGCTGCCGTGCCGGATGCGGATGATTCCGGATGCGCTGACGCTGCTGATGCCGCCGTAATGCGAGGCCGGGCATGCTACTCCGTTCGTCTTTGCAGGTACTTCTCCAGCCATGGAAGGACGCGGGTGTATTCGTCGAACGGGTGTTCCGGCTTGATGGAGCCGTGACCTTCTTCCGGGTAAAAGACGGCGTCGACGGTTCGTCGCTCGCTCTTTCGCGATGTCGACGATTGCGTCTGTAAGCGGGCTCGCACCTGCGACAATGGTCGGGGAGCGCAGATTGGCGAAGATGGCGGACATCCCGGTACAGATTGTCTTGCGGCCGTATGCGAGCTCGCTCCCTTTGGCCTCGTTTGCTTTTGGCACCGGCAATGCTCTGTACAGCGCGTTTCTCCTGCACTGGATACCGGACAGCGAAACGCGTCTGCTGGCGTTTATGCTGCTGGCGTTTGTGGCGCCGCTGGAGATTGCGCCGAGCTTCATGGCGTTTCTGGCGCGCGACTCCGGTGGAGCGACTGCGTTTGCAATCTTCGGTGGAGCCTGGGTGGTGCAGGGCCTGGCGCTGCTGGGAGGACCGCCGCCGCCGATCAGCCACGCCACTGCCTTGTTCCTGCTTTGCCTGGCCATTTGCCTGGTGATGTTGACGATTGTGACGATCAAGGGCAAGCCGGTACTGGGCGTGGTGCTGATTGTGGCAATCGTCCGGACGTGCGGTGCGGCGGCCATGGCGCTGGTAGGAAGAGCGTGGCTTCCGGTAGCGACGGCGTGGTGCGGTTTGCTGCTGGCTGCGCTGGCGTTTTACTCGGGCATTGCGTTCCTGGAGGAAGATGTGACGCAACGGCTCTCGCCGCTGACGTTCCGGACGGGTGAGGCGAAATCCGCGATGGAAGGCAAGCTGGAGGACCAGGTGTCGGCGATCGAGAAGGAAGCCGGGGTGCGGAAACAGCTTTGAGCGAAGACGCTACCATCCGCGAGTTCGTTCACGCGACATCTGAAGCGCGGATCAGGTGAGGAACGGGTGACCGGTCATGGCCAGTTCATGTGGGAACGGACGCCGCGGGCGGACTGGAGGGAGATGATGCTGTCCTCAAAGAGCAGGGACAAGCCGATGATCCAGCCGATGCGGGAGCGGGTGCGTTCGGGGGACGGGAGCCAGCAGCGAGAGCAGGACGGCTGTGGTGGGGAGATAGACGAGAACGGAGAGATCGAATTTGAGAGGCTTGATCCAAGGATTCAGGCCGAGGATCTGCCGGTGATCGAATGGAAGAGCGGTCAGGCCGAGGAGCAGCAGGCCGACGTGCCACCAGAGCGAGAGCGCAAGCCCGGGACTTTCGCGGAGCGCGTTCCTGAGGGAGCGGATCATGCTCCAAGTTCCCTTCGCAGGCTGAGCCGAAGCAGCAGGTAAAGCGCGAGGCCGAGGGGTCCGAAGAGGAAGGTGAGAACCAGACAGGGAGCGACGAGCCAGCGCGAAAGGCCAAGGCGGACGGCGTCGCGGGCTTCCCAGGCACCAGTGAAAAGGTCGAAGGCGAGATAGTGAATCCAGCCAGCGAGCAGAGCCTGCGGTGCGGAGAAGAGGAGTTGGACGGCGTGGAGCGAGTTGAAACCAGCGCCCGCGGGCGCGTGAGCTTGGGAGAGAAGCCAGGCGTAAAGTGCGGCGATGAGCAGTGGGACGGCGAAAGTCGCGTAGCGCTGCGTCCAACGCCAAGCGGGGGCGCAACCGGATTAAGCGGCGGCTGCGGGAGTGCGTGCGGCGGCATGCGGGGAAGCTGCGGTTTCCGGTGGATGTGATTCTGCATCCGCGGCGGAATGTGCTGGAGATGGAGGCCGGGGTGCTGGATCGGGAGGTGGCGGCAATCTTCCGGCAGATTCAGGGTGCGCTCGAGCGCGCGCGTCCGCCGGCGGCTCCGGCCGAAACGCGGCAGTCATGAACAGGCTGTGGGCGGGCGTGCTGCGGCTTGGGTTTCTCGGGTACAAGCAGGTGGTTTCGCCGGTGCTGCATGCGGCGGGGGTGTCGCAGTGTATTTTTCTGCCGACGTGCTCGGAGTATGCGTATGTGGCGGTGGCTCGGTATGGAATTTGGCGCGGGGTAAGGATGGCGGCGGGACGGGTAGCCCGGTGTCATCCGCTGGGGAAAGGTGGGTTGGATCCGGTGCCGTGAGGGTTCTCATCCTAGTGGGCTTAGGAAAGGCAGGTCCTCCGTCGACTTCCCTACGAGGAAGCTGTGAGGAAGCCGCTCAGGATGGGGGTTCAGGTGGGTGGGTGTTAGCGGCAGACGTGAACGTGTGGCCCTTCCGAATGGACGTGGGTGACGAATGGAGCACGGAGCGTCAGGAGGATCAAGACAGAAGCAGATCCCTACGGGATGACAACAAAAAACAACGCGGGAGACGGCAGATCTCTGATTGTTGACCTGGGTGCTGCTTTGGTGGGATGAAGGCGACCTCGCCGGCGAGGGGTGAGCATTTATCATAGAAGGACGCTCAACAGAGACGGCGGCGAGAGATGCTTCGCTTGCTCAAGAAAGACAGGGTTTGTGGCAGAGTTCAAGAATCCGAATCAACCCGGCGCGGCGCAGGACAATCGCGGCCTGATGCTGGTGATGGTGGCCGTGCTGCTGGGACTGACGGCGTTCAACTTCTATCGTGCGCGGCACAATCCGCAGACGGCGTCGCCGAACTCGGCGGCCGTGGTCGATCAGCAAAGGAATGTGCCGCACCCGGAGCCGACGGTCGCAGCGACGGTGGCCGGGCAGGTGATCCAGGTGCCGGTGGTGGCGCAGGCCGAGAGCACGACGGTGGTGGAGAACGAGCTGTACCGGATTACGTTTTCCAATCGCGGCGCGCAGGCGACGAGCTGGATTTTGAAGAAGTATAAGGACTCGTATGGCAAGCCGCTCGACCTGGTGCATACCGAAGCGGCGGCAGAGGTCGGGTATCCGCTCTCGCTGTATACGTACGATCCGGCGCTGACGGCGAACCTGGCGAGTGCGCTCTATCTGCCTTCGGCGACGGGGACGGTGAACGCTCCGGGGACGCTGACGTTCAAATATGCGGCGGGCGAATACAACGTAACGAAGACGTTTTCGTTTGGCGACTCCTATGTAGTGCGGGCGGATACGCAGGTGACGCGCAATGGCGCACCGATCCGTGCGCTGCTGGAGTGGCCGGGCGGCTTCGGCGATCAGGAGACCGCGCTCTCGTATGGGGGCGCGCAAGTGGACTACAGCCAGGGCATGCGGGAGAAGCATGAAGGCCCTAAGGACGTGCATGGCGGGGCGACACTCTCGGGCGGGTTTGACTGGGCGGGCGTCTCGGATCTTTACTTTGCCAGCATCTTTCTTCCCGATCACCCGGAAGATGCGACAGTAGCGACGCTGCACAATGACCTGATTGTTCCGAAGGCGAATCGACATAACGGTCTCGGAAACGGCACGCCCGCTAA
>CAXUEE010000223.1:0-6322 GCA_964249905.1 uncultured Acidobacteriaceae bacterium
TCTCGGGGGTCGGTTTGTACTGGTACTCGGCCTCCGGCATCTTGTCGGCAGCTTTCAGGACGTTCGGCTTGAGCCGGTTGTACGTGGATTGGGCTTCGGCCGCAGGGCCGGAGGGTGCCTGCGCGGAGAGCGTGAGCGGAAGAGCCAGCGCAGCGCAGGCAAGAAGGACGGAGGTGCGGGTCATAGGCTGCCTTTCAGTTTGCGACGCATCAACTGCTCGCGGATTTTTGCGTGAGACTCGGCCAGGGGGTACGCATCCAATGTACAGGTAGAATCCAAGGAGAGAAACATGGATTTGGCATTGGACGCGCAGAAGACAGCGCTAGTCGTCATCGATCTGGAGCATGGGATCGTGAGCCTGCCGGGGCTCGCTCCGTACGGCGGTCCTGAGGTGGTGGAGCGCTCCCGCAAGCTGGCAGATGCGTTGCGTGCCAAAGGCGGCACCGTGGTGTGGGTGCATGTGCTCATGCACGAGACCGTGGCGCACCCTGCGGACCGGCCGATGCAGGGCGGCTCCGAGCCGCCGCCACCCAGCGCCTCGGAGATTGTTCCGGAGGCAGGAGTGCAGGCAGGCGATGCCGTCATCGTGAAGCGGCAGTGGGGTGCGTTTTACGCAACGAACCTGGAGCAGACACTGGACCGGCTCGGCATTGAGACGATCATCATGGCCGGCATCGCAACCAACATCGGCGTCGAATCGACGGCCCGGGCTGCCCACGACGCAGGCTACGCCCTGGTCTTCGCGGAGGATGCCATGTCGACCATGAGCGCGGAGTGGCATACGTTCGCCACGAAGAACACGTTCCCGATCATGGGCAAGGTGCGGACTACGGAGGAGATCATCGCTGCGCTCTAAAGGTACTTTTGAGGCGAACTCTGGCGCCAGAGTGACACCCAGTTTTGGGAGAGCTACACGCTAAAGTGAAGCTCTAGTGGTCTGTCAGGGGTAAAGGAAACTGCAGTCCACCCGCGGTCCAGAGCCGGTTCTGGCCGCGGTCCAGGTGCAGGGATGACTGGTCGCCGAGATCGCGATCAAAGATTTCTCCATAGTTGCCCACCGCCTGGACCACGTCGGCTGTCCAGTGCGGGTGCAGGCCCATCAAGGATCCGATGCCGTATTGTTGGCCGAGGAACTGCTGCAGTTCCGGCTGCTTTTCGAGCCCGGGTGAACTCAGCTGGGCGTAGACGTTCTTCTGCGTAATCCCGAGCTGTTCAGCTTCGATCAACGCGTTCAGGGTCCAGTTCACCAGTGAGGCGAAGACGGTGTCTCCGAAGGTGACGGCGGCCAGGGGGTCTTGACGGATGAGTTGCGGAAGGACGGTGTAGTCGGCCAGGCGTGTGCCCTCGATGCCGCGGATGTTGGCGAGCGAGGTGATGTCGCTGGTGATGGCGTCGCAGTTGCCGGTGAAGAAAGCTGCCTCCATCTCGCCGGCCTCAGAGAACGGATACCAGACATAGGTGATGCCGTGTATGGCCGCGTAGCTGTGCAGGCCGGCCTCTGCGTCCGAGGCGGTCAGAAAGCAGACCTTCTTGCCGGCGAGGTCGAGCGGCGTGTGGACGGCGGGGTTCTTCGGCAGCAGAAAGCCCTGGCCGTCGAAGAAGATGGGCTGCGTGTAGGTAAATCCTTTGGCCGTGTTCGCTACCGTCGGGCTGCCGGAGGCGAGTAGATCGATCTCGCCTGCTGTGAGCGCCACGTTGGCTGCGGGTTCATCCGGAAAGCTTCTCACGACGAGCTGCGTTCCCGGGCCGAGCACGGCGACGGCCACTGCCTGGCAGAAATCAATGTCCAGCGACGCTCGATTCCCGTGATCCTCCGAGCGCGAATAGTCCTCTTCCTCCTTGGCAACGCCGCAGTTCAGGGTCTTGGTGCGCCGCACGCGATCGAGCACCGGATGCAGGAGCACGACGGGCGCCTGTACCTTCTTGACCGGCACAGGCACGGGTGGAGGCGCGGGAGCCTGAGCCAGTCCGCGACTGAGAAACAGGAACTGCAAGAGGGAAAACGGAATGATCTGGCGAAACATGCGTACGGGCAGCTCCAGAGAGAAGAGAAGGTAGAAGAACAGCCCTCGAACGACACGGGCAAGGGAGCCGGATTGCGCTTCCCTGCCCGTTTCGCTCCGGACAAATTTCAGGCCAGGAACTAGGGTGTCCAGGTTCCGGCGGTGGGCGTGCCTGGATCCGAGCTTGGCCGCGGGTTGAAGTCGACCGGAACGGGGTTTGCGAGTCCGGTATCAGTGGGGGTGATCTGCAGGGTGGAGCAGCCGGTGTTGTTCAGCTGCGGGATGCTCGCGTAGAAGCTGGGCGCCAGCATGTAAAAGCTGGCCGGCAGCGGTTGTGCGGCACCCGTGAGGCGGTTGTTGTCAAAAGCTAAGAGCAGATTGCCTACATTCGGAACGACGTCGTCGGCCGGGGAAAGATAAGGCTGCCCATAGGTGGCCTGGCCCTGTGCCCGTGCCGCGGCTTCATCCGGCAAGTCCGCGAGCGGAGTCAGCCCGTACAGCATGTCGATGAACTTAATAATGGAGCTGTGCTCATCGGCCTCATGCGCGACACCGTGCACGACGCCATACGGCGAGATGACGATGTTGGGGATACGCGGGCCCTGGTCGAGCGCGTCGCCATACGGATCGTAAGACCGAACCACCTCAGGAGCATGGTCGTACAGGCCGTCAGTCTCGTCATAGCTGATGATGATTGCGCTTTGCGACCAGTACGGGCTGCTGGCGATCGCATTGATCTCCTGTGCCAGAAGCGCGCTTGAGATCTGCACGTCGGAGTAGCCGGGGTGATCGTCGTCGCCGTAGAAGACGGTGCGCAGCGCCGGGTTGGGGTCCTGCGGATTGAGACCCTGGATGTTGTTATAGCCGCCGCGCAGATAGAACACCCCTCCGGCTGCGGGCAGGGACTGATTCTGGATCGAGGTAAAAAAATCTCCCAGGCCGTGCATGTGCGAGCTTACCGAGGGATTGTTTGAAACGTAGCCGAAGTACTGCGGCGCGTTGTGATGCTGGATGTAGTCGGCGTGGGTGGCCGTAGCGGTGGTGTCGGTGACTTCGTGATCGTAGCCCTGCTGGTACCATCCCCAGTTGGTGGGCTTCACGCCTGAGCCGGCGATCTCCATGATGTCCTTTTCCACATCGGTGAGATCGGTCAACGGCTGCCTGTCGGTGGATACCGTTTGGAAGATGTTGCTGCCCATGAACGAGAGCGGCAGCGTGGCAAAGGTCAGATTGATCTCAGGGCTGGCGGCTGCAGCCATGGAGGGCTGACCGCTGCCGTAGATGTCCAGCTGCGATCCCCAGTACGGGTCGCCATCCGAGATCACCGGAACACCGTTGCCGCTCACCGACTTGCCGTACGCCATCGTGCTTTGCTGCGGGTGCTTCACGTACTGCGTTTCGCCGGACTGGCCTGCGATCATGGCCAGGGCATTGGGAGTGGAGGCGGAAAGAACGGTCTGGTGGAAGTTGTCAAACAGAGTGCCGCGGTCTGCGTAGTTCCACATGACGGGCGCGGTATTGCAGTCGATGTAGCCCATCACCAGCTCGCCCATCTGCTTCTGGGCCAGAGACGGATTTTTATTGGGCTTGCCGTTGGTGACCGTCACGCCTTCTTCGGTCGTGGCATAGCCGTCGTTGAGCGTCGTTCCGTTCGGCTGCAGATCGATTTTGGTCTGGTAGGCGGTGTGGGAGTGGTTGACCGAGTCCGTATCCGCGGGGTAGATGGGCACCGAAGTTCCTGCCGGGGCGACGATCGGACCGGTTGTCCCGTTCCCCAGAGACGTGACGGACAGCGGGATGCGGAACGGAGAGATGGTGGTCAGCGAACCGTCCGTGTTGACTAGCGTCTGCACAAACCCGGGAGTCTGGGCGGCAGGTTGCGAGAACAGGCCGTTGGCGCCAGGGTAGGTGCCGAAGTAGAAGTCAAAGGAGCGGTTTTCCTGAAACAGCACGAACACATATTTGATGTTCTTCTGGATGAGCGCGAGCTTTTGCGCGTTCGTCAGCGTGGCTTCCTGCGCCACCGGGATGGTGTACGCCTGCACGGCCGGGCTGGAAGGCGGAGCGATCGTGAGGGGTGCGCTTGTCTGGGCAAAGCCCAGCTGGGGCCGCACGAAACAAGACAGTGCCAGCAACGCCACTGCCGCATTCGGTTTTCTGGTCATGATGGATCTCCTCGAAGTTCGGGCAGGTATCGCCTGGGTGTGCTGAAAAGGGACACCGCACAACGTATTCAACCGCACATCGATCAAAGTTCCGTGAATGCCGGAATAAAGTCCTGGCTGTCAAGACCACGAAAGAGTGAGTGCAAATCAACATCGTCCTGTAATGCGCCTGACACAAAAGTCGTATAGGTTGCGGAGTAGATTCTTTCAGGAGCTCCCACCATGCGTCTTTTGCTGACCGCGTTTGCCGCTTCCTTGTTGACCTCCGGCGTCTCCGCCTATGCCGACACCGTGTACACGCTGGAGAACCAGGCCGGCAACGGAAGTTACGGCACCGTGACGATCAACTCCACCCTGGGCAGCGTGTCCGGACTGAACACCACCCAGACGATCGCCGGCATTCCCGTGACGTTTACGGGAGCTGCAACCTCACAGGCGTACAACACGGCGCTGAACGAATACCAGGCGACCTTCACCTCTGCCGGAGACCAGCTGCAGCTGGACCTCGTGCTTCCGAATAACGGGACCACGCTGGCAGGCTATCTGCCTGCCGATAACTCCTTCTGTGCGCTGGCTGCCTTTGCTTGCGATTTTGCGGTGAATGAGTATCAGGGTCTGGCTACAACTGCCTCTACTCCGACACAGTTTGAAGGCAATCTGGTGCCCGCAGCCGCGACCCCTGAGCCCTCGTCTCTGATCTTGCTCGGTACCGGTCTTCTGGGTGCGTTCGGCGTTGCGCGGCGTCGCTTCACGAGCGGCGCGTAAGCCACGGAAAAAGGGCAGCCGGTCCGGATACCGGCTGCCGCTATGTCTCCGATCTCTTTCGTGGTCTAACGCTGCGCAACGACGAGTTGGTTTCCGTCAGGATCCTCGAAGAGAATGGCTTCGTCGAGCTTCTGGACCTTGATGTGTTCGTGATTGAGGTGACGGGTGGCTCGGCCGAGATTGCTGGTCTCAAACGTGATACGGGCATGCGTGCCGAGAGCAGCGGAGGTGATTTCGATCTCCTCGCCGGAGTTACCTGGCAGATGCATGGTAGCTTGCTGGCCCGGAAGCGGCTTGAAGGAAAGGTCGTTCCGGTAGAAATCTTTCGCGGTTTCGGGATCGATCGCGGCGAGGGCGACGCCCAGGAGGCGGTCGGCGATGCGATCAGAGCCGAGGTGCTGCCCCAGGTCGTTCGAGTGCAGCGAGCCGGGCATGTATTGCGTGTACTCCACGTTTTGGGGGAGCGCCTTGCCATCGCGGCTGATGGGTTGCAGCGGGCCGGCCAGGGTGAAGAGCAGGTTGCCAGCGCCGGCTTTGCGGACGTCGGTGGGCTTGAGTCCGTGGGCGATGTAGTCGTCGTGGATGGCCTGAAGGTCTTCGCCTTCAAAGCAGAGGTGGAGGAAGCCGAGGGTGGCGTCCTTGGGCGTGGCCGGATAGAGCTCCAGGAACTGGTGGTCGTTGATCTTGATGAATAACTCATAAGGGACGCCGTCCCGCTTGAGGTCGAAGGCCTGTTCAAAGCCGAGGCTCTCGTAGAAGGCGCGCGAGGCGGCTAGATCCTTGACGCGGAGGGCGACATGGGCGATGCCGGCGAGAGGCGGGGCGGTGGATTGGGCGGGGAGCCGACTTAGGAAGGTAAGGGAGGCAAAGACGGGCGCGAACCGGATCAGGCGGGGGAGCTTCATACGACGATCATAGCTCGCGGGGTAAGGCTTGCCGGCTCTCGTTGCCTTAGCGCGAAGAAAGACCAAAATTGCTGCTTTCACAAGATTTCACGTGATACACCCGTCGCAAATGGAAAGCCCCCTTTCGGGGGCGGATGATGCTCGCCTACGAGCGTAGCGAATGACGAACAGTAGCACGTCTCAGTGCGTCTCAGTGCGGATCAACACGTCTCATTCATCTCTGCCTAAGCGGCGACCGGTTCACCCTTCATCTTCTCGGCGATGTCGTGGGCGATGAGGGCATCGATCGTGGGCTGGAGCTGGCCTTCCATGACCATGGCGAGGTTGTGGCTGGTGAACCCGATGCGGTGGTCGGTCATGCGGTTCTGGGGGAAGTTGTAGGTGCGGATTTTTTCGGAACGGTCGCCGGAGCCGATCTGCTGCTTGCGGTCCTTGGCCTGGAGCTGGTGGAGGCGCTCCTCTTCGACCTCGTACAGGCGGGAGC
>CAXUEE010000224.1:0-4662 GCA_964249905.1 uncultured Acidobacteriaceae bacterium
TGCGACGAATTTCCTCCGTGAGTACCTACCTAAAATCATCGATCACATGTACCCGGCCAAACGCGCCATGTAGGTCTTGCTAAACGCGGTCGAGAAAACCAGCAAGGGTAGAGCCGGCAAATCACCCGGAACTTAGGCTTCTCAGGAAGTGTGAACTCCGCTGAGTTCTAGTCGGCGACTGCGCATGTATTCGCGTGGAGAACTACCCCAGTGCCGCTTGAAAGCCGCACTGAACGCGCTCTCGGATTGATAGCCAAGTACCGGCGCTAGCGACGCGATTGATTCGTCTGGATCTTGCACTCGATTCGCGGCCAGCGTCATCCGCCATTTCGTCAAATATTCCATTGGTGAGCTCCCCACGAACTTCTTGAAAGTCTGCGCGAAGGCTGTTCTTGACATGCCAACTGTGTGGGCAAGCTCTTGCACGGTCCAGGCATGTGCAGGTTGCTGATGCATGGAGGACAGCGCAGCCCGCATGCGTTCGTCCGCGAGTGCAGGGAGCCACCCTTGGCCGCGTTGAGCCTTGTCCTTCAGGTGAAGGCGAAGGGCTTCGACCAAGAGCGTGTAGGCAATCTGTTGTGCCACAAGGGTGCCTCCTGGTTGCGGCTCGCGCATCTCGCGCTGTAAGCGCTCCACTGCCCAGCGCATCGATTCTCGTTGAATGTCGTTGTCGACCTTAACAACTGGCGGAAGAACGTCCAGCAGAAACCGCGGATCGCCCTCAAGTGCGAAGTAGCTGGCTAGCATGAAAAAGCTTTCACCCGGGCTTGCAGACACTACGCCGTTGTACCTCTCCACTGAAGAGAGGAACTCCCATGCATCCCTACTCGGAAGGAGCAAGTCACTTCCGATTACAAACGATCTTCCGTGCGGCAGCAGCACACAAGCGCCCGTCCGGAGTTGAACGGGCTCTGCTACGCCATCCATCGACAGCCAGCACTCGCCTCGAACCACGCTGTAGCATTTAAGCCCCGTGTGCGCCTCGAAGCGAAGCGACCACGGAGCGCCCGCCGCGAGAGCGCCTGTCACATAGTTACGCGGTTTCAGAAGAGCCAGAACGTCAGAGAGCGGATCCATATGTGTACGCATGCGACGATAATGCGGACGCTGCAGCATTGAGCGTACGCATGGGCACTATTACAGTCAATTCTGGACAGCCGGAAAGTATGAACGGCTGTATCCCCGGCCCTCTCCAGGAGAAGTTATGAACACCGATGAACAGACGTCAATCAAGACTAGAACTCTTCGCTTTCACGAGTACGGCAAGCCGGAAGATGTGCTCCGTTTGGAGGAAGCCGAGCTTCCGGCTCCGCGTCAAAACAACATCCGGGTTGGCGTAAACGCCTGTGGCCTCAATCCGGCCGATTGGGCCTTGTGTCAGGGCCTCTATGCCGGTCTGATGCCACGGGGTAGTAGGGCTAGATTTTTCCGGCATCGTCGAGTCGATCGGAGAGGGTGTTCAGGATGTCAAGGTCGGCGACGCTGTCCTCGGACGCGTCGACTTCACCGGGTACACCAGCGGGGGCGCAGCAGACTACGCAATTCTGAACTACTGGGCGAAACTCCCGGGTGGTCTGGACTTTATGCAAGCAGCAGCACTGCCGATGGTAGTCGAGACCGCGTACCGTAGCCTCGACAATTTGGGAGTGAAGGCCGGCGACAGCATTCTGATCCATGGGGCAGGAACCATGGTCGGCTTTGCGGCTGTGCAGATGGCGCTGATGCGTGGTGCTCGTGTCACGGCGACTGCCGGTCCGACTTTTGCGGATCGGTTGGGTGCGCTCGGCGCAGCGGTGACTCCCTACGGAGATGGCATGGTTGATCGAGTGCTGCACATTGCCGGTGGCTCACCGGATTGGATTCTCGATGCCGCACCGCCTAACGGAGTCTTACCATACCTGGTCAAAATTGCAGGCGACCCGAAGCATGTGTTGGCCCTAACGGATTTTACCGCCGCGAAGGAACTCGGGGTACGGGACAGCTTGAACGAGGATATGACCATGCGATTTGACGTCCTCGGTGAGTTTGCGCAACTTGCAGCCGATGGAAAGTTCGAAATGCCAGTGGCGCGCGTGTTCCCGCTAGAGAATTGGAGCTCTGCGCTCGAGCTCAGTCAAGGTCAAAACTCGCGGGGCAAAGTGATACTTCAAGTGCGCGCGAACGTTTAGCCGTGATCCCGCACGCCCTCCATATGGAGGACGTGCGGGACAACTCTCAACTACGCTCTCGCTTTAGCGAAGCCGCGAAGCTAGCAAGAGGGTCTTCCGGACCTGTGCTACGTCCATAGCCGCGCATGTCGATCGCGATCGCTCGATAGCCCGCCGCCGCTGCCTCCATTTGCTTGCGCCAACCGATCCAAACATCAGGAAAGCCATAGCAGAACAGAACGGCTCCGCCTTGCTAAGCTGTGTTGTGTGAAGCTCCACATCACCGACTTGTATTTGAGAATGGTTCATCTAGTGACCCTTACTCGACTGAGCCGATCTTCTTCTCTCACACTAGGATCCAGCTTCCACACGAGTCAGAAGGTGTGAAAACGTTATCCGAACATGCTTTGGACCGGCTGCAGGACTGCTTCCTCCAACGCGGACATGCGCAGGTGATCAGCGGATTCGTAGTCTGGCTCGCCAATCATGTCTGCGAAGGCACGCCGCGTTGGATACCGTACGAGCGCAACAGCATCCCACGCTTGGCCAGCTTCAGCCGCCAATGCCATTTTGCCGTCTGCGGCAAAGAGGATCTCCGCCCCGTGACGCTTGACCAGAGGAGCGACTGTATTCACGTATTCCAAATAGCGCTCACGCCCGCCTTGGGGCTTAAAGCGCAGGAGGTTAAGCATCACGATCGGTCTGCCGTCATCTTCAGAGAGAAAGCGGGTGAGATCTGATTCAGTGAACGCAATCATGTTTCTGTTCCTCTCGGTTGAGCGGCGTTTGCGCCGACGCAGTTGTTGCAACGCCAAACAGCAGTGGCTAGACCTGCGAGACCGAGGGCGGGAACGTAATCAGGTTCTTGATCCTGCCTTCCGCTGAGACGCTTATCTGGTCGTGGCCCCTGGCAAATTCGGTTCCATCGGCCTGTACGAGTACCCAGGTCAACAGGGCGACATCGTGGTGAGCAGCCACGTCCGCGACATCGAAGTGCCCTCCTGGAAACCTCTGCTGGAAGGCTGCCATGTCCGCAATGACGGTTTGCCGGTCGCCGGTCTCATGATTTCTCGTGCAGTAGTGAACATCGGCAGCAACGATCTCTTCGGTAACCTTTGCTCGCTCCTCGTCCGAAATCGCCTTCCATCCCTCGAGATACCTCTCATAGAAAGTCCAGGCTTCTTGGTTCGTCATCGTTGCGATTCTCCTCTGTTGAAATCTGTCTTCTGAAACACAACGAGCCGCGGCTACGGAGTCATGCCTGAAGCAACGCCGGAAAGGTGAGCCGCTTGAAGCGGTCGAGAGCGGCCGAAGTTCGCTCAATCTTCATGCGCAGCATCGCCCCATGCCACGCTTCCAGTAACGCTGCGCCGGCCTCATCGGCATCGAGGTCTGGACGAACCTCGCCAGCCAACTGAGCTTGCCGGATGACCTCCGCAAATGGCCGCGTCCACTCAGCAAATATCTCGCTTAGGCGATGACGGATCGCCTCGCTATGCTCAGACGCTTCAAGCCCCATATTCCCTGCGAGGCATCCGTACCGCCATCCGACCGGGACAAACAGTTCAGTGATTCGTTCAAAATAGGCGCGGAGCCGGTTGATCGGACTGAGCCCTTGATCTCCTAGCGTTTCGGCTATGACATTCCGCAGCTGATCGAAGTAACGATCGAGCACTGCGATCCCGAAGTCCTCCTTGGAGACAAAGTGATTTGTGAAAGAACCCTGCGCAACGCCGGCCGCCGCTGTGATCTCACGTAGTCCTGCAGCGCCGAAACCGCGCTGATGCACCGTGTGCATTCCGGAACTAACGAGCTTTTCGCGGAAAGAACCACGTCCCATGTTGAAATAATACGTTCGGACGTATTCGTTGTCCAGAGGTGCGGAGCCACCGGCCCGCACCAAGGGCGGGATCATCAATCGCGCCTTGCAGTCCGCCTCAACAACCTTTACGCGTTCCTTATGCCATGAGTGGAAGTGGTATGCAGGGTACCGCAGCCCTGATACCCGCTGCCGATGTGCAGGCTTGGTCGCCGCAAGGGCGGTATGGCCCGAATGCCCCCCATTGGTTTGGTCCAACAACTAGGAGTCCTCGCGGCTGTGAAGAGCTCGTTTCGAGGGTTAGAGAATAAAGTTCTGCATAGCTTGAGCGACAGCTTTAGGGGCTTCCATAGCGGCGTAGTGCCCGACTCCAGCGAGCGAGACGGAAGAAACCGACGTCGCAACGGCTGCCATGGTGTTCACGGTCAAGGCTCCACCACCGGCGCAAATCGCCAGTACCGGCGCGTGGATCGTTCCTGTCTGCGCCAATGCTTTGATCTCCTCACCTTCGTGCAGCATTGATCGATAGAGACCAATGGCGCCGCGCCAGCCGTCAGGTCGCGAGTAGGTCCGGGCGAACTCATCAAGGTCGCCAGCGGTGACGGCATTCGGTACGGCACACATCGCCGGATAAGCAACCATAGTCAGGAAGTCGCGTTCTCGGCCGGCGAGCAACATTTCGGGTGCGCCGGGGGC
>CAXUEE010000224.1:4672-6283 GCA_964249905.1 uncultured Acidobacteriaceae bacterium
ACCGATGTACCACGCCCCGCCCTGCGTGACATCCGCAAAGCTTTCCAATCCGAAGCCCGGTAAACCCATCTCAATGGCGGTGAAGCTAAGTACATCTTCTGGATAGGTCGCCACCAGGCGAAAGACCGTGGCTCCGCTGATGTCCTGCGCGGAAATGTTGACTGGGCCTACACCCAAGTGAGCGATCAATTGATGTAAATCCTCGGCAGAGGTCTTGCTGTCGTAACAGCCCTGCCCATTGGCGGAGTCTCCGAATCCGCGCAGGTCTACAGCAAAGACGCGATGCTCGGTCGCTAGAAGTGGAATCAGTTTGTGAAAACTCCACCACGTCTCGGGAAAGCCATGGACGAGCAGGATCGGCGAACCCTTCGTGCCTGCGGAAACGTAATGAAGCTTGGTCCCGTTGAGCTCTATAAACCGATGCCGAACACCGGGCAGCGAAACAGCCCCTTCATGTTTATGCATGTCCACCTCAATAGACAACCTTGTTGTCTTCCCTCAACCATACGCAGGGGTTGGACTAGATTCAACAGAAATCGACAACCTAGTTGTCATTGTCCACTCGGATCTCTACAATCACCGTTATGGACCGATCGGGGGCGGAGTTAGCGCTGCTCTTGCTTGCAGGTTTTCGCTCGCTTGCGCAGGAGGCCACCGAGCAACTCGCCCTTCGCGGCTTCGAGGATTTTCGACCCGCCCATGATTTCGCCCTCCGAGCCATCGCCGCAGGGGCGAACAGTGCTTCGGAACTCGGACGCCGTCTTTCTGTGTCAAAACAGGCAGCAGCGAAAACCATCGCATTATTGGAGCAGCGAGGGTACGTGGGCAGAAATCCGGATTCGCAAGATGGGCGGCGAAAGCACCTGCAAGTCACACCTTTCGGCTTCGAAGTCTTAGGAACGGGAGAGGTAATATTCAACGAACTGCGCGCACACTGGGCTGAGCAGGTAGGTATGGACAGGCTTGAAATGGTCGAGGCCGTTTTAGCAGAACGGCTGACCACGGCCCCCAGCGGATCCATCGATCCCGGCTGGTTAGCTCAAGACGGTGATTTCTAGGTCCCGAATCTAATGTCGTCCTGTCGACCACCGCCGCGGTTGGCGAGCGGATGAAGTAAGATCAGCGGTCTCTAATACAGTTTGTCTCTATCCAACATTCTCGAAGACGGCTTCGGCGGTTCTGTCAGGGTTTCGCCGTATGTACCGTGATCGTGTAACCATCCGGATCGCGGAACGAAAAGAACCTGCCGAACGGTCCATCAGCGGGGGCCATCACAACAGTTACGCCAGCTTCCACCATTTGACCGTGCATGGCATCCGCATCACTCGCGGCCATCCAGAGCGAAATGCCCCAGCCGAGCTTGCTGGTCGCATCGAGGTCGACCATCGGAGTGCGTATGGCGAACGGAGTTGGTTGTGTAGAGAAGACGATCGCGCCGGGCGGGCTTTGGGGTGAGGGTTCAAGCCCAACTTTCTCGATGTAAAACGCCCTGGAGGTCTCCAGATCACGAACCTGCAGAGCGACAAAGCTTGGGCCGATCAGTTTCGCGGGATGGGAGTGATGAAAGGAAGATGTCATGTACCTTATATAAAGATGTAAGGTACCTTATAT
>CAXUEE010000225.1:0-2954 GCA_964249905.1 uncultured Acidobacteriaceae bacterium
AACCGCCATGCCCGGCTCGGAGATCGTCGTCCAGCATCCTTCCTGGTTTCTCACCTCCGACCGCGCCGGCACCCCCGCACCCTTACTCGCCAACCTCGGCGATCCCGCCGCTCGCCCCGGCCTCACCGACCTGCAGTCCGGCTTCATAAACCGCTTTCACATGACCTGGTACCGCCAGGACTTCAACATCCCGCCCGAGCGTTACTGGCAGCTCGCCGACCCGCCTAACCGCATCGGCATCGCCGAGATCGCCTACGTAACCGGCCTCTACGCCCTGCTCGACGAGCTCCTCGCCACCCACCCGGGCCTGCGCATCGACAACTGCGCCAGCGGAGGACGCCGCCTCGACCTCGAAATGATGCGCCGCAGCTTCGCCGTCTGGCGCACCGACTACGGCATCGTCGACACCCTCGCCGACCAGGCCATGACGGAGGCCCTCGCCCCCTGGATCCCCGAAACACTCACCTATGAAACCGCCACCACCGGCGACCCCTGGAAGCATCCCGGCCCGTACTCCACGCCAGACAGCCTCTACCGCATGCGCCTCGCCTACAACGCCGGCCTCGGCTTTCCCGACCTTACCGTCCCCAATCCGGACAATCCCGCCTGGGTCGCCTGGCTACAACAGGCCCTCGCCGAATATCGCGAGACGCAGCTTTTCTTCTATGCTGATTTCTTTCCCATTCTGCCCTACAGCCTCGCCGAGGAAACCTGGTCCGCAACCCAGTGGAACCGACCCGAGCAGAAGGACGGCTTAGTCATTGCCCTCCGCCGGCCACACAGCCCCTTTCCTGCGCTGACCCTCAACCTCCAGGACCTCAACCCGGAGGCCGTCTACCAGGTCGAGCTCCGCCGCGCCTTTGCCAAAACTCCAGTCACCTGCATGAAAGGCAGCGAACTCGCCCATCTGCAACTTACCCTTCCCGACTCCCCCGGATCAGCCCTCATCTTCTACCGCCAGCGCCACTGAATCGGAAGCAGCTTACACAATCACACGGCCTGCTGCCCGCACAGCTGATCGGATACCGTCGAGCCACGGCGGGGTCGATCGAGAACGAACACACAACTCCCTCTCTCGGTCGGCATTCCGAGCTTCATGGTTGTCTTCGCTATACTGCTGTCGAACGGACGCGCGGACCGGCTGGAGAAATCGGTCGAGAAACGCATCGACGTCATCGACATGAAGCTGGTCAAGATCGACGACCGAATCGAACGACTCGACGAGAACATAAAACGGCTAGACGACAAAATCGAAAGTCTCAGAGACTCCACTCGCAGAGACGCACTTGAGATTATGCGGAACATGAAACTCGCTCCACGAACGAGTCGCTGTCGTCGAAGCCAGGCAGAAATAAGCAGCAGCCCACACCCTATAAGAGGTTCTACGGCGACCAATGCGCATGCTGGTTGCGCGGCAACCGGGTCGCCTCGAAGTTCGTGATCTTCCAGCCCGTAGGCAAATGCTGGTACACCCGGGTGTACCGGTAGTTCCCTTCCATGGGCACGTTGTCGTTCATGCCCGTCACTTCGGCCTCGGCCGTCACGATGGCCACTTGCCCCAGCAGCTTGATCCGCGTGTCGTAGATCTGCATCCCCGTAATCGCCAGGCTCCTGGTTCGCACACGATCCAATTGTGTGGACTTTGTATTCACCTGACCGTTCCACGAGATCCCTACAAAATCCTCAGCCAGCATGCTATCGATCGAGGTCGCGTCGCTCGCCAGGGTAGCCGTCCGCCACTTTTCTTCCAGGTCCTGGATCTCCTCGCGTGCCTCCTTATGCGCGTGACGCGCCGGCAGCGCACACGCTGGCGGGCAACAAAGCCCAAAACCAAGGACAGAGGCAGCGAGAGCGAAGAAGCGCGACAAAAGACGTAGGCGCGACATGGAAGTTACCCGCATGCTAAGCCCAGAGGACGACAGAGTCAAAGGCTACTTTTGTGATCGAAGTACACCTTTGATGGGATACTCGCCTCCCGCTTGCCTCGATCACGGAGTCTGGAAGGGTGCGGTCCCAGGCTTCTCCCGTAGAGCATCGGCGGCATCACCAGCACGCAGCGGCTCACCCGTTCCAGCTGCTGCCGCTGGCGCATCTTCCTCTATCGCTGGCGCCAACTCCTCGCCCACAGACAGGTATTCCTCATGCAGCCGCTGGTCGCCGGAAACCGACGCATCTCCCGAAGCCGCATACGCCACCGCCGCGCCGATCAGCGCCGGAATGATAAACGCATGCCCACCCGTCGCTTCGGCCACAAACACCACCGCCGCCAAGGGCGTCTTGTACGCCGCAGCCAGAAACGACGCCATGCCCACCGCCGCATAGAGCGGGAGAATCGGCGAGTGCACAAAGGACTGCGCAAAGATCAGCCCCAGATCCCCGCCGGTCAGGAACAGCGGAATAAACATCGCACTTACCCCGCCCGAACCGACCGTGGCCAGCGTCGCCAGCAACTTCAGCACCGCAAACACCAGCAGTTGTGTCGAGCTGTGGTGCTCGTTCAGCAGATAGGCCACCGCCTCGTAGTTCGGGCCGATCGGAATCAGATTGCCGGGATAAATCCACACAAAAAGGAGACCGAATATTCCGGTCAGCAGACCGCCCACCGCCAGCTTGCCCCAGTGCGGAAACACCCAGCGCACCACGACCGAGCGCAAATGCCGGAACGTGACCACAAATGCCGCCGCAACGAACCCGATCCCCAGCCCAAGCAGCGCGCACCACAAAAGGTCGGACATCGCATACGTCCGCGTGCTCTCAAAGTCAAACAGCGCCTCCTTGCCCAAAAACGCGCTCAGCGTGATGTAGGAGACCACCGACGCGATCAGCGACGGAAGCAGTGCCTCGTGCGCCAGATCGTCCTTGTACGGCATCTCGAGCGCAAACACAATCCCGGTCAGCGGCGCCCGGAACACCGCCGACATGCCCGCCGCCGCGCCGCAGATCAGCATGATGCG
>CAXUEE010000225.1:2964-6045 GCA_964249905.1 uncultured Acidobacteriaceae bacterium
GGTTAGCGTCCGGCGTCAGAAACTGCATGATCAGCCCGGCCACGGCTCCGCCCAACGCCAGCCCAGGGAGAATGGCCCAGTGGTGCAGCAGGTAGAAGGCGAGCGTCCGCGGCCAAAGCTCGTGCAAAATAATAAACGCCACGGCTGTGATCGGCAGGCCGGCCGAAAGGCCGATCACCGGCGCAATCACCAGCCACTTGTTCAGGTTGCGGCTGTAGGTCGCCGAAAGATCTTCACGGAACTTTGGAAGAAACATCCGCACCAGCGGGTACTCGGCAACATGGTTGCCCCATGCAGAAAAAGCGGATTGGGGCTGCTCAGGTTGCATGTCCTCCACAGAACCGCCTCGGCCGGCATTCCTTCGGTTTGGATAAATCTACAGCGACGCGGGTGAGTCAGTCAGGCTACCGCCACTAGATTCTCGAGGCGCCGATCCTTCATCGCCTGATACAAGCCGCCAATGGCATGCTGCTTGAACTCCGGAGTATGCCGGTGCTGCTCGAGCGCCGCGTCGTCCCGGTACTGCTCATAGATCACCACGGTACACGGGTCATCCTCAAGAAAATGCGGAACATAGCTCACACACCCAGGCTCCAGCCGCGCGGCCGCTGTCAGCGCCACAAGGTGCCCCCGGATCTGCTCTACATCCGCCTGGTCGAAACGCATCCTCACCGTGAAACTGATCATCCCGCAAAACTCCTGTTCTTGCTCGCGTTACGCCTTGAGCGCGGCTTCAAAATCCGGTAGCACGATCGTCTGCGCCCGGTCCGGACCCGTCGAAATCATCCCGATCCGCGCATGCGACTCCCGCTCGATGAAGCTCAGGTACTCCTGGGCCGCCCTCGGCAACCGGTCGTACTCCGTAATGCCCTCGGTCGACTCGTTCCAGCCCTTCAGCGTCGTATACACCGGCTTGATTGTCTTAAACCCTCGGACATCGGCCGGAATCCGGTCCGTCGCACGCCCATCCACCTCGTACGAGGTGCACACCGGGATCTCCGCGCACGCATCCATCACGTCCATCTTCGTCACCACCAGCCACTCCGTGCCGTTGATCCTGTTGCTGTACCGCAGCAGCGGTAGGTCCAGCCACCCACAGCGCCGTGGACGCCCCGTCACCGCCCCATACTCCTGTCCGCGCGCCCGGATCACGTCCGCCGTGTCGTCATGAATCTCGGTCGGAAACGGCCCCTCGCCCACCCGTGTCACGTACGCCTTCGTCACGCCGATCACCGTTCCAATCCGCGTCGGCCCCACTCCCGTTCCCGTCACCGCACCGCCCGCCGTCGAAGACGAGCTTGTCACAAACGGATACGTCCCATGGTCGATATCCAGCAGCGCTCCCTGCGCGCCCTCGAACATCACCTTCTTGCCGCCGTCGATCGCCTCGTTCAGCATCGTCGCCGTATCCGTCACAAACGGAGCCACCTGCTCCGCCAGCCGGGCATACTCCTCATACATCGCCCGCGGGTCCAGCGGCTCGGTCCCGAACAGCGCATGCGCGATCGTGTTCTTCTCATGGCACGCATTCTGAATATGCGTCCGCAGCAGCGACGGATTCAGCAGATCGACTACCCGCAGCCCGTTGCGATGAATCTTGTCCTCATACGCCGGCCCGATCCCTCGCCGCGTCGTCCCAATCGGCGTCCGCCCCGGAGCCGTCTCCGCCGCCAGCTCAATCATCCGGTGATACGGCAGAATGACCTGCGCCCGGTCCGACACAAACAGCCGCTGATCCACCGGCAGCCCCGCCTCGCGCAGCTTCTTCACCTCACCCAGAAAGGCCGCCGGATCGAGCACCACACCATTGCCGATCACGCCGATGCAATCCGGCCGCAGCACCCCGCAGGGAATCAGCTGCAGAACGAACTTCTTGCCTTCGATGATCACCGTATGCCCGGCATTGTGCCCGCCGGCATAGCGCGCCACGACATCGAAGCACTCGGAAAGAACATCGACGATTTTGCCTTTGCCCTCATCGCCCCATTGGGCGCCAAGGATCACGGCGGACGGACGCTGAGGTTTCAACACTGAAATGAGTCACTCCGGAGCACCGCGGTGGGAGTGCGCGAAGCGTACTCGCGCCCATCCGTCATTTTATACTGTGACCTGTCGCACGATTCACGTTGGAGGATCCATGGTTCGGGTAAAAGAGGCAGTGCAAAAGGCACAAGGCTACCTCCCTGAAGTCTTCGAAGGCGCGGAAGGAAAGGATCTTGTCCTGGAAGGAGTCGAACTCACCGAGGATGCAAGATTCTGGACGGTTACTTTCTCCTATGGACCCGTCTTCGAGCGAGATTTTAAAACCGTGAAACTGCGTGCAGAGGACGGCGAGTTCGTCGGCGCGCGCAATGGCCTTGCGAGCACAGGTCTGCTTTGAATCGGAAGCCTCAAGCGATCCTGCCCGATACCAATGTTCTTCTCCTATGGCTGGTGGCTCGAACTGACCCCGGACTGGTGGATGGCTTCAAGCGAGTGCAGATGTTCGACTATGACGATGTCAAGAGTCTGCGCATGGTGATGGCCAGCTTTGCACGCGTGATCACCACACCTCATGTGCTCGCAGAAACCAGCAACTTCCTCCAGCAAGCGCCCATCCATCGCCGTACGGCTCTCGTCCGAGAACTGGTGAACTACACAAATACCGCTGTCGAACAGTACCGGCCGGCAAACGCGCTTAGTCAAAGAGCTGAGTTCGAGGCTCTGGGTCTGACCGACACAGCGATCATTGATCTCTCCGACAACATCCTTGTGCTCACCACGGACCACAACCTGGCCGGCCGGATCATCACCTCAGGCGGAAATGCGCTGCACTTCAACGACCTCCGGAAGAAGCGGCAGGTGCGCTTTTAATGCCTGAGCTCCCCGAAGTCGAAACCGTAGCCAACGGCGTCCACGCCCGCATCCACGGCCAGCGCATCGAGCACGTTTGGACCAGCGGCAAACCCCAAACCTTCAAGTCCCCTGAAGCTGAAATCATCGAGACCCTCACCGGAGCCCGTATCGACCGCGTCCGCCGCGTCGGCAAAACCATCGTCGTCTCCCTCAGCCGCCCCGAAGCCCCAGACCAGCCCCTCACCT